>DCVM01000079.1 GCA_002327985.1 Syntrophaceae bacterium UBA2188 | reverse complement strand
ATGGGTTCGTATACCCACCGAGGAGGAAAGGCGTTCGCAATTATCCCCAGGCGCACCAGCAAGTGCTTACGGTTTTGAATTCATCCCTGCTATGGCACGTCTCCTGGCTACACATGACAAAATTGGTTCTGCATTAGGGGCACTGCTCAGGCAGATTATGTTCGAGCCAGGATACCTCGGCCGTCAAGAACGTGAGATGGTGGCAGCGGTAGCCTCTGCCGCCCAAGACTGCTACTATTGAACGCAGTCTCACGCAGAGTTTCTGCGTGCTGAGAACGGCGATTCCACGCTGGTCGAAGCTATCAAACACAAAGGTTGGCGTGAATTACCAGGGTTGTCACAGCGCGAACGAGCATTATGCTCTCTTGCGGAAAAACTTAGCGCAATGCCAACGCGTATGGTAGAGCAAGATTGGCAACCACTGCGTGATATAGGATTTGATGACCGAGCCTGTTTAGAAGTAGCACATATCGTGGGGTTATTTAATTATCTCACGAGATTGGCAGATGGATTTGGCTTACAATTGGATGCCAGCACTCAAGGGGCAGCAAAAACAGGTATTGCACTCAAACGCCCATCTAAAAGCAAAACTTGATATTTGACTCAGAAATGACAGAGGCATAGGCAGGTATATTGCACGACCGTGTAAAGAGATACTCATGTCTTTCATCATTCTTTAGTTTCTGGTCATATGAATTGGCTAAGTGGGCATGTCCCTCAAAAATAGGATTCTCCCATTTTTCAGGGAACCTCTGCTGATTACGGGGGGAAGTCTTTAAAAGGAATCTTCTGGGGAGGGGTGTCTATATGGAAGGAAAAGGAGATAGCCCTAATTCTTTTCAAAAGAGACCTTTTATCTCTTGGTTACCCCCTGCTAATCTGTAGTGAGTCTGCCTGCCTATTTTTAAGGCAACCAAGAGGTCTGCCATGCTATGTTGCTTCCTCTTCAATTCCCTAATCTTCGAAAC
Source organism: Syntrophaceae bacterium UBA2188 (assembly GCA_002327985.1). Taxonomy (GTDB): domain Bacteria; phylum Desulfobacterota; class BSN033; order BSN033; family UBA1163; genus UBA1163. The sequence continues at coordinate 7,731 of DCVM01000079.1, read as the reverse complement.
CAGTGTATATTACGAATAAGCGTCAATCCGAAGTTGTGATAAAGTTGACAAACATGTGAATTCACGGTGTTGATTCAATTTTGGATTGACGCATGAAGAACAGAGCCGCTGCGCGAATAAAAAAGATTATCCTATGGGGTTTCAATCGGGGAACTTCCCTTACAAGTTGCCAAAAACTTAGCAACGCAAGCATTTTAAAACCAAATTGAACAGGTATCAATTAAAAATACGGTGCCGAAAGAAGAAATAAATCCTACCAATCCAGCAATGGCAATCCAAATTAGGTGTCCAGAATTATTCATCGGACTTTCTCCACCATTGGCCTGACCTATTCTCCCTTACGATTACCATTTAAAATCTACATTTTGTGGAAAAGCATGTCAATGAACGAGTACAGGAAGCAATTTATGGTTTTAACGGTATTGGCTAAAGAAACAAGTTTAGATTCCTTGAAAAACGAGATCGCCACGCTTGCGCACCATAGCGCTTCAGCACGCAGGTAAGCCCTCCGCCCTGAACACCCTGCCTACCGCGGGCAGGCATACGGTGCAGGGCTCTTGGCTCGCAATGACATTGTGTAAAATGTCTTTGCGTTAACAATCACCTGCCATCTGTCAGGTTGGATACCAAAAAATTGTTTTGAAATTGAGGGTGTGATGTAAGATAATGGGTTGAGGGTTAAATCATGACCAATCCTCCCAAAATAAAAGCTACCTTTGTCGCCATTCATGGCCATTTCTACCAGCCCCCGCGGGAGAACCCCTGGCTCGAAATCATTGAGACCGAGAAGAGCGCTCATCCCTTTCGTGACTGGAATGAACGAATCGCTATGGAGTGCTATCGCCCCAATGGCTATGCCCGGATTGTTGATGAAAAAGGAAAGATCATCGATATTGTCAACAATTACTCCTTTCTCAGTTTCAATTTTGGGCCGACACTCCTCCAATGGCTGGAGAAGCGTTTCCCTTCTGTTTACCAGAAAATCCTTGAGGCAGATCGAGAGACCCTGAGAAGATTGGGCCATGGAAATGCCATAGCACAGACTTACAACCATATTATCCTGCCACTGGCTAACCCAAGGGATAGAGAGACAGAAGTTTTCTGGGGAGTGGCTGACTTTGAAAAACGATTTCATCGTAAACCCGAGGCCATGTGGCTTCCCGAGACAGCCGTCAACTACCCCACCCTTCAACTATTGGTTAAATACGGAATGCGCTATCTCATCCTGAGTCCATTTCAGGCGATGAGGGTCAAACCTTTTGGAGGAAAAAGGTGGACAGACGCCTCTCAAGGCCGGATTGATTGCACCCAACCCTACCGATGTTTTATCAAGGATTCCTCAGGGAAAAAACTTCTGGACCAGTTTATCGACATCTTCTTCTACAACGGGGTCATCTCAAAAGAGATTGCTTTTGGGGATCTCTTAAAAGATGGTAATACCTTCTGTAACCGATTTAAAGACTTCTATCAGGAATCAAAGGAAAGACCTCAATTGATTCATATCGCTACAGACGGTGAGACCTACGGGCACCACAAGAAATTCGGAGAGATGGCCCTGGCCTATGCATTGGAAAGAGGATTTCCGGCAAGGGGATTTGAGGTCGTCAATTATGGGGTTTTTCTGAAGCGTTTTCCTCCTGTTTATGAAGTAGAAATTGATGAGGGGCCAAAGGGAGAGGGGACTTCCTGGAGCTGTGCCCATGGGGTGGGGAGATGGAAGGAGGATTGCGGATGCAGCATAGGAGGGAGCCCTGGATGGAATCAAAAATGGAGAAAACCTTTGCGAGAGGCCCTTGATCTCTTGAGGGATGAACTCAGCCTGGTCTTTGAGAGAGAAGGAGAAAAGATATTTAAAGATGTTTGGGAAGCCAGGAATGGATATATTGAAGTCACCCTTGATCGCTCTTATGAGGGTATTAAAAGGTTCTTTGGGCAACATGGAATTAAAGATCTTGATGAAAAAGAGAAGATCACGGGACTTAAACTCCTGGAGATGCAGAGGCATGCCTTGCAGATGTATACGAGTTGCGGCTGGTTCTTTGCTGATTTGGCAGGACTGGAGACCATTTTGATTCTTCAACATGCGGCAAGGGCGATCCAATTAGTAGAGGGATTCACGGGGCAAGAGATTGAGAAAAAATTCCTCGCCCGGTTGTCAGAAGCAGAGAGTAACCTCACCGAGATGGGAAAGGGGAATTACATTTATCAGCGTCTGGTGAAACCAAAATGGGTGACACCCGATAGAGTGGTGAACCACTTTGCCATCTCTTCTCTATTCGATGGTGGGGATGGAGAGAAGAAAATCTTTTCCTATCAGGTGGAAAAAATTCATTATGAAAGGATTGAGGAGAAAGAGAATCTGCTCGTCGTGGGTCAGGTCAGGGTCATCTCTGAGATGATTCCTGAGTCAGAGGATTTTCTGTTTGCATTGATCTCATCTAAGAAAGAAACCTTTCGCACTTGGATTTCTGAATATAAGGGGACACTTCCTTTTGAACTCCTGAGAGAACAGGGAAGGGAAGTTGTTGGAAGAGGTGAAGAAGAGATGGCCAGGGTTCTTCATTCGCTTCTTGGGAATCATGAGCTTACCATTCGAGATACGTTTAAAGAAGAAAGGCAGGCGATTTTTCAAAAACTGATCGAAAAAGAACTTCGAGAATACGGTCAGATTTATGCCGATCTTTTTGATAGAACAAAGCAGGGTGTTGAGGCCCTGTCCAGATTGGGGTTGGAGATTCCTTATGAGATCCGTGTGGCTGCTGAAGTGACTCTCAGCGATCGTTTATTCAAAGAGGTCAAAGAATTGGAAAGGGATTTTAAAACGGCAAAGGAGAGAGGAGAGATCGACCAAATGATAGAAGAGGCAAGGGAATATGGATATCACCTGAGCATGGAGAAATCTCTTCTTATCTTAAATGAGATATTGAACAAAAAGATGAATGCCCTTCAGAAAGGTAAAGGATCTGATCTTTCTCGTCAGGCTGAGCAAGTTGAGGAAATCCATGCCTTCCTCGAACTGCTGAAGAAGTGGGATTTCGGGGTCTCCTTAGAAGAGGCCCAGAACTTAATGAATGAGATACTGGATGAATCCATAGGAAGGCTTGAAAAGTATTGGTGGGAAAATGGAGCGGCAAGACCCTTTCCCTCTAATCTCATCACTTTGGCCGAGAAGTTAGGTTTTAATGTGGAGAAGTTTCCAAAAATGATCAGTTCCACTCCTCAAAATAAGCCCGGGTAATCTTTAAGAGAGCCATGGCTCGAGAGGCTGCACCCAGAAGGGCTGTTCTTTCGTTCATAATGACTTTGACAGGGATAGGGTTTACAATATGGGATAACCTTCCCTTATTTTTGAAGGCTTTCATGAACGTTCCCTCTTTTAGTTTCCAGATGATCTTGGAGGCGATTCCCCCTCCAATATAGACCCCCCCCACTGCCATCACCTGGAGGGCAAGGTTTCCTGCCGCTGCACCATAGATGGAGGTAAAGAGATCCAATGCCTTCGCACATAATGAATTTTTTTTAAGATGCGCCGTTTCAGAAATCACCGAAGCAGGGTCTTCTGATTTCATTCTTTCTAAGAGCCAGGGGGGCTCACTTCCAAACCTTTTTGAATCCTTGAGAAATTGGTAAATGTGGGAAAGACCTTCTCCAGAAAGAACTCTCTCATAACTGATATGATCAAAACGCTCGGAAAGGTAATGAAACAATTCCACCTCTAAATGATTTCTTGGGCCAAATTCAGCATGGCCTCCCTCAGAGGGAGAGGGGACATAATGCTTACCATCCCAGAAAAGAATGGCTTCTCCCAGACCTGTCCCAGCGGAGATGAGAGCCTGATTTCCTTTTTTCACCTTGCCCGCATTCAGAATTTCAAAGTCACTTTTTTTCAAAACAGAAATGCCGTAAGCATTGGCCACGAGGTCATTGATCACTTCCACCTTTTGGATGGGCAGTCCCTTTTGGAGAGATTCCAAGTTAATCCACCACGGAAGATTGGTGGCGATGATGACTCCCTCCGTAACAGGGCCAGCCACACCGAAACAGGCGGAGGCAATTCCCTTCTGTCCCTTTAAGAATTCTCCGAGGATATTCTCCAGCCCTTTGTAATTTTTACTTAAAAAGGTTTTTTCAAAGAGGGGGCGGAGATGACCCTTGCTCACTTCAAAGAGACCAAGACGGGTTTTTGTGCCCCCCACATCCCCTGCCATGACGATTTCAGATTTTATTGTTTTTTTCTTTTTCATAGTGAGTCATCTGTCCTTTATAAGGGTGAAATGTTTATAGCTTATCCATACTTGTTTAGTATGTCAAGATAACGATCCATCATAGATAATTATATTGAAAATACTCCAGGCAGGCTATAGACTTAACAAAGAATATTAAATATGTAAAAGGAGGTATGGGCATGGAAGTTAAAAAGATTGGAGTTGTTGGGGCAGGGCAGATGGGAAGCGGGATTGTAGAGGTGGCCCTCACCTCTGGATTCGAGGTCCTGATGAGGGATGTAACCATGGAGGCGATCCAGAAGGGAAGAATGAGAATTGCCACCAATTTCGAAAAAAGGGTCCAAAAGGGGAAAATGCCAGCCGCTGAAAAAGAGGAGGTCCTCCAGAGGCTCTCGACCACGATCAAGCTTGAAGATCTGGGGAAATGTGATTTTGTCATTGAGGCCGCAGTCGAAAATATTCCTCTGAAATGGGAGATTTTTACAAAGCTCGATGAGGTGACACCCCAAGAAACGATCCTTACGAGCAATACCTCATCTATCTCCATCACACGGATTGCTTCCGTTACTCGAAAACCCGATCGTGTCATCGGAATGCACTTTTTCAATCCAGCGCCTGTGATGAAATTGATTGAAATCATCCGGGGACTCGGTACTTCGGATGAAACTTTCCGAATCACCCGTGAAATCAGTTTAAAAATGGGTAAAACTCCCCTTGAAGCCAATGATTTTCCCGGTTTTGTATCGAGTCGTTTGATTTTCAGCTTCATGAATGAGGGCATCTACACCCTTTACGAGGGTCTGGGGAAGGCAGAGGATATTGATGCCATCATGAAGATGGGGGCCAACCACCCCATGGGTCCTTTAGAGCTTGCTGATTTAGTAGGACTGGATACGGTTCTATCCGTGATGAGTGTACTCCAGGAGGCATTCGGAGACAAATATCGGCCCTGTCCCCTGCTTACCAAATATGTCGAAGCCGGGTATTTGGGAGTGAAGACAGGCAGGGGATTCTATTCCTATGGAGAAAAGAAATGATGGGATCTGACTGGAGCGCATAGGCCAACATAAACCCTATCCCCCTTTCTCTTCATTGAGGATTATTATCCATTTAAAAGAGAGTTTTTGGGATAGGGTTTGGTTGACCCTAAGGGTAAAGATTAAAAAATGATCACTCCGTGAACAGGTTTCTTAATCGATGATAATCGCTTCCACAGGGCAGTTTTTGGCCGCCTCTTCCACTTTTTTCTCGAGTTCTTTTGGCACGGTCTCCATTTTCGCTACCGCTACATCCCCCTGCATTTCAAAAACTTCAGGACATTCATCCACACAGGTTTCATCTCCCACACATGTTTCCTTATCTACACGGACTTTCATTTTTTTCTCCTTTCTTCAGAGGTATCTAAAATATGGTATGTAAGATGACACTTGCGTCTGAAGATGTCAATAAAAATTTTTAAGATTTCTGAAAAGGCATAGAAATCTTTGATTACTTCGATGAGGACCCGATTACAAAGATTCGAAAATCATTAAAAAATCAAATAAATCTGTGTAATCGGTCATTTTAAAATTCAAGGTGAACAGGGAAGCAACTTATGCTATAAAAATAATGAGGTGTCCTCGGGGGAGGGAAGCCCTGAGGGGGAGGCGGTGAAGAATCAAGATGGGAATGACACTGGCTGAAAAAATATTAAGTGAACACGGAGAGAAAGAGGTCCGAACCGGAGAGATTGCAGTGGTTAAAGTGGACCTTACTTATACCCAGGATGGAACAGGCCCTTTAGCCGTCAGGAAACTTCAGGAGATGGGATTTAAGGAAGTTTATAATCCAAAGAAGACAATCTTATTTCTTGACCACGCGGCGCCCAGTCCAAGGTTTGAATTGAGCAATGATCATGCCTTCTTAAGAGATTTTGCTGAAAAAACAGGGAGTCAGGTTTCAGAAGTTGGGAATGGAATCTCACACCAGGTCGTGGCGGAAAAAGAGGTGAAACCTGGTGACGTGGTGATTGGGGCTGATTCCCATACCTGTACGGGAGGTGCGTTAGGAGCCTTTGCCACGGGTGTAGGTTCTACGGATGCCGCCGTGGCCATCGCTTTGGGAAAGATCTGGTTAAGGGTGCCGGAAACGATTCGGGTTGTTGTAGAGGGAAACCTTCCGATTGGTGTTTATGGAAAGGATATTATCCTCCACCTTATCGGAAAAATCAGCGCTGCTGGGGCAACCTACAAGGCCCTCGAATTTTCCGGAGATACCATTCAGAATCTCGGAATGGCAGGAAGAATGACCATCGCCAATATGGCTGTGGAGGCTGGGGCCAAGGTAGGACTTTTCCCCTCTGACCAGATAACCCGGGAGTGGTTGAAACGAATGGGGAGGCCTGAAGATTTTAGAAAATTGGGTCCGGATCCTGATGCGATTTATGAAACTTCAGTAAAGATTAATGCCAAAGAACTTAAACCCACCATTGCCTGCCCTCATCAGGTAGATCATATCAAGGTCATTGATGAAATAGGCGAAGTGAAAGTGGATCAGGTCTATCTCGGGACTTCTTGTAATGGGAGGCTGGAGGACTTTCAAATTGCAGCTAAGATATTAAAAGGGAAAAAGATCCACCCTAAAACAAGGATGATTTTTACACCTGGTTCTCGCTTGGTTTATTTGGAAGCCTTGAAAAATGGAACTATGGAGATTCTAATCGAATCAGGTGCAATCGCCATGCCTCCTGGGTGCGGAGCCTGTGTTGGACTTCATGAAGGTGTTTTAGGGGATGGAGAAGTTTGTCTGGCGACCCAACCCAGAAATTTCAAGGGAAGGATGGGAAGTCCAAAATCATTCATCTATCTTGGGTCTCCAGCTGTTGCCGCTGCGACAGCCATCGAAGGCAAGATTGCCGATCCAAGAAAATATCTCTGAGGAGGAACCTTTGAAAGGCAAGGTGTGGAAATTTGGCGATGCCATCAGCACAGACCATATCATCCCAGGACGCTACTTTTACCTACGGTCAAATTTACCTGAATTATCCAAACATATTTTGGAGTATGAGAGTCCTGGTTTTTCAGAAAAGGTGGCTCCGGGAGACTTTATCGTTGGAGGCCAGAACTTTGGTCAGGGATCGAGCCGGGAACATGCCGTTATTGTGATCAAGATCAATGGCATCCAGGCTGTTTTGGCAAAGAGTTTTGCCCGGATATTTTATCGAAACTGTTTTAATAATGGCCTCCCTGCGATCATCTGTGATACGGAGAAACTTAAAGAAGGAGATGTGATCGAACTTTTCGTTGAGGAAGGGAAGATTATCAACCACACGCGAAATGAAACCATCGTCTTCACTGCCCTTCCACCTGTGATGAAGAGGATTCTCAGTGATGGTGGTCTGGTCGAGCATGTGAAGAAGTTTAAAGACCTGAAGTTAGTTTAACGAGAAGGGTTCAAGGGATCCAGCCTGCCTGCCGGTAGGCAGGGGGTGGGGAGAAACGGAGGTGCCTCATGGAATGGCTGAAGG
>DCVM01000184.1 GCA_002327985.1 Syntrophaceae bacterium UBA2188 | reverse complement strand
TGTTCTGAGGTTTTAAAGAAAATTGGTATAGATGTGGCATAGATATTGCCCTATAAAATTTTAACTCCACAGAAATATCTCCATGCATAAATGAATATGTTTATTACCAAGGCTGAGGCCAAAGGTAAATGACATATTACGCTTCCTGTGGGGAAGCCCATAAACTCACCGAAATTTCAGTAAAGACTTGGGGATATCTTTGCCGAGCAATTACCCAAATGTAAAGAGCTTGTGAGTATGTTGAGACACTACTTATAGGGAAAAGGTCAATGAAATAATCTCTTGTTTAAGAGAAAAGGGTAAGGAGTTAGATATGGCTAGTGGTGAGATTATATATCCTGGAAAGATAGGAGTTCCCTATGAATGGTCCGTTGGAGAGTATGGAAGTAGGTTTTTCTATGAATTGAAAGAGAAGCGTAAAATCTGGGCAACACGGTGTTCACGGTGCAAAAAGGTGTTCATCCCTCCACGTAAGAGTTGTCCAGACTGTTTTGTACACATAGGGGAATGGCTTGAGGTAGGGCCGGGTGGAAACCTTATTACCTTCACTATCGTAAGATATAGTGCACAAACACATATAATTTCAGCTCCTTTTGCCATGGGCATTATACAGCTCGATGGGTCGGATACCGGACTGGTTCATTTAATCGGAGGAGTAGATATAGAAGAGATTAGGTCCGGCATGAGAGTTAGGCCGGTTTTTAAAGAAGAAAGAAAGGGGAATTTATTAGATATTATCTATTTCACACCTCTCGAGAGAACCTCTTAAATACCTAAAAGGAGAACTCGTAATGGAACGAGTAGCCATAATCGGTATAGGACAGACAAAGTACGAAAGAGAAAAAAAGGGTGAGACAGTTTCTGATTTGGTTTTTGAGGCAGCCACAAAGGCCCTGGATGACGCAAAAATCGGTATAGAAGACATAGATAATGTTGTTACAGTCTCGAATGATTTCTGGGATGGGAGGACCATCTCCAGCATGGCTGTTACAGATGCATGTGGGTCTTATGGAAAAAATGTCTCTACAGTAGAAGATGATGGGACTTTTGGCGCCTTTTATGGTTTGATGAGGGTACTGTCTGGCTCTTTTAGATCCACACTTGTAGTCGCTCATTGCAAGGGTTCAGAGGGCTCTAATCATCTCATTACCAATGCAATTTTCAATCCCATTTATGAACGGGCAATAGGGTTGGATAGCATCTCCTCATCAGCACTTCAGGCGAGGAGGTACATGGAAAAATATGGCATAACAGAAGAACAGTGCGCATTGGTTTCGGTCAAAAATCACAAGAATGCTAAAGACAATCCATTTTCTCAGATTGCCACGGATATCAGTGTAGAAGATGTCATGAACTCAAAGATGTTATCTGATCCCATAAAGCTTTTAGATTCTTCACCTATATCAGATGGCGCATGTGCCATTATTCTGGCGGAAGAACGGATGACAAAGAAAGTTACTACGAGACCTGTTTGGGTAAAGGGAATAGGTCACTCTACAGATGCCTACAACTTAGGAGATAGAGACCTTGCCGAACCTGATGCCCTGACCAGGGCTGCAAAAAAGGCATATGAAATGGCAGGCATCCAGGACCCTTTTAGGGAGATCGATGTGGCGGAAATATACGATGCCTTTAGCTATCAGGAACTTCTTTGGAGTGAAGGGCTGGGTTTCTGTGAAAGAGGTATGGGTGGCAGATTGATTGAATCAGGTAAAACAACTAAGAAGGGAATGCTTCCAATCAATCCATCTGGTGGTGTCCTTTCAGCCCATCCTGTGCTTGTTGCAGGGTTGGCCAGAATTGCCGAAATAAGTATCCAGCTTAGAGGAGAGGGAAGTGGCCGGCAGGTTGATGGGGCAAAGATAGGTCTCGCACATGGTATAAACGGTGCGTGCGGTCAGGCCCATTGTGTTTGGATTCTTGAAAATTAGACGAAACAGGGAGAGACGTCATGGGACGAAGGGTAGCCATTGTAGGTACAGGGCAGACATACCATAAAAGTAGCCGCAAGGATGTTAATGGAGTTGAGTTGATTCAAGAAGCTACGTCCAGGGCTCTTGAGGATGCGGGGTTAACCCGGAAGGATATCGACGCAGTGGTTATTGGCAACATGGATCATTTTGAGGGTATCAACTATGTAGATACGTGGAGTGTTGATGGAAATGGGGGGCTCTATAAGCCAGTGATGAAGGTTACCACCGGTGGGACCACTGGTACCACTGTAGCCATAGCAGGTTATTATCATGTGGCATCAGGCCTTTTTGACACGGTTTTAGCTATTGGTTGGGAAAAAAACTCTGAATCTGATACCACCGCAGCCATTATCACATGTAGTGATCCTTACTGGGAGAGACCAACATTCGGGGGAGCTGTGGCTGGACTGGCTGGTACTGCATGCGAGTACATGTACAAGTATGGTATTACTGAAAGGGATGCCGCCCTTGTTGCGGTTAGAGACAGGAAAAATGCTCTCAAAAATCCTTATGCCCATCTAAGGAAGCAGATTACCGTAGAAGAGGTCCTAGTTTCTCCAATGTTAGCCTACCCTATTAAATTACTGGACATTTGCCCCAGGACAGATGGTGCCTGTGCCGTAATATTTGCTTCTGAGGATAAGGCAAAAAAGATTGCAGATAAGCCAGCATGGATACATCAGGTCTCTTCAAGGCACAACTATACTTTCTTAACCGATATAGAGAGATCCGGAAGAATGCCTACACTTTATGAAGCCTGTATGGAAGTATATAAAAACGCGGGAATTAGAGATCCTTTACATGAATTAGATGTAGTTGAAATGTACACCCCGTCGTCTTTCGCTGGATTAGTTTGGATTGATGCCCTTGGGGTTTGTGATGAGGGGGAGGCAGTAAGACTGGTTTCAGATGGAGTGACGGAAATGAGTGGTGAATTTCCAATAAACCCATCAGGTGGGGTTATTTCTACAAACTGCATTGGAGCTACAGGTTTGATCAGGGTTGCAGAGGCTGCAATGCAGGTAAGTGGGAAGGCAGGAGAACATCAAATAGAGGGTGCTAAATTGGCCCTTGCCACTGGATTTGGGGGCTGTTTTTGGTCAGATGTTCTTCTTATCGGCAGCCCCAGGCCTAACTAAAAATTAAACAAGGAGACAGTAAAATGTTTAGGAAAAATTACCCTTTGTTAACTATATCATCAGAGATTGAACTGCCGTACAATTATTCGCTGGGGAAGTATGGAGGAAGGCTTGTAACGGAATTGAAGCAAAATGGTAGGATTGTGGGCATCAAATGCCCTAAATGTGACCATGTTTATGTACCCCCAAGGCGGGTATGTGGAAGATGTTTTATAGAAATGGATGAGTTTGTAGAGGTAAGTAACCGCGGAATTCTCCAGAGCTTCACTGTGGTTTATTTTTCATTCCTGGACCCGGAAACCGGGAAGAAAAGACCTGTTCCTTATGGGTACGGACGAATAAAACTTGATGGCGCAGACAGTGAATTTCTTCACTTTCTTGAGGAATCAGATTTTAAAAAACTAAAGATCGGGGTAACGGTTGAGGCAGTCTATAATGAAAATAGGGTAGGAAGTTTTAAAGACATTAAATATTTTAAAAAAGTGGAAGATGGTGATCCATCCTAATTATATTTCTGGGGAGTTTTGAAAATGGAAAAGGAATACTTTGAAGATTATAAGATAGGAGAAAAATTTGTAACCCCTGCGAGAACCATTACTGAGGCAGATATAGTACTATTTTCCGCTTTTTCAGGGGACTGGCACCCGATCCATACTGATTCTGAATATGCAAAGAAAACAGTCTTCGCAGAAAGAATCGCCCATGGTTTGTTGGGTTTGGTTGTTGGTTCAGGCCTTGCCTTTCGGTTGGGCTCCCAAGGTGTTCTTCCCAAGAACTTTATTGCGTTTTATGGAATGGACAATGTTAGATTAACGTTCCCTATAAAAATCGGGGATACCGTTCATCTGGAGATTGAAGTTATCGATTTGATTTTAAAAAAAGAGAAGAAGGGAATTGTCCACTTCAGAAGCAAGTTGATAAACCAGCGCGGTGAGGTGGTCAACGTTCATGAATCAAAGATCCTTGTTGCAAGTAGGTTCAATGATAAAGAGATAAGGGAATGAAGAGGACTTATGACATTGGAAGAATTAAAACTCAATGAGGAAGATTACAGGTGGGATTTTAAAAACTGTTACGAATGGATGGCGAAGATAAGGAAAGGGCTGCCACCGTTAATTATCTCTGTTGCAATTACAGGTGGGGTCCAGGGAAAAGAGATGAACCCGAATCTTCCAGAAACAAAAGAGGAACAGGCAGAGCAGGCATATGAGGCCTATAAAACCGGAGCAAGTATCGCTCATATTCATGCCCGACGGCCCGATGATCCGAGCAAGGTTTCCTCTGATCCGTCGGTTTTCCGGGAAGTCAATGGATTAATTAGGGAGAAATGCCCGGAAATCATCATCAACAACTCCACTGGGGGCGGTCCGGGTCTTTCGTTAGAAGAAAAGATGGCTGGAATTTACGCCAATCCTGAACTGGCCTCTCTTAACTGTGGGCCTTTTGTTACGAGAATGACACTCCCTCCCAGGAAACCACCCTTATGGGGTCGTGATCAAGAGGTCCATAGAGATGTCTGCACTCCAATTACCTATGGCGATACAGAGAAATATGCTAAAGCAATGGTAGAAAATGGAGTGAAACCGGAACTCGAGGTTTACCATACAGGTCAGTTCTGGATCGTCAATAATCTTATCGGGAGAGACCTGATTAAAAAACCATATTTGATTCAGCTTGTAATGGGTTTTCAAACAGGAAGCTATCCCACACCTAAAAATCTTTTATCATTTATCGATGAACTGCCACCCAGCTCAATATTTGAGGTCATTGGGGTTGGAAACTTTCATGTCCCGATGATAGCAATGGCCATCCTCCTCGGTGGGCATGTGAGGACCGGCATGGAAGACACCATCTATTACAGAAAGGGTCAATTATGCATTAGCAATGCTGAGCTTGTTGAAAGGGTTGTCCGGCTGGCAAAGGAGTTAAATAGAGAAATCGCAACTCCGATGCAGGCAAGAAAAATGCTTGGTATCTCATTAAAGCCGAGCACCTATTAGCAGTATTGGTTAAAAAATCCGAGAGATTAGGGGGGAAATCATGGATTTTGAGTGGAACTTTGAACAAAAGACTTTTTACAATGAGATGCGTAAGTTTGCAGAGAATGAGGTTAGTCCTGGCGCTGCTGAGAGGGATATAAAGGGTGAATTCAATTGGGAGGCCTGGAATAAGGCGGGTAAATTAAGAATCCTCGGAATCCCTATTCCAGAGCAGCATGGAGGTGGCGGGGCAGATATTATGATCATGATGGCGGGGATGGAGGGGTTTGGTGCAGGATGCAGGGATGCAGGTTTTTACCTTTCCCTCGCCGCCCATATAGTCATTGGAGAAATACCTATCTGGAAATTTGGCACAGAAGAACAGAGGCAGAAATATCTGCCCAACATGTGCAGTGGAGAATGGATAGGTGCATATGGCCTATCTGAACCAGATGCAGGATCCGATGCAGCAAACCTCAGGACTACAGCAGTCAAAAAGGATGACAAATATGTTCTTAACGGAACAAAGATGTTCATCACCAATGGACCGATTGCAAACGTTATAGTGGTTTTTGCAACAATAGATCCCTCTAAGGGACCAAAAGGAATAACAGCTTTCATAGTAGAGAAAGATTTCCCTGGTTTCTCTGCCAGTCTTCCCCTTGACAAGATGGGGCAGAGGTCGTCGCCGACTGGGGAACTTGTTTTTGAAGATTGTGTCGTGCCTGTTGAAAACCGTTTAGGAGAGGAAGGCGAAGGATTCGCAATCCTCAATGAATCCCTTGAGTGGGAAAGAGCCTGCTTACTCGCAGGTAGTATAGGGCAAGTGGAATATGAACTCGAGCGGTGTGTGAAATACGCCCGTAAGAGGGTTCAGTTTGGGAGACCTATAGGTGAGTTTCAATTAATACAGGAACGGCTATCCAATATGAAATGTAGGCTGGAGGCATCCAGGATGTTAGTGTACCGGGCCGGCTGGATGAAACAGAAAGGAATTCCTGCTCGGATGGAAGCAGCCATTGCAAAGCTAACGATATCCGAGACAAGGGTAGCCAATGCGTTAGATGCAATTCAGATCCATGGAGGATACGGGTATATGCGTGAATATGAAGTTGAACGAATATTGAGGGATTCCATAGCTGCTACTATAGGTGCAGGAAGCACTGAAATTCAAAAAATCACCATAGCCCGTCAACTGCTTTCAGGACATTGGACAAGAATTCAGAATTATTGAGCCAGAAAACCAGATTATTTCGATATGCCTGTTTATACTTTTAACCTCTATGACCTCTTTAAGAGAAGAGCGACCTCTCTCCCTTGGAGAGAAGCCATTCTATGCCTCAATGAAACGACTACTTTCAAGACATTGGGACAATCTATTTGGGGATTTCGAATGGGTCAAACGAAAGGGAAAAGAGCTACAAAATAATTCAAACAAGAAGGGAGGAAAACGCCATGAAGAGAGGATTGGTTCTTTTAGGGATTGTCGCTTTATTTGTTACCGCTTTTTTTGCACATTATGGGGAAGCAGCGGAGGTGGTAAAGATCGGTGTCATTGGGCCAATGAGTGGAGGTCTGGCTTATTTTGGCACCAATTGGAAGATGGGAGTTGACATGGCTGTTTTTCAGATCAATGACCGTGGAGGAATCGAGGTTGCGGGCAAGCGATACTCGCTGGAAACGGTCGGTTACGATGATGAAGCCAAGGCGGAGAAGGCAGTGGCTGGATTAAGGAAGTTAGCTTCATTGGATCGGATTTCGATCACTTTGGGACCTATAGTTAGCAGTTGCGCCTTTGCCGCCCTGGGCATTAATGAGAAAGAAAGAGTTCTGATTTTAACTACAGTCTCCCATCCAGACATTACCCGGAAAGGGAACAAGCTGATCATTCGGATTAACCCCACAACGGATATCATGCTCCCAAATCTGGCTAAGGCAGCGGTGCAGTACAAAAAATGGAAAAATGTTGCCATCCTGGCGGACAGCGATGAACGAGGGAGGAGTGCAACTGCGATATTTACTGCGGCCTTCAATAAGGAAGGGGGGACTGTTCTTGCTCAAGAATTCAGCGAACATCGGGGTACAACGGATTTCTATGCCCAGGTGACCAAAATGAAGGCCCTGAACCCCGATGTCCTGATGGTCATTGCTCAAGATGAGCCTGCGGCTCTTATCGTCAAACAGGCCAGAGAGGTGGGCTGGCAAGGTCCCTTCATGTTTCCGGAGACCTTCCACAAAAAAGGGATCGAGTTGGCTGGAGCGAAGAACGTGGAAGGAAGCTTGGTCATTGTTGGAATCGTCGACCTGGAACGACCTCCTTACTTGAAATTACGCGCCGACTTCCAAGCCAAGTTCGGGAGTAAAGCACGCCTTGAACCCTATTCTGTCATATCGTATGACTCCACCTATATAGCGGCTTATGCCATGGAGAAAGCGGGAACAGTCACCGACGCATACAAGATTCGCGAGGCAGTTCCGAAAGTCATTCCCTTTAAAGAATCGGTTTATGAAAGGACCAGCGTGGACGAAACGGGCCAAGGACATGGTCCAACTTTTGTTGGTGAACTGCGAGATGGGAAGCCTGTGATCATCGCCAAATAGAGGGAGGATGAGAATGAATATAGGATATTTCCTGACAAAATCTGCCCGAAAATATCCACAAAAAATCGCTCTAGTTTTTGGGGAAATGCGTGAATCTTACGAGGAATTCAACAGCAGGTCAAATCGTTTGGCGCATGGCTTGATGAGTTTGGGATTGAAGAAAGGGGAAAAAGTAGCCACTCTCTTTTTCAACTGTCCGGCAATGGTAGAGAGTTATTTTGGAATTATCAAGGCAGGGGGTGTTCTGGTTCCTCTGAATGCCCGACTTTCATGGAAAGAACTGGCTACCTTGGTAGAGCATTCCGATGCCAGGTTTTTAATTTTTGATGAAGATTTCAAAGAGACGATTAGCCTTCTGCGGCCCCAGGTGAGCAAGGTGGAGAAGTATATTATGGTGGGGCAGGATATCTCGGGCGGGATTCTATCTTATGAAAGATTGCTGGAAGGTTCGGCAGCTGAAGAGCCTAAAGTGGAGGTTGACGAAAATGATGAACTGATGATTGTTTACACAGCCGGGACCACAGGAAAGCCCAAGGGGGTCTTGGTAACTCATCGCAATTATATTTGGGCCTCCATCAATGGTGCAACTGATATGAGTTTTGTTCATGATGATGTCAATCTCGTCGTCTTTCCTGTATTCCATACGGGCGGTCTGGCCAGCTTTTTTATGCGGGTCATGATGGGGAAAACCCTTGTTTTGTTAAAAAAGGTGGATCTCCAAGAAATACTGCGCATAATTGAGAGGGAAAGAATAACTTCTACGGCCATGGTGCCTACCATACTTACGTCCTTCCTACAGCTTCCTGATTTAAAATCTTATGACACCTCCTCAGTCAAGACGTACACGTCAGCCGCAGCTATTTTCCCGGTCAAGGTCAAAAATAGATTTCACGAAGTTTTTCCCAATGCCCAGCTATTTGAGGTTTACGGACTGAGTGAAGCATGTGGGGTAGACACAGTGCTTCTTCCTCAGGATGCTTTTCGCAAGATCGCATGCGTGGGTAAAGCCTTTAGCCACCATGAAGTGGTGGTGGCAGATGAATCCGGCAAAGGAGTGGCTCCCGGAGAGGTCGGGGAGATTCTAATCCGTGGACCGGTAGTTATGAAGGGGTACTACAAAGACCCGCAGGCCACGGCAGAGGTAATCCGTGATGGCTGGCTGCATACCGGCGATATGGCTAGGGTGGATGAGGAAGGGTATATCTACATCGCCGACCGGAAGAAAGACATCATTGTAAGTGGAGGGGTAAACATCTATCCTCGGGAGATTGAGGAAGTGTTACATGGACATCCAAGGATTGCTGAGGCTGCAGTGATTGGAGTGGTGGATGAGAAGTGGGGGGAGACAATAAAGGCCCTGGTGGTCCCAAAAGAAGGTCAATCCCTTTCCGAAGAAGAGGTAATTGCTTTTTGTCGGGAAAATCTATCAAGTTATAAGAAACCTACTTCGGTAGAAATCTTGAAAGCCCTGCCTAAGAATGCAGCGGGTAAAGTATTGAAGACACAGCTCAGGGAGAAATATGGAAGGCTTGTCCGATATTAAGGAGTTGGGATGTCCATATTCTTTCAACAATTGATCAATGGGATCATCCTTGGGAGTGTTTATGCCCTTGTAGCTTTGGGTCTTACGTTGATCTACGGGATACTCCATGTGCCCAACTTTGCCCATGGTATGATCTACATGTTGGGGGCTTATGTCAGTTATTTTCTGGTTGTGGAATATCATCTTAACTTTTTTGCAGCAGTTGGTCTATCTATGATCATCATGGCTGGGCTTGGGGTGGTGATCGAGCGAGTATTCTTCCGTCCTGTACAGGGAGCCTCTCGCATCAATGCCTTCATCGTAGCCCTATCTCTTCTAATCATTCTGGAGAATGGGGCAGTGCTCCTCTGGGGGGCTGAGTTTCGGAAATTTCCTCCCCTCCTGGATCAACAGGTTTCCTTCTGGGGTATTTCTATTACACTCCAGAGGCTTTTAATGACCGTGGCCACAGCTCTGCTCATCTTGGTTCTCCATTTTTTTGTCCAAAAGACTCTGGTGGGACGGACAATTCGAGCAGTAGGGCAGGACAGAGAAGCAGCCCTTCTTATAGGGGTGAACCCCAATCGGGTGGGTTCCATGGTATTTGCCCTGGGCAGCGCTCTGGCAGCGGCAGCAGGTTCCTTAATCGGGCCCATCTTCCTTGTTCACCCCCACATGGGTATGGCCCCTCTACTTAAAGCCTTTGCCATTATCATCTTAGGAGGAATGGGGAGCATTCCTGGAGCCATCCTTGGGGGGTTGATCTTGGGAGTCATTGAAGGTCTAGGGGCTGGATACATTTCTGCAGCATACAAGGACCTTTTTGCCTTTGGCGCCATGGTTGTAGTACTTTCGGTTAAGCCTTCAGGATTGTTCGGTCGGGAAGAGAAATAATAGCTTATACTTGGTTGCCAAAATTGACATAATAACTTCTTCGCAGACATGGGAACTAGGGCTTTTCGCTTGGCATCCTAAAACACAGGTTCTTCTATGGAGGAGATGTAAAATATTCCACAGCTAATTTTACATCGCTGATCAGATAGGCACTCTGGCTAAGACAAAAGAAAATAATAAATTTGCTGAGATATATAAGCTAAATAAATGAAATTAAGTACCAACAAGAATTCGAAAATTATAAAATTGGGTCTATGGGTAGGGATCACGGTTCTTCTCCTGACCGTTCCTTGGATGATAACGGAACGGTACTACTCTTACATTATTGCCCTCAGTGGCATCTGGACAATACTGGTTTTGAGTCTCAATATTATTTTAGGGTATACCGGCCAGGTTTCTATTTGCCATGGCTCCTTCTTTGGTATTGGAGCCTATACCTCTACCCTGCTGGTGATGAAATTAGGGTGGTCTTACTGGTTCGCTCTGCCCGTGGCAGCCATTATGTCTGCATTCGTAGGGTTTCTGATTGGGATTCCTGCCCTGCGTTCAAAAGGATCATATTTTGCTATCTGCACGATGGGTTTTGGAATCATTGTCACCATTATCCTTGAAAACTGGATTAGTTTGACAGGGGGATCGAGTGGGATTTATGGTATTCCTCCCCCCGATTCCATCGTTCTTTTTTCCCAGAAGGAAATTTCCTTCCATTCTCCAGCATCCCAGTATTACTTGATCTTAGTTACCACTTGCTTTCTTTTGTTCTTTACTCGGCGGTTGATTGATTCGAGGACTGGCAGGGCTTTTCTGGCCATCCGCAGAGATGAGGTCCTGGCAGAATCCATCGGCGTCGATCCTATGCGATTCAAGTTGCTTGCCTTTACCATTGGGGCTTTTTTTGCAGGGGTAGCAGGCAGTTTTTATTCCTGGTTGGTCGGTGTCATAACGCCAGCGGTTTCTTCCCTATATGTTTCCTTTGAGGCAATTGTTTTTTTGGTGGTTGGGGGGGCGGGAACGTTGATTGGCCCAATTTTGGGAACACTTCTTCTAAACGTCGTTCCAGAGTTTCTGCAAATGATTCCCGAATACCGGATGGTGATTTACGGTGTACTGTTATTTTTGGCGATTGTATTTATGCCCAATGGATTGATGGGGGGCATTCGGTCCATATTTGTCCGTTTGAGGAAATTTAATGGAGTTTGATATTGACTCTTCTAAGAGTTGAAGGATTGACCAAATATTTTCACGGGTTGGCAGCAGTCCAGGAAGTTAATTTCTCCATTCATCTAGGGGAAATAGTGGGTCTGATCGGCCCCAACGGGGCTGGAAAGACAACGGTTTTTAATTTGATCACAGGGTTCTTAAAACCTACTCAGGGTAAAATTATCTTTCGAAACGAGGAGATCACTGGTCTCTTTCCTCACCAAGTTGCCCGAAAAGGGATTGGTAGGACTTTCCAGGCAACGCGAGTTTTTGAAGAAGAAACACTATGGCAAAACTTGATAACGGGTTGCCATGGCTGGCTGAATTCAGGTTGGATACAGGGGTTTCTAAAGACCTCCTCCTTTATGAAAGAAGAGCGGGCAAGCCGGCAGAAGGCTGCCGAGATCCTCGATTTCATCGGACTTCTTCCCCTGAAAGAAGAAAGAGCAAAGAATATTCCCCAATATGCCCACAAGAAATTAGCCATTGCTTTAGCCCTGGCTACAGAGCCTCAGGTTTTACTCTTGGATGAGCCTTTTTCTGGTCTCAACACACATGAGGCAGAAGGGATCATGTCATTGATCCATAAAATCTGTGGGCAGGGGGTTACCATCTTATTGATCGAACACAATATGAAAGTAGTTAAAAATCTCTGTGAACGGATAATTGTATTGAATTTTGGCCAGAAAATCGCTGAAGGATCCTTTCATGAGATCAGCCAAGAGCCCCATGTGATCGAAGCTTACCTGGGAGGAGAGAGTGTTTCTTGAAATGGTCATGGTAGATATTTTTCTTGGGGAATCCTCCATTCTTCAAGAGATTTCCATGGAGATGGCTGAAGGAGAAGTCATCGCCATTTTAGGGGCGAATGGTTCCGGCAAGACAACGCTACTCAAGACGATCTCGGGGCTTTGCCGCCCCCGCTCTGGGGAGATCCGGTTCAATGAGCGGAGGATTGACCGGCTTCCTCCAGAGCAGATTGTCAGATTGGGAATCTCCCAGTGTCCAGAAGGGAGAAGGCTTTTCCCTTATATGAGCGTTGTAGAAAACCTTCAATTGGGGGCCTACTGGAGGCTGCGTAAAGGGGAAAAAGTCCGCGAAGATCAAGAAAAAGTCTACCATCTTTTCCCCCGCCTGAAGGAACGAGAGAAACAGATGGCTGGGACGTTAAGTGGGGGGGAACAACAGATGCTGGCCATAGCTCGGGCTTTGATGGCTGGCCCAAAACTTCTTATGTTGGATGAACCCTCCTTGGGCCTAGCCCCACTGGTTGTGCAAGAAATTTTCAGCACCATAAGGCAGATCAACCAAGGAGGAGTTAGCATTCTTCTGGTGGAACAAAACGCTGTCATGGCATTGAATGTGGCCAGCCGGGGGTATGTTTTAGAGATGGGGAGGGTTGTGTTAACGGATCATAGAGAAACCCTCCTCAAAGACGAGCGAGTCAGGCATGCTTATCTTGGCGGGTGAACTACCAAGAGGTGCAATCGATGGATTTTTTCTGAGGTTAAGTGTAACTGGGTTTTGAAGAATCAGTTAGAAAGTTTGCTGAGGAGGAAATCAGTCTCCATACATTGGAGGGAGATATGAAGAGTTAGTTCCACTGTCAGGTCTTTAAAAAGGCCTTGGAGTTCGCTTCATTAGAGCTGTTGATTCCCGAAGAGTAAGAAATAGGAGGGAAAATTTCTTAACTATTATTTTAGGTTCTGGCCAAAATTACTTGTACTGAGATTGGGGCAGTCAAGATAACAATTATGTATATGTAGCAATATCCGGACTGGTGTTTTTTGACGGAAAAAACGTGAAGGCCAAGGTATTCTAAGAACTTAGTTAAGCAATATGTCAGCAGCTATCATTGGAACATATTTCGTTTCTGGTAATGGTATTGTCTAAGCAAAAGGCAAGGAAAAGCCAATATATTGGCGCCTCCATGATGGATAGTGCAATTGACCCAAACTCAATCTCCTTTTTTGAGTATTTTTTGAGAGGAAAGGTTTTTGGGTAAGGGGGACTATAGGTTTTTTAAAGCCTTTTCATGCAGCGGTATCCCCGAGATAAAGTATGATAAGATATCACTAGTAAGATTACTATAAGGGATTTGGAGCTGAAGTTTTGGTCAAGGCTTTGTCATATGTTGATCCGTTACAACCCAATAGTCAAACAATATGGTGCGACTGTTACTGTTTTTAACGAGGTCTGGGAAATCTATTTTTTTAAAACCCGGATGGAATTGAATGGACAACCAGAATCTAAAGAGGTCTGCTGTTGGCTGTTTTGAATCTTTGAGAAGCAAAGGAGGATCCTTAGGTAAGCACGAGAAATTGTACCATTTTTTTCTTAGCTCTATTGGTTGTCCTTTTATCATTTCAAAGGAGAGGATAACATAAGTAGGAATAATTACCAATAAATTATAAGGCCACTTCAGAAGAATAGAGGATTTAAAATATAGTATGAGGGATAATAAATTTTTAATAGAGCGTGCGTTTAGGATTGACGAAACGACTGGACAAAATAAGGTTACCGATCTAAGGGAGGCAGTCAAGTGTTATATTAAGCCAAAGATGAAGCTTCATATATCTAGCTCATACTATTATCCAGCTGCGATCATAAACGAGATTACAAGACAATTTAATGGGGAAAGGCCTGAGTTCACTCTTATTAGCAAAGGAATTAATCTTAACACTATAAATCTTCTTATTAATGGCTTAGTCAAAAAGGTTATTACGGCATTTCATGGTGATTTTTATCCCAGTCCACGGCCAAATCCGGCTATTATTCAGTCTTATTTAAAAAGGATTGTAGAGTTTGAAGACTGGTCTTTGTATTCTTATACCCAAAGGCTAATGGCAGGGGCTATGGGAATCGGATTTATTCCTACCAATTCAATTTTCGGTAGCGATATGGCCGATGAGAATCATGATAGCTTTAGATTAATCGATGACCCTTTCGGAAGTGGAACTAAATCGGGGATATTGAAGGCCCTAATTCCAGATATTTCCGTGCTTCATGCTTGGGCGGCTGACTCTTATGGTAATACCATTATTTTACCTCCCTATGGTCCGCTACCTTGGGGTGCTATGGCCAGTAGACAGGGTGTTCTGGTGACAACGGAGAAGATTATATCTACAGATCTCATTAGAGAGTTTTCATATTTTGTGGTTCTTCCTGGGCATTTTGTGAGGTCGGTTTCTCCGGTTGCGTTTGGAGCCCACCCACAGGGTATGAGCAACCTTGACATCAAAGAATTTGATGCCTACGGGCATGATTACGACTTTATCAATGAGCATCAAGAGGTAATCCGAAAGCCTAAAAAATACCAAAGATGGTTAGAAGAATGGGTACTTAATTGTGATACCCAAGAGGATTACCTGCAAAAATTGGGGCATGAAAGAATTATGTTTTTAAAAGGGAAGGCACATAGAGATTCATGGATACACGAGTTGAGGTCTTTAATAACAAAGATATCTTCAAATCAAGAATCCAACCGTCTTGAAATGATGACGATTACCGCTGCGAGGAAGATTAAGGAAAAGGTAATCCAACAAGGTTATAACTTGATTTTTTCTGGGATAGGTAACTCCAATTTGGCTGCCTGGTTGGCATATTACCTTCTTAAAGAAGAAAAATACGTTATCAGCTTGGCTGCAGAGTTGGGGTTTCTCGGCTATGATCCGAGGCCTGTTGACCCATTTATATTCAGTTTTAATATTTTACCAAGCTCCACGATGTTAACAAATATAGTGAATGTTTTGGGTATCTTTGCTGGGGGGAATAGCAATAAGTGCTTAGGTTCTTTAGGGGCGGGCCAAATTGACAAATGTGGCAATATTAACTCCACAAAGATACCGGGGAAAACCTATCTCACAGGTTCTGGTGGTTCGAATGATGTCGCTAGTACAGCTGCTGAAATAATTGTCACAGTGGAACAATCGGCGGATCGATTTGTGGAACGGGTTCCCTATATCACCTGCCCCGGCGATAGAGTAACAACTCTCATATCGGATATGGGGGTCTTTGAGAAATTGGGAAATGATAAGGAATTTACCCTAACCGAATACTTTTCGGACTTAAGGGGATCTAGTCCCCCAAAAGTAATAGAAACCATAAGACGGAATTGCGGATGGGATTTAAAGGTCTCTGAAACTGCCAATGTAGTTATGCCGCCAACCCAAAAGGAGCTAGATATCATAAGACTGTTTGATCCGAGAGGATTTTTTATTGCTACCTAGTTTAGGGGGATGGAAAAGAGTTGCAGTATGCGTAAAGGCATCGGTGATGGTACTTATATATATGTATTTGTTTCCCTATGCGACGACGATACAACGTGTGCACCCGTAAATTTAGACCATAATATGTTTTTTGATTCAAGAGCCAGTTGCAAGCTTAAACGTGTAGGTATCTGCCTCAAGGAAAAGATTATTGGCCTGAAGTACCTTGCATATTGTTTTTTAAGGGATGCACTGATTAGTTACCACTAAATCTCTATCATCTAAGTAATCTGAGGAGAGTGTTGGTAAATGTTGAGTGGTATTACTAAAAACTATAAAGATCCACCTTTTCCCCATCTCCTCCCCTTGGGGGTTGGCCTGTAGAGTTGTGGACTGTAGCGACATGGCCAAAGGAGACTAATGATGAAGGATTTTCCTAGGATTAGCAATAAAGATGGGATGATCACCGTGTGTCGAATGGTCAGAGAAACTGCTTATGATGATCTTCCTCATGATGTCACCGATTTTGCCAAAATGCATATCCTCGACCAAATGGGTTGTATTATCGGTGGCTCGAGTCAATTAGGTATCCCGGAGGTTGTTAATTTTGTTAAAGATAAGGGGGGCAAAGAAGAAAGCCTTATTCCCTTCTATCGAGGTAAAGTGCCTGCTTCAGAGACAGCATTTGCCATTGGACCAATGGCCCGGGCGCTTGATATGGGTGACGTTAGCGAGGAAGCAAGCCACACAGCTGAACATACCCTCCCTGCAATACTCGCTGCCACCGGGCTGAATAACAAAAACTCGGGGAGAGATTTCATCACTGCCTTTGTAGTAGGACAGGAAGTTATGATTCGTATTGGTATGGGATTCAATTATGACGCGCCGGAGCGGGTGAATAATGAGGGTGGACACTTTATCTTCGGTCCTACGGCAGGAGTGGGAAAATTGCTGGACCTGAATTTTGAGGAATTGCAGAATGCAATGGGCATTGCCAATGCGATGACCCAGCATTGGGAAATGCAAATGTATGCCGAGGGCGCGCTTTCAGTACGATTGCATCACGGATTTGTCTGTCAAGACGCGGTGAATGCTTGTTTGCTTGCAAAGAGAGGGCTTACCGGTCCTCATAACATTTTATTTGGAGAAAGAGGATATTACGCATTACATTGTAGATGGACGACATATCCCGATAGGGTAACAGAAGGGTTAGGCAAAAAATGGGTTGTGAAAAACACAATGCTAAAGCCTTATGCGTTATGCAAATGCACCCATTCGGCTATCGAGGCTCTGGTAGACTTGATGCAGGAATTCAGATTTGATGCTGAGGATATCGACAAGATCCACATTGATGAGTCCCCTAGGAACTGGAAAGTAGTGTGTGAACCACCGGAAAAGAAGTATAATCCACAGAGTATCCCTGAATGTCAGTTTAGTCTCATCTACACTATAGCTACAGCAGCGTATGACAAAAATGTGTTTATTGATTCTTATTCCGAAAAAGCTAGAAAACGTGAAAATGTTCGTGAGCTAATGACTAGAATAACGATGGAAAAGGATTCAAAGATACCCATGCATGGGGCGAGAGTTAAAGTATCCCTTAAAGACGGAAGAGAATTATCTAAGGAAACGATCATAGTGGAAGGACATCCTAAGGAACCCTTTACTTGGGAAGACACGATCACTAAATTTAAAAAAAATGCTTTGTTATTCAGTTTACCATCTAACTGATAATGCGACTGAAGGGCTGGTTCAGAATATCCTTAATCTGGAGAAAGTAGATGATGTAATAAAGGCAATCGTCGAACCTC
The DNA here is from genome assembly GCA_002327985.1 of Syntrophaceae bacterium UBA2188. Taxonomy (GTDB): domain Bacteria; phylum Desulfobacterota; class BSN033; order BSN033; family UBA1163; genus UBA1163. Next base: position 50,541 of record DCVM01000184.1, on the reverse strand, counting down.
TTGTTCCTCAATAATAAAGTTGATGATAAGTTAAGCCTTGAGGTTCTTGGTAAATATCTTCTAAATTTCGGAGATCCTGCCACAGCAGGTAGATCCTACATAAATTTGTTACAAATTGAAATTTGAAAATGAGTGCAAGGGTAAATGAAAGGGTTTCTATGCATTTAACTGAATATCGAACCTACGAAGAGGCAAAAGAAAAGTTTCATTTTAATCAAGCTTGGGAACTTTTTGATGGAAATAAAGAAAGATTTAATATTGGTTACGAGTGTATTGACCGACATGTGAGGAAGGGAACTGCCTTAAGAATAAAATTTGAGGATGGTCATGCAGAAAAATACGAGTTTGAAAAGATTTCGAAATTGAGTTCACAATTCGCAAATGTTTTGGAACATTTAGGAATAAATTTTGGTGATCGCATAGCAATCATGCTAGATCCTTCTCTCGAATTTTATGCCAGTTTGTTTGGAACGTTAAAGAGAGGGGCCATTGTCGTTCCCTGTTTTCCTCTGTTTGGACCTGAGGCTCTTGGGGTTCGTTTGAAAGATTCAGGAGCGAAATTACTTTTAACCAATGAAAAGAAGAAAGATTTAGTCGGGAGTGAGTTTGGTGTAAAGGTCATTACAGCCGGTCCTCCATTTCTTAAGCTCTTAGAAAGTTATAGCAGTCGGTACGAGACCAAGACTTCTTCCAGTGATATTTCCGTTTATCAATATACCAGCGGTACCACTCGAAAGTACCCCGAGGCAATTAAACATTATCATAGGAGCATCGTTAATCTCATGCCGGCGGCCATCTTTGGGCGCGGGCTAAGGGAAGGAGACAGGTTTTTTTGCCCTTCATCGCCTGCCTGGGGGCACGGACTTTGGATTGGGACCTTTGCCCCATTAGCTTTGGGAATTGCGGTCGGTGTTTACTCCGGGAAATTTGATGTGAAACGAGTCCTTGAAGCCTTAGAAGAATTTGAAATCAACAATATCAGCGCCGCTCCGACGGTTTTTCGTATGATCAAAAATTCAGGTCTCCTGGGGAACTACAAATTGAGAATCAAAAAGATCCACTATACGGGAGAACCCATAGACTTACAAACCTTTAATTTCCTGAAAGAAGCCTTTGGGGTCTCTCCCATTTCAGGATATGGTTCCACGGAAGTGGGTCCTATCATCTACAATTATGCGGGATTTGAGAATTATGTAGTGAAGCCTGGATCTTTGGGGAAACCGATACCTGGATTAGAAGTAAAATTGATCGATGAAGCAGGAAAGGAAGTTCCTCAGGGACAGATCGGTGAGATTGCTTTAAAAAGAAGAGGGGAATGGTTCAGAGTCAAAGATGCAGCGGTTATGGATGAGGAAGGTTATTTTTGGCATAAGGGGAGAGTTGACGATATCATCATTTCTGCAGGATGGACCATTAGCCCAAATGAAGTAGAGGATGTGTTGCGAACTCATCGGGCCGTCATGGAAGTGGCAGTCGTGGGTATCCCTGATCAAGAAAGGGGTCAGATCGTCAAAGCATTCGTTGTTACGAAATTAAACCCCAATTCGGATCTAAGGAGGGAGTTGCAAGATTTTGTAAAAGATAAATTAAGTAAACATGAATACCCTCGGGAGATTGAATTCGTCAAGGAACTTCCAAAAACAGAAGGAGGGAAAGTAAAAAGAAAAGAACTTAAAGAGATGTCTTTGAAGGCAGAGAGGATCTAAAGGGATGTTTCTAAATGGCCTAAAAACGTTCACGGGATCTGATGAAAAGAGGTGAGTAGGATGGCCGAATTCGGTTTCGATGAATCCCATGAGGATTTACGGCGTGCAGCCAGGGAGTTCGCCGAGAAGGGACTTAAGCCAGAGGCGAAAGAACGGGCGACTTCACACCGCATACCAGATTGGATGATTAAACAGATAAAAGATTTAGGGTACATTGGGATGATCGCCGATGAAAAATATGGCGGTCAGGGTATGGATATGATGTCCGTGGGAATTGTAGTGGAGGAGTTTGGGAAGGTAGATATCAGCGCCGCTCATGTAGTTTTGATTCCAACCCAGTTCTGTGCCCTCCTTCAATCCGGAACCGAGGAACAGCGGCAGAAATGGATCCCGAAGTTATGTCAGGGAGAGTTAATGCCATCTTTAGCCATTACCGAGCCGGGTTGTGGTACAGACGCGGCAGCCATCGAGATGAAAGCGATGAGAGATGGTAAATATTACATACTGGAGGGAGAAAAGGCACCGGTCACCCGGGGAATGCAAGCGACTGCTTTGATTGTTTGGGCGAAGACGGATCACGAGGCGGGTGTTCGAGGAGTCACCTGTTTTTTTGTTCCCTCTGATAGCCCCGGACTTTCTCTGGAAGAGATCCCCTATGCAGGTCTTATTCCCCTCAATTGCGCAACTGCCTTTTTTGACTCAGTCAAGGTTCCTGTTAGCTATCGTATAGGAGAAGAAGGGAAAGGGTTCTACATGTTGATGGACCGATTCGATGTGGTCCGTGTATTACTTACCCTGGTGGCATTAGGTCAAGCTCAGATTTCGTTAAATGAAATCATCATCTATACGAAATCAAGGACAGCCTTTGGACGGCCCATCGCTAAATTTGAAGGGATCTCTTTTAAGATTGCCGAAGCAGCAACCAAGATTGAGGCAGCCAGGTTGCTTTGTTATCGAGCCCTGTGGATGCGCGATCAGGGATTCAAGCATTCGAAAGAGTCCGCTATGTGCAAGTGGTATGCCCCAACGGTGGCTTTTGAGGTAATCCATGATTGCATTCTCATGATGGGACATTACGGGTATAGCACAGAATATCCTCTGACTCAGCGCATGCTCGACGTCATGGGCTATCAAATTGCTGATGGGACAGCAGAGGCCCAAAAGCTGATCATTGTTAGAGAATTGTTAGGACGTAAATTTTTACCCTATTCTGGATAAATATTCATTAGGAAGGAGTATAAAAAGAAATGGAACTGGAGCTAAAGGGTAAGGTGGCCATTGTTACGGGTGGCGGTTGGGGGATGGGTAAAGCCACGGTATCCGGGTTCGCTAATGAAGGGGTTCGAGTTGTCATTGTGGATTTCGATGAAGGGCGAGGCAATGCCGCATTAAAGGAGATGAAGGAAAAGGGTGGCGAGGTGTTGTTTGCTAAGGTGGATGTAGCAAACTGGGAGATGGTAAAACAGGCTGTAGCGACCACGTTAGAGAGGTTTGGTCAGATTGATATTCTGGTAAACAATGCTGGAGCATGGCAAACTGAATTTTTTGTTAAGCAGAAAAGGGAGGATTGGTTTTTTCAGGTCGACGTATGTTTCTATGGAACTCTCAACTTTATCAAAGCAGTTATTGATCATATGATCTCTCGCAAAACAGGCAGCATTATTAATGTCGCATCCGATGCCGCACGGATTGGTGAACCCAACCAACCCATTTATTCCGGAGCGAAGGGGGCGGTGGTGGCCTTTTCCAAAGCATTGGCCAAAGAAGTTGGGACCCATGGCATTCGAGTCAATGTGGTATGTCCCTCCTTGACAGTTGGAGAGCGCCGATCAGAAATGGTAGAAAAAATGAAGCAAGAGAATCCTGAGAAATATGCTGAGTATGAAGATCAGATGAAAAAGGCATTGCGGCTTTATCCATTACGGAAATTTGGTAGGCCTGAGGATGTGGCCAACATGATTATCTTTTTAGCTTCTGACTTGAGAGCCGGCCATATCACCGGTCAGACAATCAGCATTAATGGCGGTTACTGCATGGTTTAATCAAACAGAGTATTCCATGAAAGAAAGGAGGATTTCGATGAAGAAGAATGGGATGGTTTTCTTTTTAATCGTTTTCTTTTTGGTGGGGGGGATGATATTAATTCAAAATGTCCAGGCCCAACAGACGAAATCAGCTCAATATAATTTAACATGGGTACCGACAGGGACGAGTGGCACCACTTATGGAGTCGCTGTCGCTGTTGCCACACTCATTAATAAATATTCCCCCCTCCCTGGGCTACCTAAGTTGCAAATGTCTGTTGTTCCAGGCAAAGGAAGCACAGCCCATACTGCACAATTGGTCCGAGGAGAAATCGATATTGGATTAAGTAGCCCAAACATTGCGAGAGATGCCTTTGCGGCAAAGGGTGATTGGGCTAAATTTGGAGATAGAGGAAAGGAATTGAGAGTTTTATTTCCTGCTACGATAATGGCAGCGCAGATATATTCACTATGGGAAGGTTCTGTAAAGACTTTTGAAGACATTAAAGGTAAAAGATTAGGTGAAATGTCCAAAGCCATGAGTATGCAAAAGGTAAATGCAGCCATCTGGAAAGCTACGGGTTGGGACCCTGATAAAGATATGAAAACAACTTACTACTCCACTTTGGAAGCACAGTTGGATGCACTAAGGGATGGACACGCGGATGTGATTATTCAAACCCAGGGTTACCCTTCTACCGGCCCAATGGAGCTTTTTACAATAAAGCACTGCCGCGTTATTTCCATCCCTTTAGAGATTGCGAAGAACGCTGCAGGGGAAGATATCTCCTGGTATCCCTCCAGCATGCCCGCAAATATTTATCCGAAACAAGACTATTCTGTAAACACAGTGGGGTTAGTCCTTTTTTGGGGGACAACAACCCGATTGCCCAATGAAGTTGCCTACGAAATTTGTAAAGTCGTTCATCAATATTATAAGGAAGGGGTGGAGATGTTCAAACCCTTTGGTCAATTTACAGATCTCTTCAAAGATTTTGGAGTTCCTTATCACCCTGGGGCAGAAAAGTATTGGAAAGAGAGTGGTTTGATGAAATAAGAGGGTTTCTCACGATTTGATATTGAAAAATGAAAAGGGGATATCGGTGCGTATTTGGTCCAATAGGATTGTGCTATTTTTATTAATGTTGAGCGGGCTTTTCTATCTCTATACAGCCGCGATGGGTCAGTGGGGGGTGACCAGACAGCGGGGCATATTACTCACCCTCTGTATTATTGCTGTATTCATGGTGACAAACCCAACCCAGAAGCTTTCTTCCCGCTTCTCATTCCTATGGGATTTTTTTCTTTCTTTATTGACCGTGGCTGCCTATATTCCAGCACTCTTATACGACCTTACAGGTGAGAGTCGAGCCATCCTTGGTCCCTCCAATTATGAAATTATTGGGGGAGGGGTTTTTATTTTGATTCTAATTGAAGCGTCGAGACGATCAATCGGACTTCCATTTATTTTCCTTTGTATTGGAGGACTTATTTTTTGCAAATGGGGAAATTTGATTTCTAAAATTATCCCCCCCCAAGGGGGTGGATGGGCTTCCATTATTGATTACATTAACTATAGTGGTTATGGAATTTATGGTAGTCCCCTTTATGTAGCTGCGACGATTGTTGTCGTCCTTGTCATATTTGGCGGCTTACTAAAAAATGCTGGAGGCAATACCCTATTTAATGACCTCCCAAATACTTTATTTGGGACTTCAAGGGGAGGACCAGCAAAGGCGGCAGTGGTGGGAAGTAGCATTATGGGTATGCTTACCGGAAGTCCTGCAGCGAATGTCGCTACAGTAGGCGTATTTACAATTCCAATGATGAAGAATGCAGGCTATTCACCAAAATTTGCAGCAGCCATTGAGACAGCAGCTTCTGTCGGTGGGCAAATTATGCCACCCATTATGGGGGCAGTCGCCTTTATCATGGCAGACATTCTGCAGATAAGTTATTGGCAAGTCGCTGTAGCTGCTTTTTTACCTGCCTGTCTTTATTATTTATGTCTTTTTCTCCAAGTGGATATCCACGCTACCAAAATAGGGTTGAGAGGTGTTCCTCGCTCTCAACTTCCCCCTTTGAAAAAAACGGTCATTCGATCCCTCCCAATGACCATTCCTATTGGGGCATTAATTTTTTTCTTAGGTGTAGCCAGAGTTACCCCTCAGAAAGCTGGATTAATGGCGATTATAGGATTAGGCATCGCCTCCTGGTTTTATAAGGAAAGCAGATTGACTTTTAAAAGGTTCTATTTAGGTCTCGTGGATGGAATGAAAACAATGATTCAGATTGCAATTGCCTGTGCTGCTGCTGGGATTGTCCTTGCATCGATTGACCTGACAGGTGTTGGGGTGACGATTTCTTCAACACTCATTGATCTTTCTGGAGGTAGTTTAATATTGTTAACTGTTCTTGTGGCGGTATCTTCGATCATTTTGGGAACAGGGCTTTCCACAACTCCATGCTATCTGCTTTTAGCATTTGTTTGCGCCCCTGCTTTAATCAAGATGGGTGTACCACCCATGAGCGCCCATCTTTTTATTTTATATTATGGTTGTCTCTCTCAACTTAGCCCCCCTGAAGGGTTGGCTGGATATACTGCAGCGGGAATAGCGGGAACCAATGTATTCGCAGCTATGCTGCTTTCATGCCGTATCGCCATTATTGGTTTTATTGTCCCATTCTTTTTTATCTTCAACAACAATCTCCTATTACAAGGGCCTCTGATGAACATTATTATTAGTACATTTTTCGCTGTGGTTGGAGTTATGGCTCTTTCCGTAGCCCTTGAGGGTTATGGGTTAGGTAGAGTAGGAGTAACTGAACGAATCTTTATAGGGATATGTGGCATCGCTTTGATTGCTCCTACGAGTCTAACTGTTAACCTTACTTGCCTCTTTGTATTCATACTTATCGTTTATTGGAGAAAACTGCTAAGATTTGTCAAAAGGAAAGAGGGTGGGGTTTACGAATAATGGATGAATAAATAAACCTATGTAGGTTTTATTTTGTTCGTTTGCCCACTCAGCAAGCGAGCAACTGCGGAGGGATAGGATATGGATTTGGGAAAAGAAAGACCACGGGGATGGACGAAAGTTCCTGATTTCGAAGCCACTGAGATTATCTATGAGAAGAAATATTTCGACACGGGTGGCGTCGCTCGAATTAGCATTAATCGGCCAGAAAAATTGAACGCTCTGACGGGAGTCGGTTTTGGAGAAATCTGTGATGCCCTCAGTGAGGCGAGTCATGATCGCACCACGGGTGTTGTCGTTTTAACTTCGGTCGGAGATAAAGCTTTTTGTACAGGTGGAGATGTGAAGTGGGAAAGCCTGGGAGGGCTTCGGCATCAATGGGAACATCCCATCTCTATTAATCGAGCAATAAGGCTTTGCCGTAAACCCGTTATTGCCGCGGTGAAAGGTTATGCGATTGGAGGCGGAAACCACTGGGCCTATTTTTGCGATTTTACCATTGCCGCGGAAAATGCAATATTTGGTCAAGTTGGTCCAAAAGTTGGAAGTCCAGCCGACGGTTATATCGTGAGTTATTTAGCAAGAGTAATTGGGGCCAAGAGAGCCAAAGAGATGTGGATGTTATGTAGGCAATATTCAGCCCAGGAAGCACTTGAAATGGGTCTCATCAATAAAATCGTGCCTTTGGAAAAACTTGATGGTGAGGTTGAAAAATGGTGTTTAGATTTGTTGGATGTGAGTTCCACCTGTCTGGCCATCGTGAAGGCAAGCTTCAATGCCGATGTGGATTACGTGGCCTATTCCAGCCACTATATACTTCACAATATGTATCCTGATTATCTTGGTAGCGAAGAATATATGGAAGGCCCCAATGCTTTTAAGGAAAAACGCAAACCGAATTGGGGTAAATTTCGATTGTAAATGGGAGCCTGGTATGAGAAGGCACAGGAGGGGCTAAAGTGGATATTCTCTTTATTTGTCGCGATGCATTATATGATTCTATGATCAACAACCTTACCTTAGCGATGTCATTCCGGAAGTCAGGAAAGATAGTGGGGGTGGTTTTTACAGGAGCCGCACTCCATGGCTTATTCAATGAGATGATAAGGTATCCAGCTTCCCTTTCAGGGGTAGAAGCAAGAAAGACGATATCAAGTGGAGCCGATCAACTGGGTTTGTCTGTCCATCCTGCCCAGGATCCCAAGGGGATAGATATGAGGCCATTACTGTTGCAAGCGAAAGAGTCGGGTGTTCAACTTTACGCTTGTCCAATTTGGTCAAGTCTCCTCAAACTGAACGGTAAACTCCCTCAAGGATTAGGCCCAATAGCCATTGAGAAACTGCTGGATGAAATAAGTTCATCCCCTAAAGTCATTGGCGCGTTATAAATGAATGATATTTTGAAAGATATTAGAGTTATCGATTTAAGTCGACACATATCAGGTCCTTACTGTAGCTCTTTGTTGGCCGATATGGGTGCCGAAGTCATCCGGGTCGAAAGACCCGGGGGAGATGAGGATCGACGTTTTGGTTATTTATCTCCCAGTGGAGACAGTTATGCTTTTGTGAACCGAATGCGAAATAAGAAAGCAATTACACTAAATTTGGATCACCTTGAAGGAAAAAAGATTTTTGAAAAATTAGTGAAAAACTCTGGCGTCATTCTCGAAAACTTTGCCATGAGGGATAAAGAAAAATTAGGGCTGAATTTTGCGTCTCTAAGAAAAATCAAACCATCCATTATATTGGCCTCCATCTCGGCATTCGGGTCTAGTGGTCCTAACACTCAGAGGATTGGTTTTGACCCTATTGCCCAAGCCGTCTCAGGGGCAATGAGCTTTAACGGTTTCCCTAACAACCCGCCCACAAGGACAGCGGCGGCATGGGTAGACTATGCAGCAGCCATTCACATCGCCTTTGGGATTCTTGTGGCCCTGAGACACCGGGACAAGACGGGAAAAGGACAGGCTGTTGAGGTTGCTTTAGCTGATGTTGCTGCCGGCCTTGTTGCTTTACATGGTATCTATACGGAATATGAGAAATTAGGGACGGAACGTCCCCAAATGGGTAACGTAAGCCCCTACGCCTACGCCAATTCATTTCAGGCAAAGGATGGCTGGATTTTTATTTCTTTGACTCGTGATGGAGTATGGAGAAGATTTTTGAAGGTAGCGGAAATGGAGGATATTGCTCAGGATCCTAGATTCACTTCTGACTGGGAAAGATCAAAAAACAGAGAAGCTCTTGACGGAATCATCACTCCATGGGTTAGGTCAAAGACTGTTCAAGAGATCATCTCACTTTTGCAAAGGGCAGGGGTACCCTGCGCTCAAATTAATACAATTTCCCAAGCTTTCTCCGAGCCTCAATATCGAGAAAGGGAGATTTTCATCAATGTGGAACACCCTGTGATAGGGTTTCTATCTACCCTTGGAGTAATATTAAAACTTTCGGAAACGCCGGGCTATGTCAGGAAAGGTGCACCTCTTGTCGGACAGGACAATGAGCAAATATACAGAGGGCTTGGATACACGGAGTCAGAACTTGCCCGATTTAAGCAAGAAGGAATCATTTAAGGGAGAAGGAAGATGGAAGAGGAAAAGGAATGTCCTTGGTGCCAAGGGCTATTGATTTTCGAAGAAAGTCATTACCAAAGCCCCCATGGCAAAATGAAGATAATGAGATGTGGAAAATGCCACAAACTCATTTCAGCACGACTGGAAGGGGAACCTGACAGGATTATCAAAAGGGAGTTGATAGAAGGAGGTTCACTGTGAGCGGGGAAAAAAGTGTCCTGCCAGAAGCTGAGTTAACGAATGAGTTGCTGGAGGAATACAAGGATCGAGTCGGATTGGAACTGAGAGTTAGCAATGTTTTTAATCAGACAGTGAGTTATGAAGCGATCAGAAATTACGTGAATGGAATAGGAGATTCTAACCCTCTGTATCGGAACAGAGAATATGCTCAGAAGAGTTGTTATGGCGAGTTGGTGGCGCCTCCAAACTGGTTTTATAGCGTTTATCCCACTTACGTGGTAGAAGGGTTGCCTGGCCTCCACGGCTGGCATTCAGGGAACGATTGGGAATTTTTTAAGCCTGTCTATGTTAATGACTATATAAAACCCAAGAGCACCCTCGCTGGTTTCGACGTGGTTCGAACTAAGTTTGCCGGAAAGTCCCTCTGGAGATATCAGAGGGGAGAGTTCTATAACCAACAAGGGGAACTCGTGGCTCGGTCTTATAGTTGGTCCTTGCGAGGTGAGAGAAAAACAACGCGCAAGACCGGCAAATATTCTCAGTTAAAACTTCCTCACCCATGGACTGAAGAAGAGTTGAAAAAGATAGAAGAGGAAACTCTCGACGAGAAAATACAGGGAAGCGAAGTCCGTTTCTGGGAGGATACTGAAATTGGGGAAGAATTGCCACCTGTTATCAAAGGACCATTTGGATTGACGGACATGATTGCCTACTGTGTTGGAGCAACTCCTGTACAATTAGCCGCGCATGGAACTCAACTTCGTAACTATCGCCTCCATCCAGCTTGGGCTTTCCGTGATCCTGATACTTTTGCATTAGAACCTATCTATGCTGTGCACTATAACAAAAACGCGGCTGAAAGCGCCGGCCTTCCCTTTCCCTACTCTGCAGGAGTTCAAAATCAATCTTGGCTGATTAATTTGATCACGAATTGGATAGGGGATGAAGGTTGGCTGAAACGGAATTATGCAGAGTATAGGAAATTTGTATATTTTTCGGACGTCGTTCGGTTCACAGGGAAGGTCATTAAAAAATATGTAGACGAACAAGGAGAACATTGTGTTGATATTCTCTCTCATGGATTTAACCAGAGAGAAGAGGATGTCATACCCGGTTTTTCTACGGTCATTTTACCAAGTCAGGAGAAGGAAACCTGGCCGGTGCGGAAAAGGCTTCCTGCTCCTGAATTCAGAGGGACTGGGAAATAGATATTATCCTTAGAAGAGTAAGGGAATTAAGGAAGATGTATCTTGAGCAGTATTTAGGCGCTTGCGAAAATTTTGGGAAGAAAAATGCATTAACCTGTCTGGCAACAGGCAAAACTTTCACCTATGGGGAGTTGGATCGCATCACTAATCAGTTAAGCAATCGGTTCAGAGCGGATGGATTTAAAAAGAGTGATGTGGTGATGGTATGTCTTTTTAATACGTTTCACCTGCCTTTTGCTATGCTTGGAGCTTGGAAAAATTTGCAGATATTTTCTCCCATTAATTTCAGACTTTCCCCAGGTGAGATTAAGATTCACCTTGAAGATAGTGAACCCAAAGTCTTTATTTATGATTCTGACATGGATGAAACCATTGAGAAAAGTCTTAAATTGTCCAGCTATAGACCAGATATCCTTATTTCAACACAAGCCTCATGTATCCATGAGGCGATTGAATTTGATGTTTATATCAAGAAGGCATCGGGGGATGATCCAGATGTAATGGGTCGTATCAAGGAGATTGATTTTCTTCGTGACGAGATTGAGAGACTTTATACCTCAGGAACAACAGGACGACCTAAGGGAGTGAAATTTTCGAGCCACTCTTTATTAAATATTGCCATTAAAACTGCGTACAACAACAATTATACGAGTAAAGACAGACTCATGAATCTAACCCCCTGGTTTCATCAGGGGGGCCTTTGCACTGCAGTACAGCCTGGTCTTTTAGCGGGAGGGCATGTCTTTGGATTAAAAAAGTTCGATCCTGATGAAGCACTCGATTATGTGGAGAGGCATCGAATCACCTTCTTGGCAGGTGCGCCTGCAACCTTTAATGCCATGTCTATTGCCCAAAAGGAGAAAAGGCGTGATTTGAGTTCACTTCGATTGATTCATTCGATGGGTTCACCCACCAGCAGTCGTGAATTTTTGTTATGGCAAGATATTTTTACCAAGCATGTTGTCAATAGTTACGGCACCACAGAGACAGCAAGCACGCTCTGTTTGAGGAGTGATATTCATCCCATCGAGGAGAAGGCAGGTTCAGCTGGGAGACCTTTTATTTTTGTTCAGGTGAGGGTGATCAAACTTGATGAAGAGAATAGGAAGGCGGAACCTACAGAATTAGTAAAAAAGAACGGCAAGGAAATTGGACAAATCATTACGAAGACACCAGGTATGTTTTGTGGTTATCATAACCGCCCCGAAGAGGAAGAGAAAAAGCTTTATCAAGGATGGTTTTATACAGGAGATACAGCCACCTGGGACGAAGATGGTTTTATCACCGTTCAGGGTAGAACGGACGATATGTTTGTCTCCGGAGGGGAAAACATTTTTCCACAACCTGTAGAAGAGGTATTAGAAAAACATCCCAAAGTAAGAGAAAGCATAGTCATTGGAATGCCCGATAAGAAATGGGGCCAGGTTACCGCAGCTTACATAATTCCAAGTGATGACATCCCAACCGTTGGAGAACTGGATAAACATTGTTTAGAAGACCCTAGTTTAGCTAATTACAAAAGACCACGATTCTATCAATTTGTGAATGAACTTCCATACACACCCACAGGGAAAAAATTGCGCTATAAAATGCGGGAGAGGGCAAGTAAGGAACGAGACAAATTTATTTCTAAACCGGCTTCGAAAGGAGGTGAGATAGAATAGTAATCTTAATTTGGGTTGTGAGATAATTTAAAAAGAATTTAATTAAAGGTGGGAGGGAAAAAATGAAAAAGACGAGATCATTGATATTGGTGGGAAGTATTTACCTTATTTTGAGTCTAATCGTACTGCCTTTCGTCACAGGTATTCCTGAACCGGTTTCAGCCCAAGTACAGAAACGACCGCCAGTGACTCTGAGAATTGCTGTAGGTCCGGAGCAAACAGCAGGCCACATGATTTCCACGGCATTAAAAAAATTTGAAGCATATAGTGATTTTTTGCGGTTTGACTTGATGATGACGAAAAGCTGGCTCGACAACCAGAAGCTTATGGCGGATCAAGTATGTCAGATTGGATGGGCTTCTGGTTTCCAGGTGGGTTGGCATGTGGAAGGAATTAAGGATTTCGAGGGGAAACCCTATAAAGATTTTAGACTCATGTGGGTGACGGCTGTCATCCCGTATCATATTGTGGTCCTTGACAAATCTCCAATAAAAACATTTGAAGATTTAATGGACAAAAACACAGTGATGTATGCCCCTGGTTCGTTGGCACATAATATGAGTCAAATTGTGGATGAAGCAACAGGCTTAAAACGTAAGTATCGACATTCTGCAAGTACGGGGGATATGGTTTCAGGGTTACGAGATGGGACGTACGATGCGATTACAGTGGGCATTGGACCAGGAAATCCCTCCTTCATTGATCTTTTCACTAGTGAACGTAGCCGACTCATTCCTGTCCCAGAAAATGTATTACAAAAGATTGAAAAGAAATACCCCGGTTATTTTGTCCGCTATTCATTTTTACCAGGTATTTATCCAAAAGTCGATAAGGGAATTCCCTCTTTTGGTGTTGCCGCCCTTTTCTTGGCAGATAAAAAGGTCCCTGATAATGCGGTGTATGAATTGTGTAAAATATGGTGGGAGAACACAGAAGAAGCCATTGCCATCCACAGACGAGCGTGCGGCGATGCTTCTAACAAAGATTTCATTCCTTTGGAAGGTCCCATCCCCAGACATCCTGGAGCTCAGAAATTCTTCAAGGAAAAGGGCCTGTTGAAATAAAGGTTAGGCGAAGGCTGGGAGGTGAAGTTCAAAACTTCACCTCCCTTATCGCGGAATCCCCCTGTCAAATTTGAATGAGAGTCATTTAATAATAAATGACCGTCAGAAGCTTGCTTGAGGATGTGATTGGAAAGATATAGATGAAAAAAGAAATGGATAGACCTGCAGATAATATTAAACTCTTAAGTATTGCTTTATCAGTTTTGGGTTCGGGGACCTCTGTTTTTTATCTTTTCACAGCTTATTTCGGACAACTCACCCCAATGATTCAGCGGGGTCTTCTTCTACTCACTGGCCTAGTGTTTTGCTTTATGTCAACTCCAATGTTTAAGAAACGGCAGAGGGGTTGGACATTCTTCTTCGATTGTTTTCTTTCAGCCCTTTCAGTCATTAGCCTTGTTTATCTCATGAAGAGAGAAATGGCATTACTCCAATTAGTGGTGGGTACCCCTTTAGATTTGGTTGTAGGCTCTGTGGTATTGATTCTCATTTTCGAAGCTACTCGGAGAACCCTTGGTTTGTCCCTCGTTATCATACCGCTTATTTTCATATTCTATGGTTTTATTGGCCCTTATATGCCGGACGTCATCCGTCACGGTGGCTTTAAGCCAAACTATATCCTTACCTGGGTTGCTTTGACGCCACGCGGTGTATTTGGTACTGCTTTGTATGTTGCTTCAACAGTGATCATTGTCTTTATTGCTTTTAGTGCATTCCTTCGAGTCTCTGGGGCCATTAAATTCTTCACCGATCTCCCTTTCTCCCTCTTTGGTTGGATGAGGGGTGGTCCTGCTAAAATGGCAGTTATAGCAAGCTCTCTATTTGGGATGTTAAGCGGGAGTGTTGTAGCCAATGTGACAGGGACAGGCTCGTTTACGATTCCCTTAATGAAAAGAACCGGATATTCGCCGAAAATTGCAGGTGCTATCGAAGCCGTTGCATCGACAGGGGGTCAAATCATGCCTCCGGTGATGGGAACGGCCGCTTTTGTCATGGCGGAAATCCTCGATATCAGCTATTGGGATGTCTGTATAGGAGCTTTTTTGCCGGCCGTCCTCTACTTCCTTAGCCTGTTTATATCGGTGGACTTGGTTGCAGTGAAGACCGGTCTAAAGGGCCTCCCGCGAAATGAATTACCGAACATTAAAAAAACGCTTGTTTCAGGGTGGTTCTTATTGCCTCCAGTAATCCTTTTAATTTATTTGTTGTCCATAGGATGGTCCCCTATGAAGGCATGCCTTTATGCTATTTTCCTCACTACCATCTTATCGTATTTAAACAAGGATTATCGCATGGGACCGCGTAAGATATATGAGGCTTTGGTCCAGACTGCAAAAGATATGGTACTTGTGACGATTGCTTGTGCGGCTGCTGGAATTATAATCGGGATGGTCAGTCTTACGAATCTTGGAATTGGTATCGCCACGATGTTGGAGGCTGTGGCTGGGAAGCAACTTCTATTATTGTTAGTCTTATCCATGATCTTAAGTATGATTTTCGGAATGGGGATGACAACCCTTGCTGCTTATCTCATTCTCGCTCTCTTGATTGCGCCTGTATTAATAAAATTAGGAGTGCAACCCTTGGCCGCTCACCTTTTTATCTTCTATTTTGGTTGTCTTTCAATGATTACACCACCAGTAGCTATCGGTGCTTATGCAGGTGCCGCTATTGCAGGCAGTGACCCCATGAAAACAGGGTATGCAGCATGGCGGCTCGGGTTAATTGCCTTTATCGTGCCGTACTTTTTTGTTTATAATCCTGCCCTACTTCTAAAAGGTTCAACAGTAGAGTTAGTATTGGCGATTTCTACAGCCTTACTGGGTACGATTTGCTTCGGCATGATGATCGAAGGCTATCTTTATACTCAAGGGGGAATCAATCTTATTGAAAGAATTTTATTGGGTTTAGGAGGGTTAACTTTGATTAAACCCGGCTATACCTCAGATTTTATTGGTTTGGGGTTACTTGGAGCTGCTTTCTTGTTTAAATATATCAGAAATTTGAGACAGGTTACTCTGAGTCGGAGGTGAGTTCTCATTTCAGATTTTAGATAAAGATGATTCATTTGAATAAAATGGAGGGGAAAAAGATGTCGACGCTTCTCATTGAAAAGAGAGAAAAGATTGGAATTTTAAAAATAAATCGTCCTGAAAGCTATAATGCCATGAATTACCAAACCTGGAGGGAGATCACAGAGGCATGGATCGATCTTAAGAATGATCCGGAGGTGTGGACGATCATTTTGACGGCCATAGGGGACAAAGCCTTTTGTGCAGGGCAGGATCTTAAAGAGATGGCTCATCTCAAAACAGAGGCGGAGAAAGAGGGGCGTCCATTTGTTTCAGCTTTGCCAGAGGCAACGCCCACAAAGTATCTGGAAATGCCCAAGCCAGTGATTGCTGCGATCAACGGTTTTGCCATTGGCGCGGGGTTGGAGTTGGCCTTAACCTGTGACATCCGGATTGCCGCAGAGAATGCCCAATTGGGTCTTCGAGAGGTAACCCAAGCGATCATTCCTGGTGCGGGTGGAACACAGAGGCTCCCTCGCTTCATTCCTTTTGGCATCGCTTTGGAGATCCTCATGACCGGGGACCTCATCAGTGCACAGGAAGCCTTTCGGGTTGGTTTGGTAAACCGAGTAGTTCCCTTAGCTGAATTAATGCCAACCGCCCTTACCCTTGCCAATCGAATCAATGAAAACGGTCCTTTGGCAGTCAGGGCGGTTAAAGAAGCAGCTTATAAAGGAATTCAAATGCCCTTAAACGAAGGATTACGTTTTGAAACACTTCTATTGAGTAAAGTAAGGGAATCTGAAGACGCTTGGGAAGGACCCAAGGCTTTTGCTGAAAAGCGAAAGCCTAACTATAAGGGAAAATAGAATAGGGGTGAGTTGTAACGATGATTAATAAATTTAAGAATTCCCCCGAAGAAGCGATAGCAGATATTCCCGATGGTTCAACCATTGGAGTGGGTGGTTTTTCTTATGCGGGGTCACCCCTTACCTTGGTCAAAGCTTTGGCAGTGAGAAAAGTAAAAAATCTTACCATCGTGGGGATGACGCCAACTTCCTATGGAGCCCTCATTGAAAGTGGCTCAATCCAAAAGTTGATCAGTCCTTATCCCTCTTGGGGGCTTAAGGCACGACATTTGAATCCTCTTGAGGAGTTATGGAGGCGTGGAGAACTTGAAGTAGAAATCATTCCAATGGGATCTCTGGCTGAGAGATTGAGGGCTGCAGGAGCTGGTTTAGGACCTTTTTATTGCCCAGTGGGCATAGGGACTGAAATGGAAAGAGGGAAGGAGAAAAGGGTTTTCAATAATAAAGAATACCTCTTAGAATTTCCAATGCCTCTCGACTATGCCTTTGTCAAAGGACATAAAGGAGATCGGTTTGGTAATGTTTGTTGTCGCCTTACGACAAAAAATTATAATCCTGTGATGGCCATGGCAGCTAAAATCACCATCGTTGAAGTGGACGAGATGGTAGAGCCTGGAGGCATCGACCCAGAGGCTACCCATATCCCCGGCATTTTTGTTAATCGTGTGGTACTCACTCAGGAAAAACCAAAGGTCGATTGGTGGCTGAAGCAGGTTGTAAAGACAAAGGGGAGAAGAGTGGATGAAGGGGCTGACTAGAGAACTCATGTGTCTAAGGGCAGCGAATGAATTGAAAGAGGGGATGTATGTTAATTTAGGTACCGGCTTGCCAAGTCAGGTCAAGGATTTTGTAGAAGAAGAGATAATATTTCAATCGGAGAACGGTGCTTTGGGATATGCCCCAACGATTTGGGATGAGGAACTCATGGATTATGAGTTGATCGATGCCTCTGCTGTTCCTGTGGGGATGAAACCAGGGGTTTCCTTTTTCGACGTTTCCACTTCCTTTGTCATGCTTAGAGGAGGGTATATCGATGTGGCGATTGTGGGTGCCTTTCAGGTCTCAGAGAGGGGAGACTTAGCCAATTATAAGGAAAAGAAAGACGTCTTGAGCACTCCGGGTGGAATTATGGATATATGTAGTGGCGTGAAGCGGGTCATTGTCTTAATGGAACATGTAACCCGTGAAGGTAAGATCAAGATTGTCAATGAATGTAGCCTTCCGGTCACCGCGAAAGGAGTGGTAAGCACCATCATTACGGATTTGGCTTATATCGATGTTACTCAAGAAGGTCTACTTCTAAAAGAAATTGTACCTGGTCTGAGCCTGGAAGAAGTTCAGACTGTCACAGAACCTAAGCTCATCGTCAGCAAGAGTCTGCAAGAGTTTATGCTTTAAGAAAATAAATCAATTAGAGGAGGATGGACTATGAAAAAGACAGCAATCTATTTAGCAATCTTATTTTTATTGGCAACCATCTTAGTCATCTATGCACCGAAGGAGGCACTCTCTCAGACCGTCAAGGCGATCAAATGGCGTATCCAATCCACTTATAGTCCCACTAGCCATGTAACACGACAGCTGACATGGTGGGCCGATGAAGTGAATAAACGAACAGGGGGGAAAATCACTTTCGAAATTCTCCCTATGAACATGCTGTTTAAATCAGCCGAAGCCTTTGAGTCCGTAGCTGACGGAGTGGCTGAAGGAACTCTCTGTTCTTTACATTACGACGCAGGAAAACTCCCTGAAGGCGATGTGGGATGGGCTCCATGCATTTGGACAGCCAAGGAATATATAAAGATTTGGACGGAGACGGAATATCTAAATATTTTGAATGAAGCCATGGCAAAGTTCAGTCTCCATCAAATCTCGGTCATCGGTTCGGGGGCCTTTCCTCTCATTTCAAACTTCCCTGTAAACAAACTGGATGATTTCAAGGGGAAGCGGATCAGAGCCCTCGGTGTGGAGGCTGATTTTATAAAAACCTTTGGGGCGGCGCCTGTGAATATCATCCCAGCAGAAATCTATACCGCTCTACAAAGAGGCACCATGGATGGAATTTTTTGGCCGGTCTATACGTTGAAGGATTATAAGTTCTGGGAAGTTTGCAAATATGTCGCGATGCTGAATATCCATGATAATGTGGAAGTTGATTTATACTTCAACTTGAAATCCTTTAATACCTTGCCCAAGGATGTCCAGAAGACCATGAAGGAGGTGGGCAAAGAACTTGTCGGAAGAGCAGCAAAAATTGCAGAGGAGATGAATAATGGGATCGTCGAAGAAGCTAAGCCAAAAGGAGTGAATATTATTTATCCTACGAAGGGAATGGAGAGAATATTTACTGATGGTGCCAAACCATTCTGGGAACAGGCCGCTTCCAAGAGCCCAACCTGTCGAAAGTTGATGGACATTATTTTAAAGGTAAAAGCGGAGAAAAAGTAGCAAAGGAAACTATACCAAGAGATTTTCTGACTGCAACAAAGGCTGCTCCAGGAGAGAGACATGTCGAATATTGAATTCGTGTTTAAAAAGATTGGAGAAGCGATTTCCTTTTGCAATGAATGGTTGGGAAGGATTGTATCCTGGACTATATTTTTGATGATGTGTCTGGTTCTCTACGATGTGATTGTCCGATATTTTTTTAGAGCCTCTGCCGCTTGGGCTCTGGAGATAAACCAGATCTACCTTCTCCCAATCATGGCTCTTTTAAGTGGAGGTTATGTTTTAAAAGGAGGAGGTCATGTCACTGTGGATATTCTATATAACCGCTTTCGGCCCCGGACAAGAGCTTGGGTAGATGTGTTTACTTCCTTCTTGTTTTTCTCTCTCTGTTTTGTTCTGATTAAATATGGGTGGAAAATTGCTTGGAGGGATTTGATTCATGGAGATCGTATGGTCATCGAACCCTACTGGCCTATCTTCCCCATCCGTTTTGCTATTCCAATAGGAGCTGGTCTTCTTTGCCTCCAGGGGTTAATCAAGTTTTTTAATAATTTAAGAATAGCGATTCTGGGTTCCCAAGTGATAGCAAAGAATATTCAATAGTTCCGGAGAGTTCATGCTTAATCTTGAAATGTGGCAGTTACTGCTTCTCCTGTTTATTCCTCTTTTGGTGTTTTTAGCCTTGGGCCAGCCCATTGGTTTTACCTTAGGGGGGATTGCAGTTTTCTTGACATTATTATTAATGGGGCCTCAAGCACTAAATATGATTGTCAATACAGCCATTTCTGAAACTTCCAGTTTCATTCTCCTTGCTGTCCCTCTTTTTGTCTTTATGGGAAACCTGCTCTTCCTCACCCGTATTGCCGATGATCTGTATGACGTTGCCTATAAATGGTTGGGACGGTTGCCCGGTGGTCTTGCTATCGGAACGGTTGCCATCTGTGCCATCTTTGCAGCCATGACAGGATTGAGTGGGGTGGCAACGGTAAGTATGGGCTTGATCGCTTTACCTTCCATGCTAAAGCGTGGATACAACAAAAACATAGCTGTAGGATGTATCAGTGCTGGAGGGGCTCTTGGTATTCTTATTCCCCCTAGCGTCATCATGGTCATTTATGGCTCTCTCTGTGATGAATCTGTAGGACAACTGTTTATGGGAGGGATGATTCCAGGTATTATCCTGGCGCTTATATTTATCGGATATATCGCTATCAGGTGTCTCATCAATCCTCAACTTGGCCCTCCCGATAAGAGGACCTTCTCTTTTAAAGAAGGTCTCCGTAGCCTGAAGGCTGTTACAATGCCGCTACTCTTGATTCTTTTGGTTTTGGGAGTGATTTACATGGGTGTTTGTACCCCCACGGAAGCTGCAGGAGTAGGCGCTTTCGGAGCGATCCTATGCGGTCTGATACAGAGAAGATTAAGCTGGAGAAGTATCAACAAAGCTCTCCTCGACACCCTAAAAATTTCCGGGATGATCTTCTGGATTATCATTGGTGCTGTTTCATTTTCTCATATTTATGGCATCACGGGGGTCACAAAATGGCTGACTGATACCATTGTTTCATTTGGTTTAAATCGCTGGATTATCATGATGATGATGCAATTGATATGGTTTGTCATGGGTTGTTTTCTTGATCCTATGGGCATCCTTTTAATCTGTGCCCCTGTATTTGTACCGATTGTTCTATCACTTGGTTTTGACAAACTCTGGTTCGGAATCCTGTTCACCATCAATATGGAAATGGCCTACATTACACCTCCTTTCGGATTTAACCTTTTTTATATGAAAGGGGTGGTTCCTCCGGAGATATCTATGGCGAATATTTATCGTTCGGTCGTTCCTTATGTTTTGTGCCAAGCTATTTGTCTCGTTTTAGTTATGGTTTTTCCGGAGCTTGCCCTCTGGCTCCCCAGGACAATGATGACTCGATAGAGAAGCAAGGAGAAAGAGAAGTGGTTGGAATTATTTCTTTTGGCATCTATATCCCTCAATATCGGATGAATCGTAAGACTATTTTCACAGCGATGGGTTGGCTGAATCCAGTAGGAGTCCCAGGTGAGAAAGCCATCGCCAATTCTGATGAAGATAGCCTCACCATGGCCGTTGCAGCAGGGATGAAATGCCTTGGACCATTCGACCAAAATAAGGTTGATGGTCTTTACTTTGCCACCACCACTTCACCTTATAAAGAAAGAGAGAGTGCATCAATCATTGCCGCAGCCCTTGATCTCCGGTCTTCTATTAGGACAAGTGATTTTACCAATTCTCTTAAAGCAGGAACTGGAGCCCTTCTCTCTTCCTGTGAGTCGGTTCAGTCAAAAGGAGCAAGAAATGCCTTAATTTGCGCTTCGGATTGTCGCTTGGGAAAACCAGGAAGTGCTCAAGAGTATGCTTTCGGAGATGGGGCAGCAGCCTTCCTCATTGGGAGTGAAGAAGTGGTCGCTAGCCTTGAGGGTTTTTTTTCTGTTTCCTATGACTTTCCGGACCATTGGAGATCGGAGTTTGATAAATTTGATCGGACCTCGGAAGAGAGATGGATCCGAGACGAAGGATATAATCAGTTTATCCCAGAAGCCATCCTCGGATTATTCAAAAAATATGGGCTCGAAAGTAAGGCCGTTAGCAAATTAATTTATCCTTGTATCCATCCCAGAGAACATTCCCAATTGGGAAAACGGTTAGGATTCAAGCCTGAGCAAATTCAAGAACCATTGTATCCAAAAATTGGTGAGTGTGGCACAGCGACATCTTTGATGATGTTGGCTGCAGCCCTTGAAGAGGCAAAACCAGGAGACCATCTTCTCGCCGTCAGCTATGGGAATGGAAGTGAGGCTCTGTGGTTTACAGTGACCGAGGAGATCAAAACTAAGAGCATTGAAACCGGAATAAAAGAATATTTCAAATCAGGAAGGGAACTCACCAGTTACGAAAAATACTTAGCCTTCCGCGGGATCCTTCCAGTGGAAACTGGACTTCGCGGAGAAGTGGGGCCGACTCAACTGGTTCAGGCTTGGAGGGAACGAAAGGCGATCTTAGCTCTGTATGGTTCGAAATGTAACCGATGTGGTACCCCTCAATATCCCCCCCAGAGGATTTGTGTCAACCCGAACTGTAGCGCAATCGATGAGATGGAACCCTACCGCTTCTCTAATAAAAAAGGGAAGCTCTTCAGCTTTACAGAGGATCACCTGGCCTTTAGTCTCTCTGCTCCCCAAATGTATGGCTTGATTGATTTTGAGGGGGGGGGGAGATTCAATTTCGATATCACAGACTGCGAGTCAGGTTCTTTGAAGGTGGGGATGCCAATGAAAATGACCTTCCGGAGAAAGTATGTGGATGAGGCACGGGGGATCTATGGATACTTTTGGAAAATTATGCCTGTAAGAGAATAAAGAGAGGAATGAGAATGTCCAAGGGAATAAAAGATAAGGTCGCGATTATCGGAATGGGCTGCACAAAATTTGGGGAACTCTGGGATAAGAGTGCAGAGGATTTAATGGTCGATGCCTTTAAGGAAGCTATTAAAGATGCTGGAATTGAAGCAAAAGATATCCAGGCTGCCTGGCAGGGGAATCATTATACGGAAGTTAACATTGGGCACAGCGCCCTTCCTTCCTCCACAACCTTGAAACTTCCCTTCATTCCTGTCACTCATGTGGAAAATTTTTGTGCGAGTGGCTCTGAGGCTTTCAGAGGGGCTTGCTATGCTGTAGCCTCAGGGGCTTGCGATATTGCTCTTGCCATCGGTGTGGAGAAGCTCAAGGATCTCGGTTATGCAGGCCTTCCAGATGCTCGACACGTTATGACCTTAGGAACTCTTTATCGAATCATCTGGCCCAATCATACAGGTCCAGGTGCCTTCGCCATGATGGCAACAAGATATTTTGATCGGTATCGGCTTGATCCCAGAGAAGGAAAAAGAATTTTGGCTCACATCTCTGTAAAAAGCCACCACAATGGTTCCTTGAATCCGAAGGCTCATCTCCGACGGGAGATAACGGTTGAAGATGTCCTCAAAGCTCCCATTGTGGCCTGGCCCTTAGGTCTTTTGGACAGCTGCGGCGTAAGCGATGGAGCCGCTGCCGCCATCATCGTTCGAGCTGAACTGGCTAAGAATTTTAGACCCGATCCCATCTATGTGAAAGCCCTCCAGATTGCAGCCGATTCTGGAGAGAGCTTAATGTACAGCCAATATGATTATACTCATGTGGAACCGACTTACCGTGCAGCGATCAAGGCTTATGAGGAAGCCAGCATCAAGAACCCCCGGGAAGAGATCAGCATGATGGAGGTTCATGACTGTTTTTCCATTACAGAGCTCATCACTTATGAAGATCTGCTCATCTCCCCAAGAGGAAAGGCGAGAGAGGACGTGGAATCCGGTTTTTTTGAGCTGGGCGGGAAGATTCCATGCCAACCCAGTGGGGGTTTGAAATGTTTCGGCCACCCAATCGGCGCCACCGGAATTCGAATGTTATACGAAATATATAAACAACTCCAGGGAAAAGCAGAGGCGCGTCAGGTGGAGGATCCAAAGATTGGACTAACACACAACATAGGGGGATTTCCAACCCGAGCTGTAGCGAGTGTGACCCTTGTAGGCCTTCAATAGGGGAGATTCCAAAAGATTGGGAAAGGATCTCAAATATGAATTTTAAATTATCTGCAGAACAGATCGATATTAAAAATGCGGCGAAGGAGTTTGCTTTAGGAGAATTTCCTGATCGAGCCCAGGAATTTGATCGGAATGAAACGTTCGATCTTGAGATATGGAAGAAAGCGGCAAAGCTGGGTTTTGTGGCCGTTAACGTAAGTGAGAATTACGGAGGGCCCGGGTTGGGAAGACTGGAAGCCTGTTTGATCATTGAGGAGTTTTGGGCGGTGGATCCGGGCATTGGATTGTCGATTACCTCTACGGCCTTTGGTTCTGACCTGCTCATGAAATTTGGGACAGAGGAACAGAAAAAGAAATATCTCCCTCCCCTTCCAAAAGGTGAATGCATTATGGGGTCTGCGATCACGGAACCCGATGCTGGTTCGGATGTCACCAATGTCAGGACCACAGCGGTTCGTGATGGGAAGGAATATATTATCAATGGTTCCAAGATGTTTATTACGAATGGGGATATTGCCGATTATCTTATGGTTCTCTGCAAGACAAACCCTGAACGTCCTAAAAAACAGGATCAGTTTAGTCTTTTTATCGTGGAAAAGGATCGATCTGGATTTGAAGCAAGCAAATTGTATGGAAAGCTTGGAGTCCGTGCCTGTGACACAGCAGAAATTAGCCTCAATGAGGTCAGAGTTCCAGTTACTAATTTAATTGGAGAAGAAGAGGGAGAAGGGTTTAGACAGGTCATGTATCAATTTAATATGTCCCGGGTCAATGTTTCTGCTGCAGCGGTTGGAATTGCACGAGCAGCTTTAGAGGAGAGCGTTGCTTATGCCAAAAAGAGGGTTGTTTTCAGCCAACCTCTCGCATCTTTTCAGGCAACTCAATTCAAGATCGCTGAGATGGCGACTCATATCAGGGCGGCAAGGAATCTTTACTATGAAGCAGCCTGGTCCATTGATAACGGTCATGTGGATCACGGCCTCATTGCTATGAGCAAATGGTTCTCTGGGCAGATGGCAGTCAAATGTGCAGATGAGGCGCTCCAAATGCACGGGGGATATGGTTATATTGATGAATATAAGGTGCAGCGCATCTTCAGGGACTCAAAAATTTTAGAGATTTACGAAGGGACGAAAGAGATAGAAAAAATCATCATTGCCAGAACCCTTCTGGGGAAATAACTTCGAGGAGAAGAAAAGAAATAAATGGCTTATAGCTCCATTCTATACGAAAAAAGAGATGACCGGTTTGTACTCATCACATTGAATCGGCCGGAAAAACGCAACCCTCTCACTCCGAAGTTGAGGGAGGAATTGATTGAAGCCCTCAAAGAGGCGGAGCGGGATGAACAGATTGATGGGATCATTTTGACCGGTGCAGGAAAAGCCTTTTGTGCAGGAGGTGATATCGAGAAATTTGCAAAGCGAATCAAAGAAGAAGATCAGCCAAAAAAGAGGATAACTTCCATTGATCGCTTTGGCGCCTGGGGAGTTGAGATCGCGAAAATCGATAAACCCATCATCGCGGCCATCAACGGCGTTGCAGCAGGAGCAGGGATTTCTATTGCCCTGCTATGTGATCTGAGAATTGCTTCGGATCAGGCTAAATTCATCCTTGCCTTCGTCAGAATGGGTCTCGTTCCGGATGTAGGGCTGACCTATCTTCTGCCAAGAACCATTGGAATGGGAAAAGCTCTTGAGCTTTTCTACACAGCGGGGAAACTGGATGCCCGAGAGGCTTATGGTGTTGGGTTGGTGAATAAAATCGTTCCTCATGAAAAACTGATGGAGGAAGCCATGGCCATGGCATCCAGAATAGCAAAGGGACCGAGGGTTGCTCTTCGGTTGATTAAAAGAGCCGTGTTCAGAGAACTAGTTTCATCCCTTCAGGAACAGACGGAGTTCGAAGGATTGATGCAGAATATCTGTTTTGTGACGGATGACCACCGAGAAGGAGTGAAAGCCTTTTTCGAAAAAAGGGAACCCCATTTTCGAAGATGAGGGAGACTTAAGATGGACGGACCGATCGAGGGGATCAAGATCGTTGAATGTGGGATCTGGCAAATGGGACCTTCTGCAGGAGCCTTTTTAGGAGACTTAGGCGCAGAGGTGATCAAGATCGAGGAACGCACCCAGGGAGATCCCGGAAGGGGGATCAAGTGGATCCGTGGAATCCCTGTCAAGTTGCCGCAGGGGAGGAGTTGGTATTTTGAATACAATAATCGTAATAAAAGAAGCCTGACCCTTGATCTCAAAAAGCCGAAAGGGAAAGAGATCCTATTTAAGTTGATCGAAGGAGCAGATGTCTTTATACAGAATTTTCGGTTAGGTGTAGCCACAGAGCTGGGGATAGACTACGGTATCCTGTCGAAGCACAATCCAAAATTGATCTATGCCTCGGCGACGGGCTTTGGTTCAAAAGGTCCTGATGCCAAGGATCCAGCTTTCGACTATCTAGGCCAAGCGAGATCAGGAATGATGACGATTGCAGGAGAGCCGGATTCCCCCCCCGTGGTCTATGGAGCTGGCATTGCTGACCAAATCGGGGCGATCATGTTGGCCTTTGGAATACTTGCAAGCCTTGTAGCCCGTGAGAGGACCGGAATTGGACAGGAGATGGAAGTCTCCCATTTAGGTAGTGGTCTCCATCTTTTAGGTCTGGATGTGTTTGGAACGATTGCCTCCGGTCATGCTCCGCCAAGGGTGAGTCGGAAAAAAGCGTACAACCCCTTATGGAATATCTATCAGTGCGGCGACCAAAAATGGATTGCGTTAGCGATGCTTCAACCCGATCGGTATTGGTCCATATTTTGCCAGGCTCTCCGCCTAGACCATCTCATTGAAGATTCCCGTTTCAGGGACATGGAAGCGAGAAGAAAAAATTGTGAAGGGCTCATCACTATTTTAGATTCTGTTTTTTTTACGAAGAGTTCTTCAGAATGGTTAAAAATTCTTAAGAATGCCGGGGATATCATTTGTTCACCGGTGAACACCTTGGAGGATCTACTCACAGACCCACAAGTCCTGGAGAACGATTATCTTGCAGATTTTGACCATCCAGCCTTGGGGAAGATCAAAACAGTGGGCATGCCCATCAAGTTTTATAAAAGCCCGGCAAGACTCCGTTTGCCAGCACCTGAATTTGGCCAGCACACGGAGGAGATTCTCCTCGAGAAGGGTTACGATTGGGAAGAGATCATTCAACTGAGGGATGAGGCGGTTATCTAAAGAATTTTAGGTGACGAGGCATGGCAACGGGTCAAATCGTTATTCATGAGGAATATTGCAAGGGATGTGGATACTGTGAGGTCTTTTGTCCCCAAGGTTGCATTGTCATTACCGGAGAGAAAGTGAGTCCAGAAGGGTTTTTGCTACCGGCCTTTAACCATCAAAAGAAATGCAAAGGGTGTGGGGTTTGCAGTCAGATGTGCCCAGAATTTGCGATCGAAGTTTATCAAATCAAGGCAGATAAAGAAAGAAAAAAGAAGACAAGAAGGTCCAAACGCGGATAACTCATCCATGGAGAAAATATTTATTCAAGGAAATGAGGCAGTGGGAGAGGCAGCCTTGGCTGCGGGCTGCCATGCCTTCTTCGGTTATCCCATCACTCCTCAAAACGAGACATTTGAATGGTTTGCGCAAAAATTTCCAAAAATGGGGAGGACTTTTGTTCAGGCCCAATCTGAAGTGGGTGCGATCAACATGGTTTACGGAGCTGCAGCCACTGGGAAGAGAGTCATCACCTCTACGTCAGGACCTGGGTGGGGTTTGATGCAAGAAGGCATTGCAAATCTCTGTGCTGGGGAACTGCCTTGTGTGATTGCCTTGGTACAAAGGGGAGGGACACCGGGTGCACCGAGCGTACAGCACGCTCAGGCTGATTATCTTTCAGCGACAAGAGGAGGGGGTGGAAGTGGTTATCGAAATATCGTCCTGGCCCCAGCCTCGGTCCAGGAGACCTATGATCTGGTCCAACTGGCCTTCTATTTGGCTGATAAATACCGAAATCCAGTCATCCTCCTCTCCGATGCGCTCATTGGTCATCTCATGGAACCCTTGGAGTTGAGAACGTTGAACTTCGATTCCCTCCCGGAGAAGGAATGGGCCGTCCGAGGGAAGGGAAAACAGAATGACAAGAAGCGTCGTTATGTTACTTTTGCCGCTGTTGTCCAGGGAAGGGAACCTTATCCCACCATGATGAGTTTTGCCAAACATTGGTACGATAAGGTGGAGAAGATGAAATCTGAAGTAAGAGCTGAAATGACTCAGCAGGATGACTGTAAGCTTTGGATTGTCGCTTATGGATATACTTCGAGGGTATCCAAAGAGGCTGTGAATGAGGCGTGTGCTCAGGGGCTCGGGGTAGGATTTATTCGCCCTATTACCCTATGGCCTTTTCCAGAGAAAGCTATCTCCGAGGCCATCGAAAAAGGTGCAAAAAAATTCTTGGTCGTTGAAGATAATATCGAAGGACAAATGGTAGAAGATGTTAATGCCGCTGTCCAGGGTAAGGCAGACGTCCATCATCTTGGATTGTTTGCACGTCATTTGCCGACTCCTGCAGGGATGATCCTGCCACATAGGATTTCTGAAGAAATTAACCGATTGCTACAGAAGGGAGACAAATGATACAGAAGGTCTTGGTTTCCGGAAATCCGAGATTGTGGAATCGCAACGTGGGAAGATACCCCTACTGTCCAGGATGCCAACACCCGCTAATGGAGCGGTTATTAGCTGAAGCTATCGACGAATTAGGTATTGAAGATCGTGCGATTGGGGTAACCGGGGTGGGTTGCCATGCGAGATTGTGCATGCCTCTTGATATCGATGTCGTTCAGGTCATTCACGGCCGTGCTGCGGACGCTGCCACGGGTATTAAGCATGCTTTGGATGGGGAGCCGATTGTTTTCACCATCCAGGGGGACGGAGACTGCGCCTCTATTGGAAGTGAAGGGTTTTTAGGCGCCTGTCACCGGTGTGAAAGAATTTCAATCTTCATGCTTAACAATACAAACTATGGGACAACCGGTGGCCAAATGGGTCCAACGACCCTCATGGGACAGAAAACCACCTCCACCCCTGAGGGCAGAACTCCCAGCCATGGCTATCCTCTTCATGTTCCTGAGCTCGTCGCCACCATGCGAGGAGTTTGTTATGCCGCCCGAGGCGCCCTGACGACTCCTGCACAGTATCAGCAAACAAGAAAATTTATTAAAAAAGCTCTCCAGAAACAAATGGATGATTTGGGAATGACCTTTGTTGAAGTTTTGGTAGCCTGTCCTGCCAATTGGAGGATGAAGCCGGTCGATTCCCTTAAATGGATCCAGGAGGAAGTCATAAAGGAGTTTCCCCTTGGGGAAATCAAGGATGTCGACAAAACCTGAATCCAGTCTAAGTCAGGAAGGCAGCAGAGATGGCCGATATTCGGTTTGAAGTGATCATGGCAGGAATTGGAGGGCAGGGAGTGCTCACTGCGGGTCAGTTGTTGGCGGAAGCGGCTATGGCTGATTATGCCCATGTTACCTGGTTGCCCTCCTATCGAGCAGCGGTCAGAGGGGGAGCTTCTGAGTGCACTGTGATTTTCTCAAGAAAGGAAATTGCTTCCTTTCTCCTTTCTCAAGCGGATGTTGTGATGGTGATGGCCATTTCCCAACTCCCAACCTTCCTCGATCGAGTAAAGCCAAGAGGTTCTCTCATTTTTGAAACGGCTGGGCTTAAGGAGGAGATGAAACGGACAGATATCCAATTATTCCCCGTCCCTGCCATTGAGATGGCAAACAGGATGGGAAATGTCCAGGCAGC
Source organism: Syntrophaceae bacterium UBA2188 (assembly GCA_002327985.1). Taxonomy (GTDB): domain Bacteria; phylum Desulfobacterota; class BSN033; order BSN033; family UBA1163; genus UBA1163. The sequence goes on along the minus strand of DCVM01000184.1, from coordinate 21,392 downwards.
CAATTTAATTCTCCTCGGGGCTTATCTTGAGATCACCAAGGCATTGCCCATTGAGAGGATCTATGCCCAGTTGGAAAAAAAGTTTGTGGACAGGGCAAAAACCCTGGCCTTCAATAAACAGGCTCTTGAAAAGGGAGTAGATATAGCAAGGTTAAATTTAAAGAGTGAGTGAAGAGAGAGAAGCCATGACTTGGAAAGTGGCGATGACCTTGGATCTTCCAGCCTATGTGGATATTAATGCAAAGAGTTTTGCGGATATCCAGGCCCATTTTATCAAAAGGCAATGCGACAGCGAAGAAGAAATCATTGCTTTGGCTCATGATGCAGAGGCTATCATCACGATTTCCCTTTACCAAAAAATTACTCGAAAAATCATTGAACAACTCCATTATTGTAAGATTATTGCCAACATAGGTATTGGTTATGAAGGCATTGACGTAGAGGCAGCAACGGAATGCGGTGTCTGCGTGGCCAATGTTGCCGATTATTGCCTGGATGAGGTTTCAGAACATACGCTTGCATTGATGATGGCCTGCGCAAGGAAGCTCTTTCCTCTTGACCGGTTGGTAAGAGAAGGTAAATGGACGGTGGAAAGGCCTGAGATGCGATATCAGGTATACCCCACCATTCACAGGTTAAATACCCAAACGTTAGGTCTGGTCGGTTTTGGTCGAATTCCGCAAGCCATTGCTTCAAAGGTGAGGGGGCTTGTATCCAGGATTTTGACTTATGATCCTTACGTCTTTCCAGATGTCCCTGCTCAGATGGGGGTGGAACTTGTTGAGCTAGATTTCCTTCTCTCCCAATCCGATTTTGTGTCGGTCCATGCGAATCTGACAACAGAGACCAAGGGTCTTATCGGGATGGAGCAATTCAAGAAGATGAAACCCACAGCTTATCTGATCAACACATCCCGAGGTCCGATTGTTGAACGAAACGCATTATATACAGCGCTTTCGCAGGGTATGATAGCTGGAGCTGCTTTGGATGTTTTAGACCCTGAGCCTCCCGATCCCACTGATCCACTACTCCAATTAAATAAAGTGATTTTGACTGGCCATTCGGCTTTCACTTCAGTAGAGGCTAATTTAGAATTGCACAAAAGACCCGTTGAAGAAGTCATCCGAGTCTTTCATGGAGAATGGCCTCGAAATTTTGTCAATCCTCAGGTGAAAGACCTGTATAGGGCAAAGCATGCGAAGGGGATTTCTTGACTCAATCTCGCTCAGAAGAATTTGAGTTTTCTTACTATGGATGGATCGTTGTCGCTATGGCTTTTTTAGCCAACCTTGTGGGCTTTGGTCTGGTCTATGCATACGGTATTTTTTTTAAGCCGATGAGTAACGAATTCGGATGGAGCCGGTCTGTGACAGCGGGACCGTTCGGATTTTATGCCATCTTCCATAATCTCTTGGCTCTTTTTGCTGGAAAGATCTGTGATCGATTTGGTCCAAAGCTTGTCCTGGCCATAGGAGGCTTTTGCCTTGGGCTATCAGTGATTCTGATGAGATATGTCACGACCATCTGGGATCTCTACCTCTTCTACGGAGTTCTTTTTTCGATAGGGATTGCGAGTGTTTATACTCCAGTTATGTCAAGCGTTTCACGATGGTTTAAGGCTAAAAGAGGTTTGGCCATAGGGCTCACCGCTGCAGGGCTAGGGGCCGGATCGTTAATTTTTTCTCCTCTGTGCGCGTGGTTGATCTCATCCTTTGGGTGGAGAAAGGCTTACACCGTCTTAGGGATCCTTGCCTGGGTAATCTTCATACCGATTGTGAAGTTTATGAAAGAAGTTCCTCGTGAATCCGCGGAATCTGGAAAACTTGAAGGACTTTCATTTTCCGAGGCCTTCCGGACTTTAGCATTTTGGGCCCTTGGCTTTTCTTGGCTCTTCATTGCCCTTGCCCTATGGGCGTTGATTATCCATATTGTCCCGCTAGCTACAGATCGAGGAATGCCACTAATGACCGCCGGGATTTTAGGTGGGGTGATTGGAGCGACAAGTCTCATTGGAAGAATCAGCGCGGGTTTTTTCTCGGATAAAGTGGGGAGAAAAAGGATCCTCATTACTGAGTTCATCTTTCAATCCATCGCTTTCATTTGGCTTCTCTTTTCTACGGAGGTATGGATGCTTTTTATCTTTGCGGTTTTATTTGGGCTCAGTTCAGGAGGATGGACGGGTGTGATTGCCGCTTTCCCTGCTGACTACTTTGGTTTCAAAGCCACAGGTTCCATCTTGGGATTTGCTGTCATTTTAGCTGGGATCGGTGTAGCGATTGGTCCTTACCTTGGAGGATATATTTACGATACCACCCATTCTTATAACGGTATGGTGATCGTTTGCATTATCGCAACCATTGCCGCGGTCATTTCTGCTTCACTTCTCAGACCTCCAGGAAAGATTTCTCGTTCTCATGGAAGCCGATAGGGAAGGGGGCTGTAAGAAAGTCGAATGGAACATAACCTTTTTAAGTGAAGGAGGGGGCATGAAGATTCAGGACATCAAAAAAACCACAGTCATTGGAGCAGGCGCCATGGGGGCCCAGATTGCTGAAGTCCTTTCCCGCATGGGAGGCTATGAGGTATGGATGGTGGATATCAATGATGAACTGGTGAGAAAGGGGTTTCAGTACATTGAAGACAGATTGGATCGGTTCTTTGTTTCGAAAGGTAAACTGACCCCGGAAGAGAAGAAAAATATTGTAAATCGAATCAAAGGGAGCACGAGCATCGAAGAAGCTTCCAAGGGGGCTGATCTGGTGATTGAAGCGGTCATAGAAAAGATGTCTTTAAAGAAAGAGATCTTCAAGAGACTGGATGGGAGTGCTCCAAGCCATGCCATTCTGGCCTCAAACACTTCTTATCTGAACATCTCGGAGATGGCCTCTGCTACGAAAAGACCAGAGGAGGTAGTTGGAATCCATTTCTTCAATCCAGTAGCTGTAATGCGGCTGGTTGAAGTGGTCAGGGGGGCCCGAACTTCTGATGAAACCATTGAAGTCGCCTGCGGCTTGGCAAAGAGACTGGGAAAAGAACCTGTTGTCTGCAAAGACACGAGCTATGGGTTTCTGGCCAATCGGGCCTATCGGGCCTTAACCGATGAAGCCATCCAAATGGTATGGGAGAGGGTTGCTTCCCCCGAGGAGATCGATAAGGCTCTCAAACTTGGTTATAACCTTCCCATGGGTCCCCTTGAGTTAGTTGATATGGTGGGAGGATGGGCCATTCGGGCTTCCTCAGAAGAGGATGCCATAAGAGAGCAAGGCCCAGAGAAGGGACGCCTCCATCCTCTCGTAAGAGCCATGGTGCGAGCCGGTTATGCAAAGATTTACCACTACTGGAAGGATGTGTTGTCAAAGCCTTAGAGGAAAAAGAAGATTTAAAACTTGGGGGTCAAAATGATAGGTATTAAATCCTACGGAGTCCATATCCCTTTTTTGCGATTGAACAGACAGAGCATCGCACAATACTGGGGCGGAAGCCCTGCTGAACCTGGCGAGAGAACAGTGGCGAATTGGGATGAAGATGCAGTGTCCATGGCGGTTGGGGCAGGGATGAATTGTTTAAAGACAGTGGGTTCCCCAGGAGAATCTATCTCCGGACTCTTTTTTGTTTCAACCAGTTTTCCCTACAAAGAGAAACAGTCCGCCAGCATTGTGGCCACGGCATTGGATCTTCCTCATCATTGTTTTACGGCTGACTATGGGAATTCCTTAAGAGCGGCCACCATTGCCTTGAGGACGGCTTGGCAAAGCATGGAAGCGAATCGATCAGAAAATATTCTGATCACCGCTGCAGATTTCCGTCTTGGTTATCCAGGAGGCAGTTTAGAACAGATCCTCGGCGATGGAGGTGGAGCACTCCTTATAGGAGACAGAGACGTCATCGCATCCATAGATGGCCATTATGGCACTTTTGAAAATTTTATGGATATGTGGAGGACAGAGCGCGACACCTTTGTTCAATCTTGGGAAGACCGTTTTATCCACAGTGAGGGTTACTTAAGGGTGACGTCTGAAGTGATCCGTGGGGTTCTAAACAAATATGGAATTCAACTGAAAGACTTTTCAAAGCTGGTTTATAATGCACCTGACACCAGAAGACATGCGGAATTGGCTCGCGTGATAAAAGCTCCGAAAGAAATCGTAGCCGATCCTCTCTTTAATTATGTTGGAAATACAGGCGTTGCCTCCGTCCTTTTATCTTTGGGAGCTGTTTTAGATACGGCCTCTCCAGGAGATAAACTTCTTGTGGCCAATTATGGGGATGGAGCGGATGCCTTTATCCTCACGGTCACTGAAGGGATCCATCCATTTCAGAAAAGAAATGGGAAAATAGTTGAGGCTCAACTCAGACACGAGAAAGAGCTGGCAAGTTATACTAAATATTTGACCTTTCGAGAACTGATGCAACTTCAGCCTTCTTCAAGACCACCGAGCTCTTATCCCACTCCGCCAGCCCTGTGGAGAGAGAATAAAGGAAGACTTTCCATGTACGGAGCAAAATGTAGAGCGTGCGGTATGGTTCACTATCCTGCTCGAAGAGTATGTATTCAGTGTAAGAGCAAAGATCATTTTGAGGAAGTTAATTTATCGAGAAGCTTAGGGAAAATCTTTACTCTGAGCATTGACCATTTAACCGCCAATTTGGATCGACCAAGTGTCTATGTCGTGGTCGATCTCGATCAGGGGGGAAGGGTTCAAAATTGGCTCACTGATTGTGGTGAACCAGAAAAGATGACAATCGGAACGCCCGTAGAGATGACCTTCCGCCGTGAGCAATTCGCCGGCGGGATGGTCCACTATGGATGGAAACCCAGGCCAATCGTTTAATCGATAGGAGGGAAGGATGGGGATCAAAGATAAATGTGCCATCGTGGGTATGGGTTGTACAAAATTTGGTGAGCTTTGGGATAAGAGTGGCGATGATCTCGTTGTCGAGGCTGTAAGCGAGGCTTTGGAGGATGCGGGCATTCATCTTAAAGAGATTCAGGCCGGATGGATAGGAAGCATGTCCACAGCATGGTCAGCAACGGGTCTGGTTTACCCTATCAGTTTAGATTTTATTCCGGCAACGAGAGTGGAAAACAAGTGTGCTTCTGGTGTCGAGGCCCTGAAAGAAGCGTGTTTTGCCGTCGTTGCAGGGGAATACGATATCGTTTTAGCCGTTGGCATGGAGAAGCTGAAGGATTCAGGAGCTTCTGGTCTGTTTCCACCCACCAGTGGATTGCCATCCGGACCCAAGATCCCTCTGAACCGGACAGCGCCTGGGAGCTATGCACAGGCTGCCAACAGATATTTTTATCATTTCAAGATAAATCCTGAAGAGGGTAAAAGAGCAATAGCCCAAATCGCTGTGAAAAACCACTTCAATGGTAGCCTCCATCCCAAGGCCCAGTTTCAAAAAGAGGTCACCTTAGAACAGGTGATGAAGGCCCCTATCGTGGCTTGGCCCTTAGGCTTATTCGATTGTTGCGGAGTGACAGACGGAGCCGCCGCCGCCATTGTGACGACACCAGAAATCGCACGAACACTTAAAAAAGATTATATTCTGGTTAAAGGATTTGGAGTCTCTGTTGGTGCATTGGGAGCCATCGACCAGAATTATGATTTTGCCCACTGGGAAGAGACTGTCCAAGCAAGTAGAAGGGCCTATCGGGAAGTTGGCATCCATGATCCTGCAAAGGAGATTAGTGTGGCAGAGGTTCATGATTGCTTTACCATCACTGAATTGGTCACTTATGAAGATTTAGGATTTTGCCCTAAGGGAGGCGCCAAGGAATACGTGGAGGCCGGCGCTTTCACACTAAAAGGAAACTTACCGGTCAATACAGATGGAGGCCTCAAGGCTTTTGGTCACCCTATTGCTGCAAGTGGCCTTCGTATGACCTATGAGATATACAATCAGCTTTTACTCAGAGCAGGACCGAGACAAGTTAAGAATCCAGGACTCGGACTAGTCCACTGTCAGGGAGGGCAACCCGGAGAGTTCAACTGTGCTGTAGCGATCTTTGGTAGGTAGAGAAGTATGATGCTTGCACCTTATCTCGCCTTAGACTTAACCGATGAGAAGGGATTTCTTTGCGGAAAACTCCTGGCCGATTTGGGTGCAGAGGTCATCAAAATAGAGAAGCCGGGAGGAGACCCCTCAAGGCAGATTGGTCCATTTTATCAAAACATTCCTCACCCTGAAAAGAGTCTCTATTGGTTTGCTTTCAACACCGGCAAGAAAGGTATCACCCTGAATATAGAAAAAGATGCGGGGAGAAAGATCTTTCTCAGACTTGTTGAGAAGGCTGATTTTGTCATCGAATCTTTTTCTCCAGGTTACATGGAGCAACAACATTTGGGATTTTCGGCCTTGAGTCGCATCAACCCGCGAATCATCATGACTTCAATCAGCCCCTTTGGTCAGGATGGCCCCTATAAAAATTTTAAGGGACCAGACCTCGTTGTTTGGGGATTAGGGGGTATGCTTTATATCTGTGGTGATTCGGATCGAGCCCCAGTGAGAATTAGCTTTCCTCAGTCCTATATGCATGCAGGAGCTGCAGCGGCTGCGGGCACACTCATTGCTCATTATTACCGGGAGACCGTGGGTGAAGGACAGCATGTAGATGTTTCGGCCCAACAGTGTGTGGAATGGACGACTGCAGAAATTATTCAGATTTGGGAAATGAATCGACTCAAGGTGGGGCGAACCGGACAGCTTCGTGTCCGACCCACAACAGGTGCCAAGCTGAGAGAAATATGGCCATGCAAAGATGGATTTATTGCCTTTCGAGTGATGGGTGGGAAGGCCGGGGCAGGATTTATGAAAACCCTCGTTGAATGGATGGATAGCAAGGGAATGGGCGATGACTACCTCCGAAAGAGAAACTGGGAAGAACTCGATTTGGGGAAAGTAACCCAAGAGGAATATGATCTTGGAGAGAAACCCATTGGTCAATTTTTCTTGGCCCATACGAAAGCAGAACTCTGTGAAGAAGCGGCCAGAAGACGTATTCAGCTCTTGCCCGTCAATACGAACGAAGACATCCTTAAGGACCTTCATCTTTCAGTAAGGAAATTTTGGAGAGAATTGGAGCATCCAGAACTGGGAACGACCATCACCTATCCGGGCCCCTTCGCAAAATTTTCTCAGGCTTCATGTGGTCCTTGGCATCGAGCTCCCCTCATCGGTGAGCATAATGAAGAGATTTACCAAAAGAGATTGGGGTTATCCAAGGAGGAGCTCATTTCCCTGAAAAAGAATGGAGTCATTTGAGAAAGGTGAGAAGAAAAGAAGTGGTTAAACAAGCTTTTGAGGGAATTAAGATCGCTGAGTTTGCATGGCTGGCTGCAGGTCCGTTTATCATAAAATATTTTTCGGACCATGGGGCAACGGTCATCAAGATTGAATCTTCTACCAGACCGGATACCTTAAGGCAAACGCCCCCATTTCAGGAGAATAAACCTGGGATCAATCGGAGTGGTTGGTTTGCCAAGTATAATGCCAATAAGTATGGAGTAAGCCTCAATTTGAGCCATCCCAAAGCACGATCGGTTGTGGAGAAGCTTGTCAAGTGGGCCGATATTGTGATTGAAAGCTTTACCCCCGGAGTGATCGAGAGGTGGAATCTTGGCTATGAAGAGATGATGAAGATTAATCCTGACCTGATCATGATGAGTACTTCTGCTCAGGGTCAGACCGGCCCAAGGGCACAACAACCCAGTTATGGCGTTCAGTTAACTTCCTTGGCTGGTTTTGTTCACCTTACCAATTGGCCAGACCGAGGCCCAGCGATGGTCTATGGTGCCTATACGGATTTTATCGCACCCTACTTTGGAACAGCAGCGTTGGTCGCAGCCCTAGATTACCGTCGCAGGACAGGGAAAGGTCAGTATATCGACCTTTCTCAGTATGAATGCGCCATCCATTTCTTAGCCCCCCTCATTCTCGATTATGGGGTGAATCAAAGAATTCATCATCGGATGGGGAATCGAAGTCCCTATGCGGCCCCTCATGGCGTTTACCGCTGCCTGGGAGAGGATGCTTGGTGTGCCATTGCCGTGTTCACCGATGAAGAATGGAAAGCATTTTGCAGTGTCCTTTCAAACCCTGATTGGACGAAAAACGAAAGATTCCAAACCCCCTCAGGAAGAAAAAAGAATGAAGATGAGCTGGATCAATGGATCGAAGAATGGACTAAGAAATTCTCTCCTGAAGAAGTGATGAAGCAGATGCAGGGAGCACGGGTTCCTGCCGGGGTCGTCCAAAACAATGAAGGGGTTTATGGGGATCCCCAGTTGAATGCCCGAGGGCATTTCGGAAAACTGGAGCATCCTGAGATGGGGTTTTATGCTGTCGAAAGTCTTCCTTTCAAACTCTCAAAGACCCCATCAGGACTTAAACAGGCGGCACCATGCTTAGGTCAAGATAATTACAATGTTTACACTGAAATATTAGGGCTCACTGATCAGGAGTTTGTCGAGTTTTCTGAGGAAGGAGTTTTTAGTTAGAGGTAACGTGGAGGCCATAGTGAGTGGAGAGGGAAAAAAGAGATATATAAACAGGTTAAAATCATTTCTTCCGCTTCGATCAAAAATTGATGAAACCTATAAAAAAAGTCTCGAAGCGATCCAAATGGGGAGACCGGTTGCTTGGGCTATGATCAATGCCTGGTATGGAGACCCGATCCTCAGGGCCATTGAGCTAGAGACCGTCTACCCTGAAAATTTCGGCGCCGTTTGTGCGGCAGAAGGAATTGCAGAATCTTACTTGAATCGAGCTGATGCAGAGGGCTTCCCCTCACATCTCTGTGGCTATGCAAGAAATTGTTTTGGATATGTTTCGAGGATGACTAAGGAATTAGGAGGAAAGATTCCGCCAGAAGCACCTATTGGTGGGATGCCTAAACCCATCTTCCTCCTCTCTTCGAACATTGGTTGCGATGCACGTTATAAATGGTTCCAGGCATTGGGGAGATACCTTGATGTTCCTGTCTGGGTATTGGATATGCCCATTCCTGGAGTAAAAGAGCTCTTCAGAGACGGGGTTTACGAGCGATGCATTCGATTCATCGTTGAGGAGTTGAAGGAATTTGTCCATTTCCTTGAACGTATTCTAGGAGTGAAGATGGACTGGGATCGATTGGAAAAAACCGTCTACGACATCGAAGAGATGAACCGGGTTTGGTTCGAGATTAATGAATTCCGTAAAGCCATTCCCTGCCCCATGCACTCTCGAGACTTCTGGAGCGCAATGCCTCCCTCTCTCTTCCTTGCTGGAAAACCTGCAGAGACGCTGATTCTCTATAAAGAAATGTGGAAGGAGGTGAAGGAGAGGGTCGATCATAAACTTAGTAGCATCCACACAGAGGAGAAGTTCCGCATTCTCTTCAGTGAACTTCCTCCTTGGCATAGTTTAAGCGTCTTTGAAAATATGGCTGAGCGAGGATGGAATTTCGTCATCGAAAGTTGGGGCTATCATCCTCCTCCGCCTCTTGACTTAAGCGGGATTTCTGATCCTCTCGAACATATTGCTCGATTCAGTTTCCATTTCCATACTGCTTATTTTAAGGATGCCTTAGAAGAAGGGGAATATTACGGCTATATGGGTTATCCCCTTTTAAAATTTGCCAGAGAATATAAGTGTGACGGCGCCTTCTTCCATTTGCCTCTCACTTGCCGGAGTACCTCCACGCATCAATTATATCTTCAAGAGAAGATGAAGGAGAAGTTGAAGATCCCTTCGATGATCGTAAGTGGGGATATTGTAGATTTAAGGCTCTTCAATCCTGCTGAAGTGATGAAACGAATAGAGGTTTTTGAAGAAAGCATGGAATCCTACAGGAAGGTGAGGGAGGAAAGGTCCTGAAAATGAATAAGGTTAATTGTATGAGGAGATCTTGACCATGCCAGAGGGAAGTCAAGGAATTACAAGAGCCAAAGACATTTGTCGAGATCGATTTCGCAGAGTAAAGGAGCTTAGAAAAGAGGGCAGGAAAATATTAGGCTACATCTGTCTCCACGCTCCAGTGGAAATGATGACTGCTCTTCAAATCATTCCCTTTAGAATGCTAGGAGATATTTATGAAACCCCCACACAAGTGGATCGTTTCCTTCCCCGGGCATTCTGTCCTTTTGTCCGCAGTGTGTTTGATCTTTCCCTGAAAGGGAAATACGATTTTTTAGATGGGATGCTTTTGGTCCATAGCTGTGATGCTATGGAAAGAACAGGTCGAATATGGGAATCTGTTGTAGACCACCACTACTTTCACTTCATGGATTTGCCCACAAAAGTTTCCGAAAGGCACCGAAAATTCTTCAGAGAAGGGTTGGATGACTTTAAGAAGACATTGGAGGAGCTAACAGGAAAAGAATTGAGTTTTGAAGAACTCAAGAAGGCCATCGAGAGCCATAATGAACAGCGAAGATTAGTAAGAAGTCTTTATGAAATTACAGAAAAAGTTCCCCCTAAGATCTCAGGTTCAGAGATTCTTCAAGTAATAGGAGCCATCACCTCAATTCCTGTTGAAGAAGGGAACAAGCTGTTGAGGGAAGTCCTTGCCGAGATCGGGAAACGCAAAAGTGGTAAGCTTAAAGGGCCCCGAATCCTTGTCTGGGGAAGTGTTCTGGATCATCCAGCTTTCGTGGAGATGATTGAGGACCTTGGAGCCCATGTGGTGATTGATGATCTATGCACTGGAACGAGGGGATACTGGGTAGATGTGAAGTTGGATGGAGATCTTCTGAGTTCCCTTGCCTATTACTACCTTGTGGAACTGAGATGTCCTCGGACATTCAAAGAAGCACCCAGTGATGGAAAAAGGAAAGACTACTCAGCAGATTTGGAGGAAAGATTCGGTTACTTGAGAGAATTTGCCAAGACTTGGAAAGTAGATGGAGCAATCCTCCAATCGGTGAAATATTGCGATTGTCATGGTTTTGAAGTCCCTCAGGTCAAAGATTATTTTAACAGCCTGGGGATCACGAGTCTTTCGCTTGAGCACAATTATATGATAGCTGATAGAGAGGTTCTGAAAACAAGGGTGGAAGCTTTCTTGGAGATTCTTCGGGGAGGTGTTGAATAAGAATGATATGAACCAGAGGAGTGTGATCTACGAAAAAAAAGAATCGGTAGGGATCATTGTTATTGACCGGCCGAACTTTAAAAATGCCATTAATGATCAAATGGTTTCGGAATTGACCGATATCCGAAATGAAATCAATTGGGATAATGATGTAAAGGTGGTCATCCTTACCGGAGCGGGGCAGGAAGCATTCTCTGCTGGAACGGATGCGAACGAGTTTTTCCCCAATGAGGACAAATTCAAACGAATAGAGCGGCTTTCTTTGGCTTCTATTGTGGGGGCCTTTAAATGTCCAACCATTGCTGCCATTAATGGCGATGCCTTTGGTCAGGGTTTTGAATTGGGACTTGCCTGCGATGTGAGGATCTGTTCAATAAACAGTCGTTTTGCCATGACTCAGGTGATGGATGGTGAAATTCCCTGGGATGGAGGAACTCAGCGACTGCCGAGATTGGTGGGTAAAGGTAAAGCTCTCGAATTAATCCTGACAGGAAAAACAATCGATGCTCAAGAGGCTTTTCGAATTGGGTTGGTGAGTCAGGTTGTTCCACTTGATGAGCTCATGGTTGTTGCCATGGATATGGCGAGGGAAATGGCTTCAAGGGGGCCCATTGCTTTAAGGTATGCAAAGGAGGCCATCCATAAGGGGATGGATCTTACACTGGAGCAGGGGCTCCGTCTGGAAGCGGATCTCTATTTATTGATCCATACGACCAAGGATCGAACAGAAGGAATTCAAGCATTTCGGGAGAAAAAAACTCCTAAGTTCGAGGGAAAATAGAGAATCCAATGAGTGGCTTTAAAACCCTGATCTATGAAAAGAAGGGTAGCATTGCCTCTGTGACACTTAATCGGCCTCGGGTATTAAACATCTACAATATTCAGATGCGAGATGATCTCTATGAAGTTTTAAGGGCCATCAAAGATGATTCTGAAGTCCGGGTGGCCATTTTCAAGGGAGCAGGAGAGAAAGCATTCTGTGCAGGGGCAGACTTAAGTGAGTTTCTGACCGCTCCTTCTCCTATTGTTGCAAGGCAGATACGGTTCGAGAGGGATGTTTGGGATCTATTTCTGAGCATTCCCCAACCCTTAATCGCTGCGGTACACGGATTTGTGTTGGGTTCCGGTATTGAAATAGCGCTCTGTTGCGATATTCGGATCGCTTCGGAAGACGTGCGATTCGGTCTGCCGGAGGTTGGGCTGGGCATCATCCCTGCTGCGGGAGGCACACAAACCTTGCCCAGAGTTATTGGTCGGGGGAAGGCCTTAGAGATGTTACTGACCAATCGGTGGTTGACAGGGGAGGAGGCTTTTCAATGCGGATTGGTTAATCGCATCGTGCCCAAGAACAAACTCTTAGAGGCAGCCGAGGAGATGGCCAGAAAAATTGCTTCCTATAATCCTATAGCGGTCAGAAATGCGAAGCAGGCAGTGGTGAAAGGTTTGGATCTGCCTTTAAAAGAGGGGCTGGAATTAGAAAAGAGACTATCATCGGAGCTCAAGCTGGGACTTAGTCCGGAGCTTGTCATGGAAGAGAGTGAGAAATGAACACCACGGATTTTTTGAGCATTGCCAATGCCATCTGTCCTGATAGGGATTGCATTGTTTTTGAAGGAAAAAGATGGACCTATGTGCAAATCAATGAGCGGGTCAACCAATTGGTTAATGCTTTGACCAGATTAGGCGTTGAGAAAAGTGATCGAATTGGCATGCTCCACGTGAACTGCAATCAGTATATTGAGACCTATTATGCAGCAGCCAAGTTGGGTGCCATCTTTGTGCCTCTGAATTTCAGGGCCAAGGCAGATGAATTGGCCTACATGATCGGTAATGCAGAGGTGAAAGTCCTCTTTGTAGGGAACAGGTATCTGGATATGGTTAATACGATACTCCCCCAGTTACCAACGGTGAAAGAGTGTATCTCGGTAGAGGGTGGAGCAGCACTTACCTATGAAGATCTCATCCGTACTGCTTCATCGGATGAGATCTTCACGGACATTGGAGATGATGACATAACGATTCTCATGTATACATCAGGCACAACGGGAAGGCCTAAGGGGGTACCTTTAAGACACAATGCCTTTGTGACCTATGTGCTCGATAACGTAGACCCTGCAAGTCCGGAGATAGAGGAGAGGAATTTGCTCACCGTCCCTCTTTATCATGTGGCTGGGATACAAGCAATGCTGGCTGCCATCTATGGAGGACGGACCTTGGTCTTACTGAGGCAGTTTGAGGTGAAGGAGTGGATGGGGATGATCCAAAGGGAGCAGGCGACCCGGGCCATGTTGGTCCCAACCATGCTCAAGAGAGTCATCGATGATCCTGATTTTAGCAATTATAATCTGTCGAGTTTGAAGGTAATCACCTATGGGGCAGCGCCCATGCCCTTTGAAGTGATCAGTAAAGCTATTCAAGTAATGCCTTGGGCAAGGTTTATCAATGCCTTTGGTCAGACAGAGACAGCTTCCACCATTACCACCTTAGGGCCTGAAGACCATATTATTGAGGGAACAGAAGAGGAAAGGCAGAAAAAACTGAAAAGGCTCACTTCCTCAATCGGTAGGCCTTTGCCTGATGTGGAGGTGAAGATTGTGGATGAGGAAGGAAACACATTATCCTTTTCACAAGTAGGAGAAATATTGGCCAGGGGACCTCGGGTCATGACCGGTTATTGGAAGGATGAACAAAAGACAGGGGAGGTCATGACTTCTGAGGGGTGGCTTCGTACAGGAGATATGGGATGGATGGATGAAGAGGGTTATATCTATCTATCGGGTCGAGCCGATGACATGATCATCAGGGGAGGTGAGAATATCTCTCCGGAGGAAGTAGAGGATGTGCTTCATTCTTACCTAAAAATTGAAGAAGCGGCGGTCATAGGGATTCCAGATCCCGAGTGGGGGCAAGAACTGCGGGCTGTAGTTGTTCTGAAAAAAGGTGAAGAGGCTACTTCGGAAGAGATTATTGAGCATTGTCGATCGAAACTTGCTGGGTTTAAAAGACCCAGATCCGTAGCCTTTATTGAAGCCTTACCTCGCAGTGCAATGGGTAAAGTTTTAAGGAAGAAACTTCGGGAGCAATATGGACAATCTTAATGTCTAAGGAGGGGAAAAGATGGCAAATCAAGTAGGTAAGAGATATGTTTGTAAAAAGTGCGGGGCAGAATTCATCGTTACCCGGGGTGGTAATGGGACAGTTCATTGTTGTGGTCAACCCATGGAGTTGAAGAAGTAGGAAGGAGCAAGCCATGAGTCAACTGGGGAAGAGGTATCGGTGTACAGTTTGTGGGACGGAGATACTTTGCACGAAGGCTGGGGAGGGAGTAGTGGTCTGTTGTGATAAGGAGATGGAGGTACAAGAGCCCAAACCCTTACCTTCGTCGGATTGATCACAACAGTCTTCAATTATCTATCTTTACGATAGAACTTGGCATAAGGAGATTCGCCATTAAAAGAGGAGTCTTCAATTTAGAAAAGGAAGCTCTACTGGCCTCAGGTATTATAGAGAAAGACCGCTTAAACGACTACGTGGACAAGATTGATTATCTTCAGAAACAATTCATTCATGAGATCAAGCCAACCTCTGATCCAGCAATGAGAGCAAGAGCCCTTTTCACATGGTTATGGATAGAGAAACCCAAACGGTATAAATACAATGGGAATTTTCTTTTAAATAATGTCATTGATGCCCATCTCAACAAAGATAGTCAGAGCGTGGGGAATTGCTTAGGGTTAACGGTTTTCTATAACTGCCTCCTAAAGAGAATGGGAATCGAGGCAGACGCCCTCTATTTAGAGAATGCCTTTGGGATCGGGCCGCACGTACTGACCCTTATCCAGACCAAGAATTTATCGATTTATATCGAAAATATTTTACCAGAGGGATTCGACTATAAGGGCCATCTCAGTAACCCTTCAAGGATGAGATGGGGGGATAGGGAGCTGGTCGCTGATATTTACCATAGTTTGGGTAACGAATATTTTGAGAAAGGTGAATTAATTGAAGCATTGAAAAATTACGAGATATCTATTCATTTAAATCCTCACCATGAGAGAACTCACTTAGATAAAACCATTTTGCTTGACCGAATGGGTAGAATGAGGAGACAAGCTTAGAAAGTGAGGTGAAAAAAAACTACATTTGTGGTCGTCAGAGTGTTTTATCATTAATTTTTTTAATATAAGATGAGCTACGGCCCCTATATGCCCCTCCAATTCCAACATCCCACCTAACCCAAGACTTGTCAGGGTAGATAGGGGCCTTTTCAAAAGTTCAGACATGGTGGGACCACTGCTACGGAGTCTAAGCCCTTAATTCTTATAAATATTTTTCTTCAATATTTATTCTCTCTCAATTCACAAAAGTTCTTGAAAACTAGTGACTGCATTCGGCCTATCAAATATTATAAGAATTGACCTTGGTCCACAAATTGGCCTAAGATAACATTATTCATCTAATCAGAGTCAATGAAAACCTACAACATGATACCAAAAGATGAATATTTGAACGTCAATGGCCTCCGATTACATTATATTAAATGGGGAATGAGTGGGGACAAGACGATATTGCTTCTACACGGTTTCATGGGACACGCACACACGTGGGATGAATTTGCTTTAAACTTCAGGAATCGATACCTTATCATCGCTCTGGATCAACGAGGTCATGGAGAAAGTCAATGGTCAAAAAGCGGATTCTACACAATTGATGACCATTTTTCAGACATTGCTAAGATCATTGAAATCTTAAGATTAAGGGATTTGATTATAATTGGTCACTCCATGGGAGCCCGAAATGGATTATTTTACACTGTCTGCTATCCTGAAAATGTAGAACGACTTGTTCTCATTGATGCCCGCCTGTGGAGCAATCCAAAAAATTCTAAGGCATTCAGACACCACCTCACCAATTTTCCTCTCCAAGCTTTTTCTTTGAGTGAAGTGGTCAAAGCAATACAACATCTTTACCCATACATATCAACGAAAACCTGTCGACATCTTGCATACTACGGTTATAAAAAGATACAAGATAGGAAATTTGTTCCTAAATTTGATGTTAGAATGAGCCTTCAATCCAATCTGCTGGGTTGCATGATTGAAGACCTCAGCCCCTTTTTAGCGAACATATCCAGTCCAACCTTAGTTATAAGGGGAAAGGAGAGTCTCTTTTTATCCCGTGCCGATGGCCGGAGAATATGCAATATCATCCCCAATGCAAAATTTGAGGAGATACCTATGGCAACACATATGCCAGCCCAAGAGAATCCAAAGGTTTTTAAAGAAGTGATTTCAGATTTTTTAGATGGAAAATAAGAAAGATTTACCTGATAGTTGCGTAAAAATTATATAAAAAGGGAGGTGGGTATGCTGGAAAGCCTTTACAGCGGCACCTTTATACGGTCTGCTACTAAGGTTTCAAACATAACCCAGAGGTCACCTTAGGTGACATCAAATGTCCCCCATAAAATATAGAAACGATCCGCAATTGTAAAGGATTGGAAGCATGCCCACCTCCCTTTTCATTGCAACGTTAAGGTTTACATTATGGAGAGTAAAAAGCTGTTTACCATAGAGAGTAGTAAACTTGAGGTAATTTGATGAAAAAAACACGTATTTGTGACTTGCTTGGAATTGAATATCCGATCCTCCAGGGAGGCATGCTTTGGCTCGCCACAGCAGAACTTGCAGCCGCTGTTTCCAATGCAGGGGGTTTGGGGATCATCAGCCCTTTAGCTGGGATGGAGAGATATGGAGATTCCATAGAAAATCTTCAGTTCCAAATAGGGAAGGTGAGAGATTTAGCAAAAAAGCCATTCGCTATTAATATCCCGTTGGATTTGGAACGGAGTGGGGTGTTTATTGATGTAATCCTTAAAGAAAAGACTGGCATTATCGTTACAGCAGCAGGAGATCCTCATCATTATACCGAAGTTTTACATAAAGAAAGTTTTAAGGTTCTCCATGTTGTAAGCTCTGTAAAACAAGCCAAGATTGCAGAATCCTGTAATGTGGATGCCGTGATTGTTGAAGGTGTTGAAGCGGCAGGTCATCTCGGATTCGATGAACTTCCTCTTTTTTCCTTATTGCCGCAGGTGACGGATGCAGTTTCCATACCCATCGTTGCAGCAGGTGGCATTGTCGATTCAAGAGGAATAGTGGCAGCATTTGCTCTCGGTGCCGAAGGGGTACAGTTGGGGTCGCGATTTGTTGTAGTGGAGGAGAGTATTGCTAATTTGAGATATAAACAGGCTATTTTAGAGGCCAATGATACCGATACAGTGATTACATGCAGGAAGTTATTGCCCACAAGAAGCCTGAAGACAGAATTTGCCCGGCGCTTATTAGAATTAGAGGAGTCGGCTGCTTCCGCTGATGATTTTAGGAATTTTCTTGGTTACAGCCGTGTGAGAACTGGACAGTTAGAAGGGGACTTAGAGAATGGGGAGGCCTATTGCGGGGCTTCAGCTGGCCTGATCAAAGAAATCCTTCCTGCAGCAACGGTGGTTCAGAATCTTATAGAAGGGTATCAAAAAGTGATAGAGAAAATTATCTGAGTTTCAGGAATTAAAATTGGAGATGAGAAATTTAAAATGAAGGGCTTTTTGGAAGGAATACAAATTTTGGATTTGACAGACGAGAAAGCCAGCTTCTGCTCCAAACTCTTAGCGGATTTAGGAGCCCGGGTTATTAAAATAGAAATCCCAGGTGGTGATCCATCCCGAAGGATAGGGCCATTTTGGGGGGATTGTCCCAACCCGGAAAAGAGTCTTTTTTTCTATTATCACAACACGAATAAAATGGGTATTACCCTTAATTTAGAACATGAGGAAGGGAAGGGCATCTTTCTTAGATTGGTAAAAAAGGCCGACATTGTCATTGAGACTTTCAGCCCGGGTCACCTTAAAAGGATTGATTTAGGCTTCGACGTCTTAAGCAGAGAAAACCCCAAACTGATTTTGGTCTCGGTGACAGGTTTTGGACAAAACGGTCCTCGAAGTCAATATAAATCATGTGACATTGTAGCCTCTGCATTTGGGGGCCAGATGTATGTTAACGGTTCTTCTTCAAGTCCTCCTCTCAAGGCCTTTGGGGAGCAATCCTATTACACCGCTTCCCTTT
The DNA here is from genome assembly GCA_002327985.1 of Syntrophaceae bacterium UBA2188. Lineage (GTDB taxonomy): Bacteria > Desulfobacterota > BSN033 > BSN033 > UBA1163 > UBA1163. The sequence continues at coordinate 3,197 of DCVM01000184.1, read as the reverse complement.
TTGCTGCAATTGGTATTCTTCTGGCCCTTCGCAAACGAACTCAGAGTGGAAAGGGAGAACATATTGATATTTCGTTGCAAGAGTCAGTGGTTTCAACCCTAGATCATGTCATGATCCGTTATTTTTACGAAAAGGTCGTGCCAAAAAGGCAAGGTAGTCTCTATTGGAATAACTCCTTTTGCATTCTGCCTTGTAAAGATGGTCATATCTTATTCACGCCCTTTCAGCAATGGGAGACTTTGGTTGAATGGATGGATAACCAAGGGATGGCTGAAGATTTAAAAGATGAGAAGTACCTCGAAGAAGAATATCGTCTTCAACATGTTGATCATATTATCGAAGTACTGAAACGATGGACTAAAAATCATTCTACGGATGAGCTTTTTGAAAAGGGGCAACTCATGCGTTTTTCCTGGGCACCCGTAAATTCTCCTGAAGAAGTTTCGCACAATCCCCAGCTTAAGGCTCGGGGTTTTTTCATAGACGTTGAACACCCGGAATTATGCAGATCAATTTACTATCCAGGAGCACCTTATAAAATAAATAGAGCTTCTATAGACCGGTGGGAAAGAGCCCCTTTGATAGGTGAAGATAATCTTCAAGTTTACCAGAAGGAACTGGGGATTTCACAAGAGGAATTAAAAAGGCTTGCTTCGTTGAATGTTATTTAAATAGAATTAAAATGGATCAAAAGGTTCTCAAGGGGTTACGGATTTTAGACTTCACCTGGGTATTGGCAGGACCCTATGCCACGAGAATCCTTGGCGATTTTGGAGCCGAGGTGATTAAGATCCAATCTAAAAAGACGGCTAAGGGTGCTGAGTCCAATCTTACTGGGTATTTTAATCATTGGAATCGGAACAAACGCAGCATAACTCTGGATATGAATTATCCTGAAGCAAGGGAGATATTTTTAAAGCTTATCAAAATAAGTGATGTGGTGATTGAGAATTTCTCTCCACGAGTGATGTCGAATTGGGGATTGGATTATGAGAGGCTGAAAGGAGTAAGATCTGATCTAATCATGGTGAGTGTATCAACAATGGGACAGGATGGCACTTGGAAAGATTATGTGGCATATGGACCGACCTTGCATGCCCTTTCAGGCCTCACCTACCTGACCTCTTATAACAAAGATTCGCCTATGGGTTTGGGGTACGCATATGCCGATTTCATTTCTGGCCTTTATGCAGCATTCGCAACCCTATCAGCTCTGGAATATAGAGAAAAAACGGGTCAAAGCCAATATATTGATCTTTCCGAATATGAAGCAATTTGTACGTTATTGGGACCCACGTTCTTGGATATATCCCAGAATCATAAACAAGTCCTGCCTTATGGAAATCGATCGAATTACTTATCAGCAGCTCCTTACGGATGCTACAAATGTTTGGGAACGGATAGGTGGTGTGTCATTGCCGTGTTCAATGGGGAAGAATGGCAAAGCCTATGCCACATACTTGGTCATCCAGACTGGACCAAGGACGAAAAGTTTTCTACTTTATCAAAAAGACAAGAGAACGCAGAAGAATTAGATGGGTTATTGACCCATTGGACTATCCAACATCCGCCGGAAGAAGTGGTAGATCTCCTTCAAGAAGCCGGTATCTCAGCAGGGGTTGTCCAGAGTGCTGAAGATTTAGCAAGAGATCCTCAACTATTGGCAAGGGATTTTTTTATTCAATTAGAGCATCCGACCATTGGTAGGACGATTTCAGATAGGTCTCCGATAAGGTTCGCTGATGACCTAACAGTAGGTTGGAAGGCTGGGCCAGTATTGGGTGAAGACAATCGATATGTTTTTATTGAATTGCTCGGTTTAACAGAAGGGGAATTTTCATCGCTTATTGAGAAGGGGGTTATTGGTTAGCTCATTTTATCCCAAACTACCTCTCCATCGAGGATTGTCATTTCCACCTTAATATCCTTTATATCATCGATTGGAAGTTTGGTCGGATCGCCATTCAAAACCACCAGATCGGCCAGTTTACCAGGAGAAATCGTTCCTTTATCTTTCTCCTCGAAACTGGCCATTGCCGCAACCTCTGTATACATTTTTAATGCTTCTTCCGGCGTTATCCTTTCTTCAGGTAAAATTCTCTCTCCACTATCGGCTGTTCGGGAAGTGGCAGCATAAATTCCCACCAGTGGATTTATGGGGGCAATAGGACAATCGGAACTACCCGCAATGTTAACTTTATTCTTCATAAGCGTTGCTATTGGATATAGATACTTCAATTGATTACTTGGCACGGTTCTCAGGTACCTCTCTCCGCTATAATAGATGAAAGATGGTTGCGTGACGACTAGGATTCCGAGAGAGGCTAATTTCTTAGCTAACGATGAGGGACACACAGAGCAGTGCTCGATCCGATGTCTATGGTCTGATTTAGGGGACTTTTTTAATGCATGCTCAATAGCAGTACAAGCAGCTTCAATAGGATTCTCTTCAATTGCGTGGAGAATGGCTTGAAATCCTGACTGATGAATATGATTTACCATCTCATTTAGTTCTTGTTGGGACGGAGTAAGCTGGCCAGTGGTTTCATGGATGATGATCTTTACACCTCCAAGGCTGAGGTGATTTTTATCTCCTTGAGCTGAGTATGGATGCTTTCTATATTCATTGAAGCCGTCTATACCTATCATCATATTTACCCTAGACCTGAGCAACCCATTCTCCTTCCAGCACTTGAACATTTTCCATCGATTAAAATCATTGTGAGAGGTGGCGTCCTGGATGGAAGTAATGCCACAGGAAAGAAGTTCTTGATTGACCCGTCTTATTCCCCGCTCCATTTGATCGCTATCGATAGGGGGTATTATCTCAGCAAGATAATTGCCCATTTCATAAAGAACTCCCGTAGGCTCCCCCGTCCTGATATCCCTATCGATGAGACCTCCAGGGGGATCGGAACTTTCCTTTGAGATGCCTACCATTCTTAAGGCCGCGCTATTCAATACATGGGCATGTCCTGAGCGGTGTGTGAGTTTTATAGGGTGAATAGAAGTGGCTCTGTCGAGATCCTCGCGGTTGGGATGACGCTTCTCAGTCAGGTAGAATTCGTTATATCCTTTGCCTCGTATCCATGTACCCGATGGACATTCTTCAGAAAGGAATCGGATTTTGGCTTGGATATCAGAAATAGAATGGACGTTATTTTGAGAATTTAACCTGAAACCTGCGTGAAAACTAT
>DCVM01000044.1 GCA_002327985.1 Syntrophaceae bacterium UBA2188 | reverse complement strand
GATATATTATGTTAACTTTTAATTGTTTCCCTTAAAAAACCGTTTCCAACCCTGTTGCGAATCTTCCCGACCATCTTCTCCCCTATTTTTTCTCTTGCTTAATTCCTCGAATTCTCGCAATATTTCTTCCTGACGTTTGTTCAAATTAGTAGGTGTTTTGATGATGATTTGAACTAATTGATCCCCCCGACCATAACCTCTCATTCTTGGAAAACCTTCTCCCTTTATCCTTAGGATTTCTCCGCTCTCAACTCCCTTGGGAATGGTTAAATGCTTATTACCGTTTAAGGTAGGAACTTCTATTTCAGTCCCCAAGGTGGCCTGGGGAAAGCTGATTGGTATTTGGCAAACGATTTCATCTCCCTCCCTGGAAAAAAAATCATGGGGTTCAACATAAAGAAAAATGAACAGGTCCCCAGACAAACCTCCTCTTTCTCCCTCTTCTCCCTCCCCACGAATCCTTAATTTAGATCCAGTATCGACACCAGGGGGTATTTTTACCTGGATTTTTTTGGTTTTCCTTACCTTACCATTTCCCCGACACTCTTTACAGGGGTGCTGAATGACATTTCCTTCACCACGACAATGCCCGCATGTCGTACTGATCGTAAAAAAACCTTGCGAACGAATGAGTTGGCCTGTTCCTTTGCAATGAGGGCAATGGGTGGAATGGGTTCCGGGTTTAGCACCTGTTCCATGGCAAACATCACACAAAACATTCTTGGGAATTTCAATTTCGGCTTCTTTACCAAAGGCTGCCTCATAAAATGAGATTTTTAGGTCATATCTCAAATCAGCTCCAGGGCGTGCCCTGGTCCTTCTTCTTTGTGTTGTCCCAAACCCAAAGAAGTCTTCAAAGATGTCTCCGAATGTTGAAAAAATGTCCTCAAATCCCCTAAATCCGGTAAATCCAGTTCCTTTGAGACCTTCTATGCCGTACCGGTCATAAATCTCTCTCTTTTGAGGGTCTCTAAGAACTTCATAGGCCTCTGAAGCCGATTTAAATCTTTCTTCGGCTTCTTTATTGCCAGGATTTCTGTCAGGATGGTATTCCATTGCTATTTTTCTGTAACTTTTTTTAATTTGTTCCTCAGAGGCATCCTTTGATACCCCAAGAATGTTATAATAATCTTTCTCTTCCATAGCAGACCTGAAAAAGGTTTATCGGCAACGACAAACGTTAATTTCAATTTAACGAATCTGGCATCCTTGCCTTAGCCATTTGACCCAACACCTTTATTTATTATACTCATCAAGAATCTTTCCCGTCCTGCCTTTTTCCACAATCTCATCCATCTTGGATCCCAAATCCACACCCATTTCTTTCATTCTTTTCTTGGCCCAAAGTCCAACATTCCTTGAATCTTTATAAAACTCATCCCCCCTGGGTCTTGATGTATCAAAGTTTGACAACCGAGATTCCTCTGTCTGATGAACACTGAACGAAGAGATTAATTTGGTTAGATTTCTGCTATCGCAGTACTTGCATCTAACCTTACTGATTTCTTTTGGTTTGAGAAATAATGCACTAAATTCCTTATTGCATCGATTACATCGATACTCATAAATTGGCATTATTATTTTCCTTTTGCTTTAGTTTTCTTTTTTAGTCCCTTCTTCTTAGATAATATTTCACTCTCTTTTTTTGACTCCATCTCTTCTAATTCGGCTGGAGTTTCTTCAGGATTGAATAATTTGTTACTTGTATCAGGTAATTTTGATAAGAAAATTTCATAATCTTTTTGTGTAATTACCCCATTTCTGAGGTTCCTTCCAATATTCCTTTTGTCGAATTTTTTGTTTTCGTCGATGAACATATCTCCCTCCTGTTATTAAATAGAAATTAGCATAATTTCTAAATCCCTTCAAGGGGTTTTGTAATGCCTTGTTATTTAATGAAAATTTTAACTCTTGTTCGATTAAGGGATATGAGAATAACAAAGAGTTATGATTCACCAAAAAGGAAATGTACAAAATTGTTGACAAATTCCAAAAATGTCTATAATAATAACCTTAATCTTTTAAATGACTTAAAAAGAAGCCCTGCAATTTGATCTTTTAGGGCTATTTATTGGGGGACTATTAATAATGGAAAAAAGAAGAGTGGTCATCACCGGAATGGGAGTGGTTGCTCCCAATGGAATTGGAGTCGATGCTTTCTGGGATTCATTAGTTCATGGACGATCTGGCATTAGAAGAATAACACATTTTGATGCTTCAACATATCCATGTCAAGTAGCCGCAGAGGTTCCAAACTTTGAACCTACCGATTATATGGATCTCAAGACTTCCAAACGATTAGCCCGATTTGCACAATTTGCATTGTCTGCATCTAAGTTAGCGATCGTAGATTCGAAAATTGATTTGGATTCAATAGACCCCTATGAGATTGGAGTCATTATCGGGACCGGTCTTGCAGGGAATAGCTACTCAGAGAATCAACATATTATTTTTATTGAAAAGGGATTAAAGAGGGTAAGTCCATTTGCTGCCGTATTGAGTTGTGGTCATTCAGCCCCTGGAATTATAAGTTTAGAACTTGGGATAAAGGGACTTAATACAACAATTTCCTCAGGATGTAATTCAGGCTTAGATGCAATTTATTTGGCTTATAATTCAATCCGATTAGGAGATGCGGAAATTATGCTCGCCGGCGCTGGCGAAGCGCCCGTCTCTCCTTATATCATGGGCCTTTTTTCTGCTTCAGGAATCCTATCGAGGAATAATGGAACAGAACCTCATAAGGCATTGAAACCGTTTGATACCAGTGGGGATGGGATAGTACTCGGTGAAGGAGGAGCAGTATTGATTCTCGAAGAACTCCAAAATGCAAAAAAAAGGAGGGCAAAGATATACGGTGAAATTTTAGGTTATGCTTCAGGAAACGAAGCTTACAATATTTTTCATATAGACCCGTCAGGAGATGTGGCAGCAGATGTGATGAAAATGGCTCTAAAAAATGCCCAACTCAAGCCCGAAGATATTGATTATATTAACGCCCATGGAAATGGATCACCCGAATATGATTTGAATGAAACGAATGCCATAAAAAAGGTTTTTGGTGAATTAGCATATCGAATTCCTGTCACCTCCATTAAACCAATCATAGGACAATCCTTCTCAGTTACAGGAATCCTTCAGATGGCCGCATGTCTTTTAGTTATCAAACAAGGTATTATTCCACCAACCATGAATCACACCAATCCTCATCCAGAGTGCGATCTTGATTATGTACCAAATCAATTTAGAAAGAGTGAAGTAAAAACTGCTCTTATGAATTCCCTGGGGTTTGGTGGAGGCCATACAGCAATGATCGCCGGAAAACTTAATGGATTAAACTGATATTATTGAGGTTGAAATTGTCTATCCCTGAGACCTTTTTATTATTTGCTTTTTTTGTCAATTTGGCGTTTGGCCTTATCGTTTTAATGAAAGCAGGAATTTATAAAAAGATTAGTTTATCCTTTTCTGTTCTCGCATGGTCCGGGGCTGGATGGGCGTTAAGTTTCTTTATGGTTTACTTCTTTAAAGACAATTATTTAAAACTATTTTGGGGACGAATGGGTTTTGCAACGTCTGGAATAATACCCGCCGCATTTCTAATATTTGCCTTCCTTTTTCCCTGTGAACAAAGAAGTATTAATTTCCTAAAAACAACTCTATTTGGTTTGCCAGGTCTATTGTTTTTAGTTCTATCCTTTACCGACCAGATTGTGTCCTCAATTGGCTCAAGTTCAAAAATGTTTAACTACGGTCCCCTCTATCCATTCTTTTCGATTTATTTAACGGGTTTCATCATTTTAGGATTCGTATTCTTAATAAAAACCTATCGAAAAACGATTGGGATCGAAAGGCTCCAAGTGAAGTACTGCATGATAGGTATGTTCTTTACGTCCAGCCTTGGATTGGTCAATAATCTGTTCCTTCCGATGGCAGGAATTTCCAGGTACAATTGGCTCGGGCCTCCATTTACAGTCATCATGCTTGGTTTTACAGCTTATTCCATTGTCAAACACCGCTTGATGGACATAAACATTGTTCTAAAGAAGGGAACTACCTATGTCCTTTTGATGCTCCTCCTGTTTCTCCCGTCTCTTCTTCTTATTCTTATCAGTCAAAAAGTCTTTTTCAACTATATCAATTATCTGTTTACGGTTTTCACCATTCTGCTGCTATTGGTAGTGGCCTTCTTCTTTAACAAAATCAAACCAGGGACAGAGAAAGCGGTGGAACAATTTCTTTTTAAAAACCGATATGATTACCGTGAAACTTTGGGAAAGTTAAGCAAAGCCATGGTCTCCATCCTCGACTTACAATCCCTTTCAAAAAGAATCGTTGAAACCATTACCCAGACGATGGGGGTTGAGAAGGCATCCCTGTTTTTGTGGAATGAGGAAAAAGGGGGTTATTCTTTGTTCGAATCAAAAAATATAAAGACGTCCTCGCCCCCTCTTCTTTCTAAAAATGATCCCCTACCCCATTATCTTCAAAAAATTGGAGAGATTATTATTCGGGAAGAATTGGCCAAGGGAGCCCATATCTCGGAGTTGAACGAAGTGATCAATAAAATGTCTGTATTGGAAGCGGAGGTGAGCATCCCCCTCATCGCAAAAGGGCAACTCATTGGGATGATCAACTTAGGCTATAAATTCAGCAAAGACATTTACTCCCATGAAGATCTTGAATTACTCAGCACCCTGGCCAACCAAACAGCGATCGCTATTGAGAATGCAAGACTTTATGAAGATTTGAAGAAATCAAAATCTTATATGCGAAGAGCAGACCGTCTGGCCTCCCTGGGAACCTTAACAGCGGGCTTAGCCCATGAAATTCGTAACCCTCTGGTTGCCATTAAAACCCTCACCCAATTGTTGCCAGAACGTATTGACGACGAGGAATTTCGAACTCAATTTCTTCAAATCGCCTCAGGAGAGGTGGACCGAATTTCTTCATTAGTCAACGAGCTTCTTGATTTCGCCAGACCCTCCGAGCCGAAGTTGGAGGCGGAAGATATCAATGCCATTTTAGACGGCATGATCCTCCTGGTTTCAACAGAGACGAAGAAAAAACAAATCAACATTATTAAAAACTATGCTTCGGATTTATCTTCGGTTCAGATTGACCGTGAACAAATCAAACAAGTATTTCTGAATATCCTACTCAATGCGATTGACGCCACGCAGGAGAACGGAAAAATACTCGTTAAAACTCGACCCTTTGTGAAACCAGGTGGGGAACCTTATGTCCAGATTGAGTTTACGGATACAGGGAAGGGAATTCCAGAGGAGTATTTAGAGGACATTTTTAATCCGTTCTTTACAACGAAAAGTACGGGAAGCGGGTTAGGGTTGTCCATTTCCAATCAAATCATCCAGGACCATCGAGGATATATTGACGTGGAGAGTCAGTTGGGCAAGGGATCTTCCTTTTTTATTAATCTCCCGATCAATCAGGAATCCCCAAAAAGACGAAAGAGTGATTTAGAAAATAATCAAAATTTTTCCAATATCTTTGAGCGATAATGAATTACCGAGAGTTGCTCCAATCCCCACTCGTTCCATCCCAGGTTATTTCGTCTACCCGGAAGGCTGCCCATCACCGTGCCCCTGTTCTCATCCAAGGAGAACAAGGGACAGGGAAGGAATTGATTGCAAAAATCATTCATTACTCCAAAGATTGGAAATACTATCGGTTTTATAAGATGGATTGCAAACTATTAACGGAGGATGCATTCGCCGATCAGCTGAACCGCCTTTTTAAAGAGAACCATTACGGTGAGACTCCCGCTACGCTCTACTTTAAAGAAGTCGGGCAGTTAGGTCAGACCAACCAATTCATTCTCTTAGAGCTGATGGAGGATGGCATTTTCCAAAATGGGATGGATAAAAGGGCCATTAAGAATCTCAGATTCATTGCATCCTCTTCAGAGAATTTGAAAGAAAAAATGGTCCAAGGGAAATTTTCAGAGGATTTATACCACCGATTGAATACCCTCTCGATTCACATTCCTCCATTGAGGGAACGCCCTAAAGAGATCCCAGCGATCGCCCAATATATTTTGGAAGAATACTCCAAAAAGAGCAAGATCCAGAAAGTGGACATTTCCGACACCGTCTTGACCCTGCTTAAAAGTTATTGGTGGCCAGGAAACCTCAGGGAACTGGAGCAGGTGATCATTCGAAGCGCGATTTTTTCAGAGGGGGGAAATTTAGTGGAAAAAGACCTCCTCTTTGAGACGGATAATGAACATAATGCTTTTATCGATTTTCTAAAAAGAGCAGAATTCAAACCACCCGAGTTTAAAACTTCCCTCCTCCCCCCTGAGCAAAACAGCCATACGTTGTCCCTCTTTTTGATTGAATTGGTTCACCGCATTAAAAACCCTCTGGTCTCCATAAAAACCTTTACTCAACTCTTGGGAGATAAATTCAATGACGGGGAATTCAGAGAACAGTTTTATCGAATTGTGACAGAGGACATCGATAAGATCGATACCGTGCTAAATGGTCTTCTCAATTATATTAAAATCAATACCCCCCTTGAAAAAAAGGATACGGTTCACGTCATCCTTGAAGAGGTGTTAAGGCGACATGACCAACCACTGGAAAGTAAAAAAATAAAGATATTTAAAAAATTTGAAAAAGACCTCCCTGAAACGGTCGTTCACGAAGAGCAGTTGAGATATATTTTCAACGCTCTTCTTCAATATGCCATCCCTTCTATCCCTCCAAATGGAAGCATTGGATTCCTGACCAAGTCGTTTGATCGGTCCACCCAGGTGATAGACGATAAAAAATCCCTCCAGGGGGATGGAAAGTATATTGAGATATTGATTGTTTTTAACGGTTATAAAAAAACCGTTGAACCATTTCAAACCGTTTTGGGAATCCCCACAACAGAAAAAGAAGAGGCCATCGAATTGGAATTACGGCTGCTAAAAGAAATGATTCAAAAAAATCGTGGGACGATGACGTTTGAAGTGAATGAAAAAAAACCGAGAACGCTCATTTCTTTGAAATTCCCTGTTGAAAGAAGAAAGTTATTCTACTATCAGCCGATGAAGGCCTAAGAAGAGAGCGCTGTGTCCTTGTTTCGTAATCGATACCATAGAGTTTAATGGAATTTTTTGAAATATCAAAGAGGGAGACGATGTCGATGGGTGAAAAAGTGAGAAGTGTTTTAATCGTGGATGATGAGGTGGGAGCCAGAGAATCGCTCAAGATGATTCTGAAAAATGATTATGAGGTGTTTTTAGCCAAAAATGCAGAGGAGGCATTTCTCCAGGTCAAGGTGCACTCCCCAGATGTGATTCTCCTGGATATCATTTTACCGGATGTAGACGGTTTGAAAGTTTTGGAGAAAATCAAACAGAATGATCCGGACATCATTGTAATCATGATTACGGCCACCAAAACCGTCAAAACAGCTGTCGAAGCGATGAAACTCGGAGCCTATGATTATGTGACCAAACCTTTCGATATTGATGAATTGCGTCTCATTATCACCCGCGCTTTCTCCACGAAGGCCCTGGAGCAGGAGGTGAAATATCGTCGTGAAGAAATGGATAAAAGTTTCGAATTTGGGAATATTATTGGAAATAGCAAATTGATGAAAGAGATTTTCAAGGTGGTGAAACAAATCGCTGATTCCAAATCCACGGCGTTGATTATGGGAGAAAGTGGAACGGGAAAAGAGCTGATTTCCCGGGCGATCCATTATAATAGCAATCGAAAAAATTTCCCCTTTGTCACGATTAACTGTGCCGCCATCCCTGAAACCCTGATAGAGAGTGAATTATTTGGACATGAGAAGGGGGCTTTTACCAATGCGATTGAGAGAAAGCTGGGTCGCTTCGAGGTGGCCCACCAAGGGACGCTTTTCCTCGACGAGATCGGTGAATTGAGTTTAGCGACTCAGGCGAAGATCCTTAGATTTCTGGAAGAAAGAGAGTTTAATCGTGTGGGTGGCTCGAAAACGATTAAAGTCGATGTCAGACTGATCACCGCGACCAACAAGGATTTGAACCAAATGATTAAAAAAGGAAGTTTTCGTGAAGATCTTTATTATCGAATCAATGTGGTCCCTATCGTCATTCCTCCTTTGAGGGATAGGAAGGAGGACATTCCTTTATTAATCGACCATTTCATCAATAAATTCAGTATTGAAAATAATAAAAATGTGAGAGGGATCAACAAAGAAGCTTTAGATGTGTTGATTCAATACGAATGGCCTGGGAATGTCCGAGAATTAGAAAATTTGGTGGAACGGGTGATTGCTCTGACATTCAACGAATATATTCTGCTCAATGAATTACCTCTTTCTTTCAAGAATATTCCTAAAATGAATGGATTGAAAGAATCTGTTTTGGAAGGGAAGGTCTCCTTTTTACAGGCGGAAGAAGAATTTGAAAGAGAGGTCATTTTAGATGCCCTAAAAAAGACCAACTATATTCAATCTCATGCCGCAGAAATCTTAGGGATTAGCCGCCGAATATTAAAATATAAAATGGATAAATTGGGCATCAACCAGATGAAAGGGAGAGACTATTAAAGTTATCCTCGGATCCAAACACCTCGACATGACTTAGGAGACCCCCTCTCCCCGTCACATGATCGACTAAAGTCTGGCTGCTTACGAAATGACCTCTTGCTCTGTGGTTTTTTTCGTGGGATTCCATTACAAAATTGTTAATACTCGTTCAATTTTGAAAAATATTGAGTGAAGCTCCCCATCATAAGCCCACCCTTTTCCCTAATCTGAAAATTCCTTATAAATTTCAGCAAGTTATCAATTTAGAGAAATAGGATCTGATAATAACATATGGCAAACTTTTTGCTATTATATTGTCTGAATCTTATTTGATCTGGAAAGGGGCAACATGGAAATGAAAGTCAATGCACCGAATATCCTCATCGTCGATGACGAAATCGGGCCCAGGGAATCCTTAAGGATGATTCTAAAACCAAACTATAACGTCTATGCCGTGGAGAGTGGTCAGGCTGCGATCCAGATGATTCAGCAAACCCAAATGGATGTGGTAACGTTAGACCTTAAGATGCCTGGCCTATCGGGAATCGAGGCCCTGAAAGAAATTCGAGTCATTGACCCAGATGTGATGATCATTATTATCACGGGATATGGGACCTTAAAAAGTGCGATCGAGTCGATCCGTTATGGAGTCTTTGATTATATCCCCAAACCTTTTAATGTCCCTGAAATCCTATCCATTATTGATAAATCGATTCAACGGCGAAAATTGAATCTGAAGGTAAAGGAGGTTCTTGGTCATTGTTCGCATCAACCCCTGATCAAGGAACCTGAGGTTCATTCAGATTTCCCTCTGCAAAATGAGACCAAAGGGATCACCGATTTTAGATGGGATGGGATCGCCCCTTCTGACCATCAGAGTTGTTTAGAATTCGCAAAGGTCCTAGCCTATACCCTTGAAGAAAAGGACCCTTATACCTCTGGTCATTCAGAGCGGGTCTGTTACTATTCGGATTTCCTCTCCAAACGCCTTTCCTTTCCACCCAAGGAACGGAGTGAACTCCAGATCGCCTCTTATCTCCACGATATCGGTAAGATTGGCATTAGCAACCGTTTCATTAATAAAAAAGGAACTCTGACCCCAACGGATTGGGCGATTATCAAACAGCACACCAAAAAATCCATTGAACTGCTCATCCCCTTGAACCTCTCCTCGAACATCCTTTCTTACATTCAACACCACCATGAGCGTTATGACGGAACAGGCTATCCGGACGGATTGGTCGGAGAGCAAATCCCGCTGGGAGCCAGGATTATTGCCATCTCCGATTCCTACGACAGCATGACCTCGGATCGCCCTTACCGAAAACCCCTCAACAATGGAGATGCCAAGAGTGAGTTGTTAAAGAATGCAGGAAAACAGTTTGATCCCAAACTGGTATCTATTTTCTTGGAGGTTTTGAAAGAAATGGAAGAGGTCTTTCTAGTGAGAGACCCTGTCAGGGCCTCTGCAGTTGCCTATTAAAATGACCCGGGAGATTTAAATGAACCAGCTTATCCGTTGTAAAAATTGTGATGAATTTTTCATGAAAACACCTTTTGACCAATACCCGGAATACGAATTGGATTCCGGGCGTTCCTCCGAGAATTTTCGAACCATTGCATGTGATGATTTTCAAAACTTTTTAATCCATCATCATGGACACCGATTAGAGAATCTAAAAATCATAGAAGACTCTTGGGTCAGCGAAAAGGCCTATTCTGAACCGGTTAAAACCTCTTTTTTCAAGGCCACTAATGGAAAAGAGAAATTTGTAATAAAAAAATTTAGAGAGAGCATTGATGAACCTTTAAGATACCAGCTCTTTGACGGGGACTATGCCTTGAAATGTGATGCCCTTGAAATTCAATCGGAAGAAATCTCCAAACAATTAAAAAGGGAATGGAAATCTCCCCTTTCTCAGAATAAAATTGGTGCCTTTCTTAAATTGTATCATGCGATTGCCGAAGACATCGATCTTAAAGATTTAGAAAGGATTCCCGAGGAATCTCAACATCCCCTCGAAGTCTATTATAAAATCGATGACCTTCATTTAATGTATCTATTGCGGAATTGCCGTCATCTTTTCAAAGGTCAGGAATATTCTGACATGGAGGAGTTCATCCACCGGCATAAGGACGATGGGGTGCTGCTACTCAAGGCCACCTACAAAATCCAACTCTCCGAAAAAACTCAAAAGAAGAAAAAAGCGATGCCTACCTCCACTCCCTTAAAAAAAGAAAAGGTGGTTGAAAAAAAATAGACCCCTCTTAGGTCCCTCTCCTTCCTTTCCCATTTCATGCATCACTTTCCCGTGGATTTTTCTCAAGAGACGGTGGGGATTCCTGCTTGATAAGAATTTTGGAGGAATTCCTGCCGGATCATCGGACCTTCCCCACGACCCAGTGATGAATTACTTTCTTAGTGAACTACCCCGCAGCAAGCTGCGGGGCATCAAATTCTCTAAAAAACTTTCCTCCCCCTTGATGGGGGAGGATTAAGGTGGGGGTGATGATAAGATCATTTCCCCCTCACCCTAACCCTCTCCCCCCAGGGGAGAGGGAGGCCATTCATCCCCCCAGCAGAGCTGAGGGGTATTCTGGCATATTTTTATAAACAATAAAATTGACATTAAAATTTTAATCAGTTATTTTTAAAAAACCTTATATTATTTTTTAGAGCAGAGAGATGGATTCCTTTTTTTCAAGCGCGATCCTTTTTAATATTTCCATGGCCGCTTACTTTATCTGTTTTTTAGGCTATCTCATCTTTACGGCCTCCCGTAATAAAATGCTCGGAACCCTCTCCACCATTCTCTTGATCGTTGGACTCATTATTCATTCGGGAGGTCTTGTTCTCCGGTGGTTGGAAACCCATCAGACCGGTTATGGCTATATCCCTTTATCCAATATGTATGAATCCTTGATCTTCTTTTCCTGGACCATTGTCTTGATCTATCTGATTCTCGAATTCAAATACCAACAGAAAATTGTAGGGGTTTTTATCACTCCCCTTGCTTTTTTGGCGATCGCTTTGACCTCTATCTTCCCCGGTATTAACGCCAAGATCACCCCTCTGATGCCTGCTCTCCAGAGCAATTGGCTGACCATCCATGTCACCACCTGTTTTTTTGGATATGCTGCTTTTGCCGTATCCTTTGGGATCAGCATCCTCTATTTAATTCAAGATAGAAAAAATAGTCAAAAAGAAGGAAATTCGAAATGGATGCCCTCGACGGTGGTCCTTGATGAAATCAATTATAAATCCATCGTGATCGGCTTCCCTATGTTAACGTTGGGGATCGTGACAGGAGCTGCCTGGGCGAATTATGCCTGGGGGAGTTATTGGAGTTGGGATCCCAAAGAGACCTGGTCTCTGATCACCTGGTTTGTCTATGCTGCTTTTTTACACGCTCGTTTAACAAGAGATTGGAGGGGGAAGAAGACCGCCATTCTCTCCATTGTCGGATTTACAGCAGTCCTGTTCACTTATTTTGGCGTCAACTATATTATTTCAGGACTCCATAGCTATGCCTGACCACCTATAAAAAAAGGATAGTCAGCGCGGAAAATTAACGTTTGTCGTTGCCGAAGCTCGTATCGAGGCTTGTTAATAGATGTGGGATACTCGAGCCTCGCTTTTCGAGTTTCGGGTTTCGATACCAGCGTCGTTACCGATAAACGATGTATAACACAAACGGGCTTCCTAACCTTAACCTGTGTCCAGTGACCTATTACAACCGATATAGATCCTCGTCATACATATGAACCCAGTTTTTCTTTAAAACCTGGGTTGCTTCTTCCATTTTATCCACACCCACAATAAGCACTGTCTTTTCTCCCGTACCAAGGCAGGTATAGAGATAATTGACATTAATGGAAACATCTTTGAGCGGTTTTAAAACAGCGTTTAAACCTCCGGGATGGTTAGGTGTCTCGACTGCCAACACCTCGGTCATTTTGATCGAATAACCATGGCTTTTCAAGACATTGGCTGCTTTTTCTGGATCGTTGGGCACAAATCGAATGGCACTGATATCTGCGGTGTCGGCAACACTCAAGGCAATGATGTTGATGCCATTTTCGCCTAAATATTCACTCACCTCAGAGAGTTTCCCGGGAACATTTTCCAAACTGACAGAAATTTGTTTGACAGGCATTGGCCTCCTCCTTTTACCCAAACCATGAACAAAATACCATGAACAATGGACATTTCACACCATCCTTTTTTTTCGTTTATCGTTCATTGTTCATCGTCGCTGGTATTAATCTAAATAATCGTATCCCAATTGCAAAGCAGCCTTGTTGGACTTGAAAATCGAAGGATTTTTAGCACCGAAGATTTCTTTAAGAGCGTGCGTCATCGTCTCGAAAGAGACCACCCCTGTTTTTTTAATAAACGCCCCCAACATAATGATATTCGAACCTTTGTTTCCAGAAAGCTTCTTGGCGAGGTCATTCACCGGGACTTCATAAATTTCCAAATCCCCTCGAATAGGCCTTGACTCGATCATGCTTGAATTTAAAAAAATGGTTCCTCCGGATTGAACCTGATTCTGAAAACGAAACAAGGATGGGTTATTCATCAGAACGGCAAATTCTGGCTCCGAGGCCACTGGGGATGCAATCTCCTCTGTTGAGATGACGACTGTGCAATTGGCAGTTCCACCTCTTACCTCGGCTCCATAAGAAGGTAAGCAGGTCACATTTTTCTCTTCATACATCCCCGCAGTGGCCAGGAGATAACCCATCATGATGACTCCTTGGCCGCCAAAACCAGAAAAAACGGTCTTAATGAGCATCTTTTTTATCTCCGGTGATGTCCTTTAAAACTCCCAGAGGGAAATGAGCAGTCATCACTTCGTCGATCCACTTACAGGATTCGACAGATCCCATTTTCCAGTTGGTTGGACAAGGCGATAAGACTTCGATGAGGGAAAACCCATATCCCTCCAGTTGGACGCGAAAGGCTTTGGCAATCGCTTTTTTTGTCTTTAAAATATGGGCAGGGCTATTCACAGCTGTCCTTTCAATATATGCGCTGCCCTTAGCAACAGCGAGCATTTCGCTGAGATTGATCGGAAACCCATCCCTTCTCTCATTCCTCCCTCCTGGAGAAGTGGTGGTAGTTTGACCCAGGATTGTTGTGGGAGCCATTTGCCCGCCCGTCATTCCATAGACCCCGTTGTTGACGAAAATAGTAGTGATGTTTTCTCCCCGGGAGGCGGCATGAATGGTTTCGGCTGTTCCAATGGCAGCAATATCTCCATCCCCTTGGTAAGTAAAAATGACTCGATCCGGCAGCGCCCTTTTCATCCCGGTAGCCAATGCTGCCCCTCTTCCATGGGAGGCTTCCCCCATGTCAATATCAAAATAAAAGTATGCCAGAACTGCACACCCTGCCGGTGGAACACCAATGATTCTCTCCTGGAGGTTCATCTCATCGATCACCTCTCCGATGATTCGGTGTAGAATGCTGTGGCCGCATCCCGGGCAATAGTGGAAGGGTGTTCTCTTGAGAGATTTTGGCCTGGAAAATATCTTTTTCATCTAAATTACCCTAACCTCTTTTGATAATAGTAACTGGAGATGACCCTCGAAACTTCTAACGGGGTAAGAATAATCCCACCCGGTCTTCCATAAAAATGAACTTCTCCGTTTCCTTCAAGGGCTAATTTGACATCTTCCAACATTTGACCCATATTCATTTCAAACACAAAGAAGTGCTTTACTTTTTTCGTTAATTCCTTAATCGCCTTATAGGGAAAAGGCCAAAGAGAAATGGGGCGGATGATCCCTATTTTCATCCCTTCGTCTCGTAGCCTTTTGATCGCCCCTTTGGCTATCCTGGCGGCAATCCCAAAGGCAACCACCATCAGTTTCGAGTCATCGGCAAAAGAAGTTTCCCATCTCACCTCTTCTTTGGTAATCCTTTCATATTTCCTCATCAACTTCCAGTTATGCTCTTCTTCTTCAAAGGGGTCTAAAATGAGGGATCGGAGAAATCGACTGGGCCTTCCTTTGGCACCCGTGAGGGTCCAATCTTTATGAGGAAGCTTTTTGATTTGAACCTCAGGGGGTAATTCAACAGGTTCCATCATCTGCCCGAGCATCCCGTCTCCCAGGATAATAACAGGGGTCCTGTATTTATCTGCAAGATTGAAGGCCTCATAGGTTAAGTCGGCAAGTTCCTGACACGAGTTGGGGGCCAGGACAATATTTCGGTAATCTCCGTGCCCCCCTCCTCTCGTAGCTTGAAAATAATCAGATTGAGATGGAGCAATATTTCCCAGACCTGGACCTCCCCGGCTCATATTGACGATGACTGCAGGTAGCTCCAAGGCAGAGAGGAAAGAAATGCCTTCCTGTTTGAGACTGATTCCTGGTCCTGATGAGGAGGTCATCGCTCTTCCCCCAGCCATGCTGGCACCGATGACCATGTGGATCGAGGCAACCTCGCTTTCAGCCTGGATGAAAACCCCTCCTTCCACCTTAGAGAGCCTTTCCGACATATATTCAGGAACCTCATTCTGTGGGGTGATAGGGTACCCAAAGTAAAAACGGCATCCCGCCCGAACAGCAGCTTCACCGACAACATGATTCCCACGCATCAAAACCTTAGGCACGATACACCTCAATGGCAATTTCTGGGCAGATAATAGCGCAGAGGCCACATCCCGTACATTTCCTACCCTCTTTTTTCAAAGGTTTTTCAATAAAAACAGCAGAGCAATACCCCTTTTGATTCATTCGATCAGAAGATTCGATCAAATGATGAGGGCAAACAGAAATACATAATTTACAGTCTTTACATAATTCTGAATCGATTTCAATCATCCCTGATGCCAAAATTCTCCTCCATCAGGCATCCTTGCCCTACCCTTTTAACCAAAGACTTTAATTGAATATCTTGACCAAATAATCATTTTATTATAAAGTTTAATATATTTAAAATCAATGTCTTTAGAGGGGTTGTGATGAATTCTTCATTAAAACGCCTGGATAAGGAACAAAAACGCCTGATCATGATCGGAGGAAAAGGGGGTGTCGGAAAGACCACCTGTGCTTCTGCGATTGCTCTTCATTTCTCCCTTCAGGGGAAAAAGACATTAATCATTTCAAGTGATCCCACTCCATCCCTTTCTGATATTTTTGAGATGGATATCGGCGATCAGGAAAAACCCATTAAAAATACAAAGGACCTATATGGAATTGAAATCAGTTCTGACGCCGTTTTGAAAAAATGGAAAGAAAGATTTGGACCCGAAATCTATGAGGTGTTATCTTCTTTTACCACACTCGATTACGATTTTGTTGACTACATCGGAGGGGCACCCGGTATTGAAGAAGAGTATATGCTCAGCTATATTTTGGACATGGTCGAGAGTTCTAAATATGATTTGGTCGTNNGGATGGGAGGATTTGGCCGAAAAGGTGGTCAATTTTATCCGGGATCCTCAAAAATCTGACTTCATTATTGTGACCATTCCCGAAGCTCTTGGAGTCAGACAGACGCAAAGGATCATTAAAGATTTTGATGAATATCAGCTCAAAGTAAACCATTTGATTATTAATTACATTATCCAGGAAGCAGACTGCAATTTCCATAAAATAAGAAAGGAAATGCAACAGCATTACATCCAGATATTGAGAAATCAATATTCCCAAAGAATTGGATTGATAGAGCTTCCTCTTATGCCTCAGGAAGTCAAGGGGGTGGAGAGGATTAATACAATTTCGGAAATTCTCTTTAAGGAGGTATAGATATGGCGGTTCTTTCCGATAGAGCAAAAAGTTTAAAACCCTCCCCTACCCTTGCCATCAATGCCAAGGCAAAATCGATGCAGGCCCAGGGAATCCACGTCATCAGTTTTGGAGCGGGAGAACCGGATTTTGACACTCCTGAAAATATCAAAAAGGCTGCAAAGAAAGCCATTGATGAGGGTTTCACCAAATATACCCCTGTCGGAGGGATCGATGATTTAAAAGATGCAATCATCAAAAAATTCCAAAGAGATAATCAAGTTACCTATAAAAGGTCTGAAATTATTGTTTCTTGCGGGGGAAAACATTCTTTTTACAACTTAGCCCAGGCTATTTTCGACCAAGGGGATGAGGTCATTGTTCCAGCCCCCTACTGGGTCTCTTATCCCCCTATGGTGGCACTGGCAAACGGAACTCCAGTGATGGTTGAAACGACGGAGAAAAACGAGTTTAAAATCACACCCGATGAATTGAAAAGGGCCATCACCCCAAAGACAAAAGCCTTAATCCTCAATAGTCCTTCGAACCCAACAGGAAGTGCTTATACGAAAAAAGAATTAGAAAAAATTGCAGAGATTGCACTTTCGAAAGAAATTTTCGTTATCTCGGATGAGATCTACGAAAAGATTGTCTATGATGGATTTCAATTCGTTAGTATCGCCTCCCTGAGTGAAGAGATTAAGAAAAAAACAATCATCGTTCATGGAGTTGCGAAGACTTATGCGATGACAGGCTGGAGAATTGGTTATACTGCAGGATCTGAAGAGATTATTTCAGCCATGAACAATATTCAGAGCCAGAGCACCTCCAATCCCACCTCCATTTCCCAAAAGGCCTCTGTGGAGGCTCTCATTGGGCCTCAAGATGAAGTAACAAAGATGGTGACGGCCTTTGGCCAGAGAAGAAACTATATCGTGGACCGGTTAAATAAAATTTTAGGGGTTTCCTGTTATAAGCCGATCGGGGCTTTCTATGTTTTTCCAAATTTTTCATCTTATTATGGGAAGTCCTTTCAGAAAAAGAAGATTGAAAATTCCACACACCTCGCTGATTTTTTCTTGGATGTGGCAAAAGTGGCAGTTGTCCCAGGGGTTGAATTCGGAGCCGACCCCTTTGAAAGGCTTTCTTATGCCACGTCGATGGAAGATATTAAGGAAGGATTAAACCGGATTGAAGAGGCTTTGAAGAAATTGAGTTAAGACGGTTGAGGAATACCTACAATTCTACAGTATCGTATAGTTTTGAGGCTTAACGATTGTTGATAAAAACACACATTTTGGAATACCCAATAAAATCCTCAGCATTGGATAGGGTTTTTATTCTACCACATTCTCTTCAGCTACCCAGATGGGTTCTATGGATCCATGATCTTCCTCCCAGACATAATAGATTTTATCACCGTTCACCTCCAGTTGAGGCGTATATTTGTCAAAGGCGGTGTTTATCCTCTGCGTTTCCCGCCAGCTAATCACAAGAATATTCATTCCCTTGAGGCCTTTGAGAATGTTCTGGTTAATTTTTGGGACTGTTCGGGAAACAATCCCTACACTATTTCAGCATATATAGAGACATCAAGTTAGCTAAATAGAGCAGCATGATCACTATAGAATCCAAAGCCAGAAACAATGTTCTTTTCTCAGCACGATAAGTTAAACCAATAATTGCAGTGGATGTCATAGCGATGGCAAATAGGGTAGAGATGATATGATTCTGATTAACAAACGAAAGAATAGGACCTTTGATAAAAAAGAAGTCATCTATAGCAAGGATAAAGAGGTTAAAAATATTGCTTCCGAATAGATTACCCATTGCAAGGTCTATAGCGCCAATTCTTACTGCAGCTATAGAAACGACCACTTCTGGGATAGTTGTGACTATTGCGATAAAGATACTGCCCACAAAGGTCTGTCCCAAACCCGTAGATTCTGCAATGCCTTCACCTACCTTCGGCAAAAAGACAGAAGCAACGATAACAAAAACAGCGTTGATACTAAACTTCAGAATAGCCGTTTTCACTGAAATGTCTTCATACTTGAGTTCAACTGCCATTTCCTTGATAAATACAGAAACCTGTTTTCTCTCGTACAGATAAACCAATTTCATAGCGAATAAATAGATCAACACAAGTAATGGAGTATAAAGCCCAATCCAGCCCAATGGGAAAATGCGATTACCCAAGACCAAACTAATAGCAACCGAGCTGAGAAGAAAGATTCCAAATCCAGCAGATAGAATATTCCCTTGAAGTGCTTTTGATAATACGGGCATGGGGCGATAAATAGCATCAAGAATAGCAAGAATAAGCATGTTAAAAACGCAAGCTCCAATCACATTACCAATGGCTATATCAGGAACCCCCGCATAGGTGACAGAGCTTATTCCTGTTACAAGTTCTGGAAGCGAAGTCACCGATGCCAGAAGCACGACGCCTATCCATGTTCCTCCCAGTCCTGTCTTTTCAGCAATAATATCACCGTACTTCGAAAGCCTTGTGCCTGCATAAACAATCACCGATGTGCAAAGTATTAATCCAACCCATAGAATCATCATTAAAACCTCACCCTAATCGTGTTCAAGTTACGAGGCTGCTTCCTCCTGTTCGTCATGAAAAATCCAAAGCAGACTCCCTGAGTATCGTTGCGAGGAGCATTTGGCTCAGATCAACTTCCCAAACCATCCGCGCCTTTCCATCCACTTGGCCAGCTCCAGCACCGGTGAGACCGTCAAGGCGAGACCCACAATAATAATCCAATCTACGAGTGGTAGACTGAAGGTACCAAAGGGAACGCGCAGAAGAGGCAGATAAATGATCAAAGCCAAAAGGATCAACTCCCACAGGATGGCAAGATTAAGCCACCGATTCGAAAACGGACGCACCAACACGGAGTTCCGGTCGGAACGGTAATTATAAGCTTTGAAAAACTGGATCAGCACCAAAGAGACGAAGGTCATCGTCATTGCTTCTTCGATACTTCGACCGGAGTTCAGCGCCCAGGCGAATAGCCCAAAATTAATGGTTGCCGACCACAAACCACCCACCACCATCAGGATCACCACCGGGCGGGTGAAAATGCCGGTGCGTGGGT
Organism: Syntrophaceae bacterium UBA2188; assembly: GCA_002327985.1. GTDB lineage: Bacteria > Desulfobacterota > BSN033 > BSN033 > UBA1163 > UBA1163. The sequence continues at coordinate 5,042 of DCVM01000044.1, read as the reverse complement.
TTCGTGGTTTCCGCCGCATCAGGTCCGTTTCGAAAGGGTCCACGGCAAGGGCCAGGGCTGGAAGGCCATCCGTGGCCAGGTTAACGTATAAGATCTGGACCGCGCTGAGGGGCAAAGGAAGGCCGAGTAGCGAGGCCCCCATCATCAGGACGATTTCGCCGATGTTGGATGAGAGCAAGTACATCAGGTATTTCTTGATATTGCCGAAGACCCCTCGCCCTTCCTCCACGGCTGCAACAATGGAGGCAAAATTGTCATCGGTAAGAGTCATGGCAGCGGCTTCTTTGGTCACGTCTGTTCCAGTGATCCCCATGGCAATTCCAATATCAGCCTTTTTGAGCGCAGGGGCATCGTTCACACCATCTCCCGTCATCGCGACAACATGACCTTTCTTTTGCAGGGCAGTCACCACGCGGAGCTTGTGCGCCGGGGAGACGCGGGCATAGACTTCGATATTCTCCACCTCGCGCTCGAACTCGACCTCACTCATCGCCTCCAGTTCCATGCCGGTGACGACACGGCCCTCCTTGAGGATACCCAATTCTCTGGCGATGGCCTGGGCAGTGAGAGGATGATCGCCAGTGATCATCACGGCCTTGACGCCCGCCTGCTCGCTTGTCTGAACCGCTGATTTAGCCTCCGGGCGGGGTGGGTCAATCATCCCCACCAATCCCAAAAAGACCATCCCCTGTTCTGCGTTTTCCAGACCAGCATTCGATTTGCAGGCCAAAGCTAAAACACGCAGAGCGTTACTTGCTATTTGACGCCCCGTCTCCAGAATGGCCTCCTTTTCAGCCTGTTTGAGTGGCGTTTCACCGGTTTCAGTCAACTGATGGGTGCATGAATCGAGAATGACCTCGGGTGCACCTTTGGAATAGGCGACTGGACCGTCAGGGGTAGTATGGAGTGTGGTCATGCGTTTTGTTTCAGAAGTAAATGGAATTTCGTGAACGCGCGGAAACTGGTTGTCCAGTTCATTCTTGTCCAGACCGGCTTTTGCGGCAGCCACAATGAGTGCTCCTTCCGTGGGGTCACCTTTGATGTGCCATTGACCGCTTTCACTATTTTGGACCAGGCGTGCATCGGAAGCCAGCATGGCGGCACGAAGTACCGCCATGAGTGCTGGAGATATTTCGACAATAGAACCATTCCGTGAAAACTCTCCGTGGGGGTCATAACCTGCTCCAGAGACTTCCAGCATCTGGCCGGCTGCGAAGATTTTGCGGATGGTCATCTCGTCTTTCGTGAGTGTTCCTGTCTTGTCTGAACAGATAACAGATGTGCTGCCGAGAGTCTCAACGGCTGAAAGACGACGGATGAGTGCGTTACGCTTAACCATTCTCTGTACACCGATCGCGAGGGAGATGGTGACAACAGCGGGCAACGCTTCCGGAACTATGGCCACGGCCAGAGCGATACCAAAGATGAGGATCTCCAAGAAAGGCTGGCCCCGGAAGAGACCCAGGCCAACGATTAACACCACGACTGCGATACCGACACGGGCGAGAAGACGGCCGACTTTATCGAGGTTTTCCTGAAGCGGGGTCTTACCGGTTTCGACAGTCTGCAGCAATTGAGCGATCTTGCCGAATTCGGTTTGCATTCCCGTATCAACGACAAGCCCACGGCCCCGGCCATAAGTGGCAACGGTGCCAGCATAGACCATGTTTTTACGATCGCCCACTGCCAATTCGATGTTGGGAAGTGGTTGGGTGTTCTTTTCCGCCGGAACTGACTCACCGGTGAGGGAGGCTTCCTCGATCTGGAGGTTGACCGCTTCAATCAGTCTTGCATCCGCTGGGATGCGATCACCTGCCCGGATAAGAATGATGTCACCCGGAACCAGATCTCTCGCTGGCATGTCCATTTCTTCTCCGTCCCGGATCACGGTAGCTGTCGGTGCCGCCATCCGTTTCAATGCCTCGATGGCGCGCTCAGCGCGGTATTCCTGCACAAATCCCAAGACCACTGCAAATAGCAAAATAACGGCAATGGCGATGGCCTCGATGCTGTGACCGAGGAAGGCCGAAAGGACAACCGCGATGAGCAAGATGAGGATCAAAATGTTCTTGAATTGCTCAAACAGAATGGCCCACGGCGAGATCCGACGGACGGCCTGCAGCTCGTTAGGACCGTGCTCCATTAGGCGGCGGGATGCCTCGGCTTTGCTCAGACCACGGTCAGCAGTGCTATTGAATTGCAAAAGCACTTCATCGATATTCAGGCGGTACCCATTGCCCATGTCACAATTCTCTCCATTGCCTTTATTTATAAAAATATGCCAGAATACCCCTCAGCTCTGCTGGGGGGATGAATGGCCTCCCTCTCCCCTGGGGGGAGAGGGTTAGGGTGAGGGGGAAATGATCTTATCATCACCCCCACCTTAATCCTCCCCCATCAAGGGGGAGGAAAGTTTTTTAGAGAATTTGATGCCCCGCAGCTTGCTGCGGGGTAGTTCACTAAACACGCTAAACAATTTATCGAGACTGGTTTTCTCAAACCTTGAGATGGCCTCAAGTTCTCCGGCATCAAGCCAAACCCCTTCACATTTAGAGCACTCATCCACCTTAATCCCTTTATAATCAATCTCTATAAGTTCCATTCCACACTCCGGACATCTCATGTGATGAAGTTCCTTCAGTCTTTTCTTATCTTCCTCTTTTCAAACTCGATCCTTGCAAAATACTCTTCTTCTATTTCACCCGGCTTCCATACTATTGGACGTAACTTCTAACTTAGATTTTGGGGCTGGCTTACCTGATAAAGGATTTGACACCGTTTTATAAAAATATGCCAGAATACCCCTCAGCTCTGCTGGGGGGATGAATGGCCTCCCTCTCCCCTGGGGGGAGAGGGTTAGGGTGAGGGGGAAATGATCTTATCATCACCCCCACCTTAATCCTCCCCCATCAAGGGGGAGGAAAGTTTTTTAGAGAATTTGATGCCCCGCAGCTTGCTGCGGGGTAGTTCACTTCCACCGATAAAAGTTTCAACTTAGGATCTCTGTTTATCTCTGTTTTATCTTGCCCTTGGGCCGGCCTCCCGAACCTCATGGGAAACGTCCGGTGCAAATTTCTCAAAGTTCTTGCTGAATTTGGACGCCAGGTCCAGCGCAACCTTGTCGTAGTCACTTGGATTCGTCCAAGTGTTTCTGGGGTTTAATATTTCATGAGATATTCCTTCGCACGATACGGGAACGTGAAGGTTAAAAATCGGGTCCAGCCGGGTGGGTACGTTGCTCAAGGAATTATTCAAAATTGCTCCGATCATGGCCCGAGTGTGGGCAATCTTAATCCGCTCTCCAACCCCAAACGAGCCCCCGCTTAACCCCGTATTGACCAGCCAGCAATTAACCTTGTGTTTATCGATCTTATCTCTCAGCAGTGTTGCATAGACTGCTGGAGGGAGGGCCATGAAGGGGGCTCCGAAGCAGGTGCTAAAGGTGCTTTCAGGCTTCCCTCCCGTTTCCCTCTCTGTGCCGGCAACCTTGGCGGTATAACCTGTCAGGAAGTGATACATGGCTTGCTCGGAAGTCAATTTTGCCACTGGGGGAAGAACCCCAAAAGCGTCGTAAGTGAGCATGATGATTTTGCTTGGGTGATCTCCCATCCCTGATCGGATGGCATTCTCAATATGGCTGATCGGGTATCCCGCGCGTGTGTTTTCAGTCAAAGAGGCGTTGTTTAAGTCAATACGCCTGGTTTCGACATCAATGGCAACATTTTCGAGGATTGTTCCGAACCGTCGCGTACACTCATAGATCTGGGGCTCTGCCTCCTTCGAAAGGTTGATCACCTTGGCGTAACAGCCGCCCTCAGCATTGAAGATCCCTTCATCACTCCAACCGTGCTCATCATCTCCGATCAACCGTCTATCGGGGTCGGCAGAAAGCGTGGTTTTTCCAGTTCCCGAAAGGCCAAAAAAGATGGCGACATCTCCCTTTGCACCCACATTGGCTGAACAATGCATCGACAAAATTTTTTTCTGCGGATAAAGGTAGTTGAGTAGGGTGAAGATGGACTTCTTAATCTCTCCAGCATAACTGGTTCCGCCGATCAAGATCAGTTTCTTGCCGAAATTGACGATGATGTATGCTTCTGAATTGGTTCCATCGAGCTCAGGGAGGGCATGAAATCTGGGTGTGTTGATAACCGTGAACTGTGGGATATGATTGATCAGCTGGCTTCTCTCTTTGATCTGGATAAACATGTTTCTGGCAAAGAGGCTATGCCATGCATATTCCGTGATGATGCGAATGGGAATCCGGTGGGCGGGGTCTGCTCCGACAAAACAATCCTGAATAAAAAGATCTCTGCCTTGTAGATAGGCGAGTAACCTCGAATGGAGCATATCAAACTTGGCTGGCTCCATGGGAACATTGACGGATCCCCACCAGATCTTCTCTTCGCTTGAAGCTTCCCGAACAATTTGCTTGTCGTTGGGAGAGCGGCCGGTATAATGTCCCGTTCGTACGACAATCGGTCCCAAGTGAGAAATGAATCCTTCCCTTCTTCGCACAATCTCCTCATAGAGCACAGGAGTGGGAGGGGTCCAAAAAACCCTTCCAACATTCTTTATCCCATGTAGATCAATGCCGTAGCGGTTGGAGTATCCTCCAGAGTCCATAGCGTTACCTCCTCTGATGCAATTAAGTAAAGGGATTTGGATAAATTGGATGTGAGAACAAAGAGCCTTATCTTATTTTTTCCGATTTGAAATATAGCATTTTAGAAGGAGATTTAAAAGTGACGATTATGAGGAAGGAGTCTTAGATCTCTATATACTTTTCAAACCTCTCCAAATGGGACTCCAGCGAGTCTACTTCCCGATAAAGCATCTCGGCATCCTGGACCAAAGCGGGATCCTTGGCCAATCGTGCTATTCGTCGGGAGACCGTTCCGATGATCGTAATTCGGTTCCGAAACGCATCGGCGGTTTGTTTAACCATGGCTTCCTTCTTTCGGTAAGATTCAATCAGTTGCTCTGATAGCTCGGCCTTACCGACGGCAGCCCCAATTATATAAAGCGTCATAAATAATGCA
>DCVM01000055.1 GCA_002327985.1 Syntrophaceae bacterium UBA2188 | reverse complement strand
TCATTCTTAACGGTGAAGAAAAAGGTGAATTTATTGTTCATCTCACTGAGGATGGAGATTTTTTAGTCCGGACCGAAGATCTTAAAAAGATGGGTTTTTCCGAACTGAAAGGGAGAAAGTCCCTCATCGAAGGAGAAGAATTTCTTTCTCTTAAATCCATGGAAGGCTTGAGGCTTGAATGGAACGAGAAAAAATTGATTATTGAAATGGTGGCGGATCCGCAAATCCTTGCCAAAAAGGTATTCGAACTGCGTTATCCAAGGCAACTTAAGGTGAATTATCCAAAAGATACAGCCGGTTTTCTTAATTATAATGTGACTTATTACGCAAAAGATTCGTTTACCTACGATAAAACCGTCGTGACCAATCAGTTGGGCTTCCGAACCGGAGATTTTCTCTTCCTGACAGACTCCTCTTATAGCCAACAAAAAGGAGAAGGAGCACATTTGGTTAGGTTGATGAGCAATATTACTTACGATCGAAGGGAAGATCTCATCAGAGGAGTTGGCGGCGATTTTTTTGCCTCTTCCGGAGAGCTTGGAAGTACCCTGAATATGGGAGGACTCAGTTTTTCGAAAAACTATTTGATCAATCCCTATTTCATCAAATATCCGGAAATCAGTTTTTCCGGAATAACCTCTCTTCCCTCTGAGGTGGAAGTCTATCGAGATGGAGTCTTGATTAGAAAAGAGAGGGTTTCGCCAGGAGGCTTTGAACTTCAGGATATCCCCACCTATGTGGGAGCAGGACTTGTTGAGGTGGTTTTAAAGGACCCTTTTGGGAGGGAGCAGAGGATTAAATTGCCCTACTATTTTTCAGATACCCTTTTGAAGAAAGGTCTCCACGAATACAGCTATCACCTTGGTTTTTTAAGAGAAGATTTTGGGGTGGTCAGCAATCGATATAAAGATTTTGCATTTCTGGGTTTCCATCGTTACGGAATCAATGATTCTTTGACTGCAGGAGTTCGGGCAGAGGTTTCAGGAGAAGTGATGAATTTTGGTCTGACCTCGACTTACCTCCTGCCAAAACAATTGGGGATTGTGAGCGGATCTTTTGCATGGAGTGATTCAGAGGGAAGGCGAAATGGTTTGGGTGGTTCAATGAGTTATCTCTACCAGGGCCGGAACCTGTCTTTCAATCTTCTCATGAGGGGGTTTACGAGAGATTATACTAATATCTTATTGGCAAAGACATTAGAGAGAGTAAAATATGAGACCAGCGCAGGGGTTGGCTATTCTTCTCTTCTTCTGGGGTCTCTTTCCCTTGGTTTTAGTGCTGTCAAAAAATATAGCGGTCCAGATACGAAAATCTTTTTGGCAAGTTATTCAAGAAAAATCACAGACCGGTCCAATATCACGGCCGCTTTCAAAAGAGACATGGAAAGTAATATCAGCGAGTTCACAATTGGAGTCAACTATTATTTCAAACATGGCATTACTGCCTCATCCAGTTATCAAAGGGCAGATGGGACTTCGAAGGAACGCATCCAAGTGTTGAAAAATCTCCCCCTGGGTGAGGGGTTTGGAGGCAGAGCCTCTTTTGAACGATATCATGGAGACTCAGACACTTACAATAACTACAACCTCCTATTGCAATACAATGCCAAGTATGGACAGGTTGCAGGCGAAATCATCGGAGTAAACCATGCGGAGACGTACTCTTTGTCTGCAGGAGGAGGTCTCTCTTTTGTAAGAGATTCTTTTAATGTCAGCCGGCCCATCCAAGATAGTTTTGCCCTGGTGAAGGTGGGAGATCTAAAGGGGGTTCGAGTCTCTTTGAATAGTCAGGAGATTGGCCGGACAGGGACTTCAGGCAAGGTAATGATTCCCAATTTAAGTTCTTATTATGACAATCAAATTTCTATAAATGACAAAGATATTCCCATCGAATATACCCTCACCGATGTGATGAAATATGTCTCGCCTCCTCTCAGGAGCGGTTCTTACATTGAATTCGGTGCCACGAAAATGCAAGCTTTTATTGGAACGTTGAAAGTCAAGGTCAATGGAGAGATTCGGCCTGTGGAGTACATCGAATTTAGACTGATCGTCGACGGGAAGGAGCTCATCTCTTCCACTGGAAAGGGTGGGGAGTTTTATCTTGAAAATATTAACCCCGGAAAATATAAAGGAGAATTTAAGTATTTGGATAAAACTTTTACATTTGATATAATCCTTCCCAAAAGTGATGAGTTATTGGTTGAGGTGGGAGAAGTTATCTGTGAATAAAGCGAATCGGATCATTTTTTTTATTTTTGCTACCCTTTTCCTACTCTTCAGAGCAGGAATGGCCCTGTCGCAATGCACGGTGAGCGCGACCCCCATGGGTTTTGGGAATTATGACATCTTTTCAACCCAACCTTTAGATACAGCAGGAACCGTCACCATCAATTGCACATCGGATATCGTAAAAGCCAACCTCACGGCTGGTCCCAGTCAGACTTCTGGAATATTCAATCCCAGGCAGATGAAACGTTCAGGGGGGACGGATTTATTAAACTATAATATTTTTACCGATGTTGCCCGTACGATCATATTTGGAAATGGAACAGGGGGAACAGCAGATATAGGCCTCAGAAGACCTACGGGCAAACCAGCTCCCTGGAGTCAGATTATCAACATCTATGGCAGGATCCCGACCGGTCAGGATGTTTCAGTCGGAAGTTATTCAGATACCCTCACGATTACTCTCGACTGGTAGAGGGTTAAAGGCAGAAGTTCAGAGGTTTATGCAGGTTGGCTTTTTTTCTCGAACCGATACAACGTTCTTGGATTCACCTTAAGGATTTCTGAAGCCACTCTTTTGTTTCCACGGACCTCTTTGAGTATCTCCCTGATATATTCAGACTTGATATCCTCCAGGGACTTACGGTCCCTCACTCCCTTTTTAATCATTTCTGAAAATCCTTGCGTCAAATCTTTGGGGAGGTCATTAGGCACCAGGGTGTCCTGATCAGCCATGATCACAGCCCGTTCAATGACATTTTCTAATTCTCTAACATTCCCAGGCCAATGATATTCTAAGAGAAGTTTCATCGCTTCCTTGGAGATTCCCTTCATCTCCTTTTTGGCTTCTTTGGAATAGAGATCCAGAAAATGGTAAGCAAGCAAAGAAATGTCTTCTTTTCTATCTTTCAAATCAGGAAGAAAAATAGGGAAGACATGAAGACGGTAGAAAAGGTCTTCCCGAAATTTCCCCTTCTTCATGTTTTCTTCCAAATTCTCGTTAGTGGCCGCAATCATTCGGACATCAATCTTTGTCCTCTCTGTGCTCCCCACCTTCATCACCTCTTTCTCCTGAAGCACTCTGAGGAGTTTGACCTGAACAGAGGGGAGAATATTAGAGATCTCGTCCAAGAAGAGCGTCCCTCCATTGGCCTCTTCGAACAAACCCCTCTTCCCCTGGATGGCGCCAGTGAAAGCGCCCTTGATATGACCGAAGAGTTCGCTTTCCACTAACGTCTCAGGGATCGCACCACAATTGAAGGGGATGAAAGGCCGATCCGCCCTCGGGCTATGATAATGGATGGCCTTGGCCACCAGTTCCTTGCCGGTTCCACTCCCCCCATAAATCATTACCGTGCTGTTTCCCGGGGCCACCTTTTCGATCAAGGAAAACATCTCCTGCATTTTCTTACTTTTCCCGATGATATTGTTGAACTCAAATTTTTTCCTCACCTCCATCCTCAGAAGGCGATTTTCCCTGAGGAGGAGACTTTCCTTTTGCGCCTTGGAGATATGGATGAGGAGTTCGTTCAAATCAATAGGTTTGGTGATATAGTCGTTGGCCCCTATCCTCATTGCCTCCACCGCTGTCTCGATCGATCCATAGGCCGTCATCAGGATGACCATGACCTCCGGCCTCATCCCTTTAATCATTTTTAAGAGTTCCAGGCCGTCCATCTCGGGCATCTTGAGGTCAGTCATGACTAAATCGAAGACATCCTTTTCCATCTTCTCAATGGCCTCGGGACCGCTCTGGGCGCCCTCTACATTATACCCTCCCATCTGGGAAAGGCCCTTTTCAATCATCTCCCGAACAGGGGCTTCATCATCGACGACCAATATTTTCATAGATTCCACCGTAGACTCCTTTTAGCGATATTTTTACCAAAAATCGGGATTTAAATCAATGGGTATTCCTATCCTTCATCCATTTTCTATTCTGGCCTCTCAGGAGTGACCGTCGATCACTTTTAAAAACAGATGGTCAGGTTGAAAAAACTTTAGAGCGGAAACCTTTGTTTGCTTTAATCCATGAACTTAAAACCATTTAAGAATTTGTTTTGCCTGATCAGGACAATGACCTCACCCATCAAAGACCGCATTCTAAAGTTTTGGAGGCCTGTCCATCTGTTTTAGCAACTTCCCCAACGACATGGGATGATATTTTATAGGTTGAATTGCCTATTTTCATGAAAATGATTGACGGTCAGCTCTCAAGAGTGTTGACTGTTTATTAATTTCTTATAGAATATATGATTAAAAGGAATCATGGAGTGAGGCCGAAACGGGCATCATTTTCATAACCTACAGACGGATAAAGAGCGCTTTTAATATGCCAGCGAATCTCACCCCTCAATATTTAGAGGCAGAGCTTAAGTTCAAGCAGGCCAAGACCACGCCAGAGAAGATTAAAGCGCTCGAAGTGATGATGGCCATTATCCCAAAACATAAAGGGACGGAGAAACTTCGGGGGCAGCTGAAGAGCCGAATGGCTAAATTAAAAGAGGAACTCCAGAAGAGACCCACTGTTGGGAGGGCAGAGCAGGCCTATAATATCAAAAGGGAAGGAGCCTCTCAGGTCGTCCTCTTGGGACTTCCCAATTCTGGGAAATCAAGCCTCCCCTCTCAGATCACCAATGCCTCTTCGGAGGTGGGTCATTATCCTTTTACGACCCAGAAGCCCATTCCCGGAATGATGAAGTTTGAAAATCTACAGATCCAATTAGTCGATACCCCACCCATTCAATTGGACCATGTCGAACCTGGATTCCCCAACCTGATTCGAAATGCAGATGCCCTCCTTCTCTTGGTTGACCTGACGGATGACCCCGTCTTCCAGATGGAGATTCTCCTGGAGGAATTGGACAGGATGAGAATCAAGGCGGTCGGAAAGGATTCGATGCCTTCCCTGGAGGTGGGATGGGTTTCTCTAAGGGCCATCTTCGTCGGAAATAAATGCGATGCAAAAAATGCCATGGGGGCTTATCAGAAATTCGAAAACCATTTTAAAGACGATTTTTCCATTCTCCCCATTTCTGCCAGAGAAGGAATGAACTTTGAAGAGCTGAAAAAAGAGATTTATCAAATCCTAAATATCATCCGGGTCTATACCAAAATACCCGGCAAAGAAGCTGATCTGGCAGAACCGGTGATACTTAAAAAGGGGAGCACGGTGGAAGATGTTGCCCTCTCTGTCCATAAAGATTTTGTTGCCAAGCTCCGATACGCAAAGATATGGGGTTCTGGGAAGTTTGATGGGCAGATGGTCAAGCGGGATTATCGCGTGAGCGAAGGGGATGTAATCGAACTGCACATGTAAGGCTCCGCGGAATATTGGAATAAAGGAACATTGGAATAATGGGTACAAAAAAGTTAAGATTTGTTACCCATCATTCCAGTATTCAAACATTCCATCATTATAGGATTAACAAACAGATGACATTCATAACCCGAAGACATTTTCTGCGATATCTTTTAGGATTTTCTCTCCTTCCTTGTTTTCCCTTCCCCATTCGGGAGACCTGGGCAGATCCTTCCGTCCTTCCAAAAATCGGGGGAGACTCCATCGGCGAATTCTTTAAGGGGGAGGAGCTTTTCTACGATATTGGAGTCTGGGTATTTAAGAAGGTGGCTCTCGGAAAATTAAGTCTTAAGGAAACAGGTGAAAAGGGCCGTTATTTAGCCACCCTTCAAGGAGAGACCTTAGGCGTTATGGGATGGGTGGCCCGATATCGAACGGACACCTATCGATCTGTCATGGAGGAAGTGGAAGGGGGAAAGCGCTTCCGGTCCATTTCTTTCGAAGAAGACGTGAAGGTGGGAAACAAACTGAGGAGGCGAACCTACCTCTTTGATTACCAGAAGCGAAAGTGGATTAAAGTGAGACGGAGAAAGGATGGCACCCAGATGAGGACCGAAGAGGAAATTCCTCCGGGCATGGTCTATGACGATTTCCTCACCGCTTCTTATAATTTCCGTTACGGTGTTTACGGAGAGATTGAAAGGGGAAAGAAATATACAGTGGCCACTTTTCCTAAAGGAGGCCCTTCCAGTTACGAAGTGATGGTGGCTTCAAAAGAGGAAGAGGAGAAAAGAAAAAAATCTGAGAAATTGAAAGATGGAAAAGAATATTATGTTAACCTTTTTCTCGATCCAGAGGTCACGCATTCCAAAGAGGGTCTGATTGAAGGATGGTTGTCGAAAGACCTTTACCCCACGGAGGGGACGATCAAAGATGTGATCCTCTTCGGAGATGTTACAGGGACCCTGATTAAGAGAAAAAAGAGTTAAATTTGCAGAGGGCAGACTTTTCAATCTGAAATCTAAAATCTGAAATTTGAAATTGGCAAGATGGACACCCAATCCAAATATTTCAGGCTACGCCGGGAAGATATCGCCTATTTTAAATTCATCATCGAATCCTATGAAGGAATGGCGGTTGTGAGAACAAGAGATCCTCATGAGGCCATCGTGGAATTGATGGTGGCGCCGGGATGGGAGAAAGATTTGGAGGAGGTATTAGGAGGGCTACGCAAGGAAATCCCGATAGAACCAATGACCTGAATCCGAAACACAAAATCCAAAAACTCAAAAGCTTCATACCGAGCCCTGTTATGAAATTAATTCACGATTGTTTTGACATTAATAAAATGTCATGCTGAACTTGTTTCAGCATCTAATTTATGAAAGAGAATAAACAATACTATGTTTACATTCTCACCAACAAATCAAACAAGGTTATTTATATAGGAGTAACCAATGACCTTGAAAGCAGAATGTTTGAGCACAAAAATAAATTGGTGGAAGGATTTACAAAAAGGTATAACCTTATGAAACTTGTTTATTATGAAGTAACAGAGGAAGTGGAAAGTGCTATAAGCAGAGAAAAACAGCTAAAGAATTGGCATAAAGATTGGAAAATTAATTTGATAAACCAATTTAACCCTGAATGGGAAGATTTAGGCGAGAGATTTTAAGAGGGTAAACCAAGCCTGCGCTGAAGAGATGCTGAACCAAGTTCCGCATGACGCATTCAGGGCATAAAACTTTTTGTTTGTTCTTTATGATCGAAACAATTCCATTTGAGAAAATCCTAAAGGAGGCCCTTCGAGAGGGAGGGGAGTTTGCGGATCTCTTTTTTGAACAGACCTATTCGGTGGCGATCATCTGCGAGGAAGATCGGATCGAAAAAATCATTTCAGGTTTGGACATGGGGATTGGACTTCGAATTCTCTATGATAGAAAGACATTTTATGGTTTTACAACAGAGGTCTCGCAGGAATCCCTTTTCATGTTAGCCAGAAGGATAAGTCAGGCTGCAAAAGAAGGCGGAGGGAAAAGGGCCGTTGGACTCCCGTCATCACCTCGCCCCGCGCTTTTGTCTCCCTCGTTTCCCCAATCTCTTTATCCGATCCAGAAGCCTCCCGAAGGACTTTCAATAGAAGAGAGGGTTTCGATGGTGAAGAGAGCCAATGAGGTGGCTCGAAAACTGGATCCCCGTGTTCAGCAGGTGAAAGTCCTGTATCGGGATATGAATCAGAAGCTTTCCATTTCGAATTCAGAGGGTCTTTGCATAGAAGGAGAAAGGATAGGAACCGTTTTTTCTGTTCAGGTCGTTTCAGCGAAAGGAGATGTTGTACAGACCGGATATGAGCCGATAGGAGGAACGATGGGCTTTGAGCTATTTGATCTTCATCCTCCAGAGAAGGTAGCTGAGATGGCCACCAAGAGGGCTCTTCTCATGCTTTCTGCCAGAAAAGCACCCATGGGGAAAATGGCGGTGGTCTTATCGAGTGAAGCAGGAGGAACGATGATCCATGAGGCCATTGGCCATGGATTGGAGGCGGATCTTGCTCAGCAAGGGCTTTCCGTCTATTCCAAGAAAATCGGAGAGGAGGTGGCCTCTTCTCTGATTACAGTGGTCGATGATCCTACCCTTCCCCAGAAGAGAGGATCCTATGCTTTCGACGACGAAGGGGTTCCTTCTCGAAGGACCATTCTGGTGGAAGAGGGCATCTTGAGGGGATATCTTTATGATCGGCTATCCGCATTGGAAGACGGTGTGGAATCGAGCGGAAATGGAAGAAGAGAGTCTTACCAGCAAAAGCCCATTCCGAGGATGAGTAACACGATGATTCTTTCCGGAAAGAGGAAGCCCGAAGAGATTGTTCATTCAGTCGAGAAGGGATTGTTTGTAAAGAAGATGGGTGGTGGACAGGTCAATACCGTCAACGGAGATTTTATCTTTGAAGTGAGTGAGGGATATTTGATTGAGGGAGGAAGTGTGGGAGAGCCGGTCCGTGGAGCCATTCTGGTTGGCAACGGGCCTCAAGTTCTGAAAGACATCGATATGGTTGGAAATGATCTCGGGTTTGGGATCGGAACCTGTGGAAAAGATGGTCAGGGTGTTCCGGTCTCTGATGCCCAACCCACCCTGAGGATTCCAGAATTGGTGGTGGGAGGGCAGGAAGGCTTCATCGAGAAATGAAGAGATGGGGAAATAGAAAGTTGAGAAGACGAGGTGAACAGATGTAAAGTTGATGCTCCGTTTGGTAGACAAGGAAACTCCAGTAACGATTTATCTTGACATTCAGCGGAGGATAGTTTATAAAGGAGTCAAATTTAGTTGCAAAGAGTCCTTTTTAGGACGTGCGAGAGACCCGCAAAGAACTCCAAACAGCTTCTTTGCGGGTTTTTTTATCAAGCCTCGGAGAGTCTCTTCCCAGGATCAACCAAAAGCGAGTTTCTTATCTGTATTTACCGAAAGCTGGTAAAATAGGAAAGGAGGTGTCAGATCTATAAAGAGGCGAAGCACCTGAGTGTTTAATATTCCTAATAACTTTTACTACCCGAGAAAGGGGGACATCGTATGCATTTCATAAAGATCTTTACATTCATAGTGTTAAGTCTGGTAGTTGGATTTTTAGGTTGTTCTAAGGAGGAAAAGAAGGCGGAGGGTCCCAAACAGGAACAAATCACAAAGAATTTGGCTCCCCAGAAGTCTGAGCTTAAGGGTCAGAATTTTTTTGTGGAGATTAGCGACCTTAAAGTCCTCACGGTCGTAGACATAGCTTCTAAAGAGATCGTTGAGACGCCGACCCTCAGAGGTAACATCAAGATCACCAATAAATCGAAGGATATTCTGGATATCCAGGCGGTCACCTTCGAGTACCTGGATGAAGCTGGGAAGCCAATCCCTTTTAAACCTGAAGAGAAAATTGATAAGGTTTATCCGTTTTGGAAGGCTCTTCAGCCTGAAGGTGTTACCGAAGGGACGTTGGACGTCACGATCCCAAAGATGGCGGTCAAGGGAAAGACCCTGGGGAAGATAGAAATCAGCCTGGTTTACGTCCCGTCTCCTCTTAAACGAGAGACTTTGATTTTGTCTGAAAAGATTGAATAATCCTTGATATTAATTCGCAGGACTCAGCAGAGAGTCGTTATTTTGATCATACCATAGGGGAATAGATACCCCCTGTTTCCCTATGGTTCCAGGCTGCCTATGGTAGACAGGCGGTTTGAACTATTGGAGACACTCTACTTGTTATATCGCAGTAGGCTATGGGAGCATGGGGTAGCCGATCAAATCGGTGAGAGGTTACGATGACAACATTATTGCAAAAGAGGCAGCCAAAACAGAACGATGTTTCGGGAAAATTCAAAGTTAAGGACGAAATGAATGAGGGACGGAAGGTAATCCTTCGCCGCGAAACTACTTCTGTAAAATGGAAAGGATTTGAATCTCAAATGGTAATATGGAGAAAGACATACCGGACTTGATGGACAATGTGAGATCGAAAGGATCGACATGAAAACTCTCCATCAATAAGGCGAAAGATTACTCAAAAATTCCCTGCGAAGGCAACTCCTATACCTGATTGTCACAGACATTTCGATTTCCCAAAAGAGTCAAAAGGTTTAGTAGATGTGGAAGAAATCCAAGGGATAAGCAGGTGTCAGTTTTGCTCACTCCGTGACCTGGAGACTGAGTGAAACCACAGGGGATATTAGATCCTCTTGGTAAACGTTTTAAGACGAATCCTCGTACTGTTAAGATTTGGAAAGGAAACAATCTTATAGGTGGAGATTATTTCCGATGTTGTATGAGATGGGAGGCCAGCCTTGAATATTTTTATAAGAAACGAGGGCATAAGATAAGAATGGTTAAGGAGCGACTTCAACAGGAAATGACCGACCGCAAGCGTGCTGAGCGGGCCGTTCAGGAAACCCTTGAATACGCTGAGAGTATTGTAGAGACAGTGCGGGAACCCCTGGTAGTGCTTGATACGGACTTGAGAGTGATTTCAGTCAACCCTTCTTTCTATCAGACTTTTAAAGTATCACCCGAGGATACAAAAGGAAAGTTGATCTATGATCTGGGCAACCGTCAGTGGAACCTCTCTAAGCTACGGGTACTTTTGGAGGAGATCATTCCCAGGGACAATCAATTTCAGAATTTTGAAGTTGACCATGAGTTTCCAACCATTGGGCGCAAAATAATGCTGCTTAATGCCCGCCAAATATATAGCAAAGGCATCGGTGCTCATATGATCCTTCTGGCCATCGAGGATATCACGGAGCGCAAGAAAGCGGAGGATGAAATTAAGAAACTGAACAAAGACTTGAAGCGCCGAGCCATAGAACTTGAGGCCGCTTACAAAGAGTTAGAAACCTTCAGTTACTCTATCTCCCACGATCTCCGCACTCCATTAATCGTCATTGGCGGTTTCTCTCGTGTACTGTTAGAAAAATACTCAACCCATCTCGATGCAAAGGGGCAGCAATTTCTGAGCATTATACATTCGAACGCAGACAAAATGTTACAACTTATTGATGATCTTCTCACCTTCTCTCGTTCAGAACACCAGCAGATGAAACCGTCGGACATCGACATGGGAGAGCTTGCCAAGGCGGTGTTTGAAGAACTTAAAAGCATCATCCCTGAGCAAACACTGCGATTGGATATTAAAACGCTTCCTCCTGCCCATGGCGACCGATCAATGATTCGCCAAGTTTTTGTTAATCTCCTGTCCAATGCCATCAAATTCACAAGACCCAAAGGAGCTGGAGTTATTCAAATTGACTGTACGGTCAAAGAAAATCAAAATACCTATTGGGTCAAAGACAATGGTGTCGGGTTTGATATGCGGGTTGCCGGTGAGTTGTTTGGAGTCTTTCAACGACACCATACCGTTGATGAATTCGAAGGAACCGGCATTGGGCTTGCCATTGTCCAGCGCATTATTCAGCGACATGGCGGAGAAGTGTGGGCTGAAGGAGGAGTCAACAAGGGTGCAACATTTTATTTCACCCTTCCAAGATGACATAAAAATATAAGAGAGCCCCCCATGGATAGAATCAAGTGGAAGGGGCAGTTTGAAATGAATAGGAGGTAGGGTATGGCGACCAGATCTGAGAAAAAAAATAAGTCCACTGGAAAGGTAAGAAAAACAGAGTTCAGTTTATCAGCCCCTCAGGCACGAAGTGTTTCCACGGCTGGAGATTTTAATCAATGGAATCCCTCTTCGCATCCCATGAAAATGGATGAGGAGGGGATTTGGAGGATTTCACTCACTCTAAATCCGGGTCAATATGAGTATCGATTCTTTGTGGATGGAGAATGGCAAAATGATCCCCATTGCGGTCCTTTTGTTGAAAACCCTTTGGGCACATCAAATAGTCTGAAAATTGTGAAGTAAGGGAGAAAGATTTATGTTAGTCAAAAAAGATGAAGCCAAGAAAATGTATTGCCCATTAAAATTTTCAAAGCCTGTAAGCAAGGAGTTAGGACAAATCAATCCAGAATGGATATGCGAAGGCCCTGGTTGTATGGCATGGCAAAAAATCGTGGGATCGAGATGGGTTGGAGAGCATGGTTATTGTGGGTTAGCGGGAAAACCGTTAGATATTAGCACAGAACCTCGATCTATCCATAATGGGCCTTTTAAGAGACGGGCATAACTCAGATTTTATAATAGAAAAAGATTCTATTGGATTCGGATATGAAGTCAAATTAGCGATGAAAATAATAGCCATAGGAGACCAGAAGTGTGGGGCAGAGGAATCCGTTATGATTCGGTGGAAAGAGACCCACTTGCATCGGTCCCATATATATAGGAAAAAAATATTTTCTTGCTTTTAAATGTAAATTAGTATACAATATAAAAATAAAATCAAAAAAGTTGCAAAGAGCCTTTTAGGCTTAGTATATGCCCGCAAGAACTCTAAACGACTTCTTTGCGGGCTTTTTTTATGCCTGGGTGAGAGCCAGGCAGGGGGTTTTACAAGTAAATCCAAAAAAAGGAGAATGATGATGAATATTTATGTGGGAAACTTATCCTATGAGGCAACAGATGTAACGATTCGGGAGGCTTTTGAATCCTTCGGCGAGGTAACCTCAGCGAGAGTGATCAAAGACAAGTATACCGGCCAGTCTCGGGGGTTTGGTTTTGTAGAAATGCCTACGCCGTCTCAGGCACAAACGGCCATCAAAAGCCTTAATGGGAAAGAACTCCTGGGCAAACAAATCAGTGTGAATGAGGCCCGTGCTCGCGCTGACCAGGGAAGAACTGGGGGAGGGCGGATGGATTATAGCGGCCACAGAAACCGTAATTAATCCTGTTTCCTTCAAGCCGTTCAATCAGACAGCAGAAAAGAGGTTGACCAGTGGTACAGCGGAGAAGGCGTGTAAATCATCGTGGGCCGAAACCAAGCCATCAAAGGCGCCCCAAGTTTTATAAAGTTTTATGTTCGGGTTGCGGAAAGGAAGTGGTTACCCAAGTTCCCCCGCCGAATGATAAAAAACTCTTTTGTACAGATTGTTTCAGTAAATAGAGATATCGAAGGAGCAAATATATGAATAAAGCAAGGCTTGAATGGGTGATGTCAGGGTTAAACCAGTACGCATTAACGAAGGCTGAAGACCTTTTTCTCAAAACTGCATCGGCAGACTTTGATAAAAACCAGGTGCTGACAGGACATCAAGAGGAAAGGCTGGAAAGCCTTTACAAGGAGAAATCAAAATTGACACCCAACAAGAAATCGGATCGTTTTTCCGTTAAGAAAAGCGACCCCGAGAAGGTCAAACCATGGAGGCCTCGCGCAAGAGCGTTTTAATGTGAAAAGAGGGAGAAAGGAAATACCATGATCAAAGCAGGTGACCTGTTCAAAAACATAGAAAGTGGAAAAATTTTTACTGTTAAGAGCGTTGATCCCCGCACCGTCATTTTGGGAACCCAGGATGGATTCCAATCAATGTTTGTCAATCCAAACAACATTGAATCCCTATTCCTGCCTTTGGTAGAAGACGAGGTTAAGGAAAAACCCAAAGAATAAACCCCGTTAGACATTCCAGTCGTTGTGACTCGAAACTGAATTGGGTATTATTTCTAATGGAGTAAACGGAGTCAGAAATTTGCCACCTCTTTTTTAGATCTTAGAGAAAGGAAAGCCTATGCTCGATATTGACGCTTTATGTCCGCATTGTGAGAAGAAATTCAAACTGAGCATGATGGGCCTTCAGACCAAAGAGTTTATACAATGTCCTCATTGCCGAAGAATCATTAAACTCGACCTCGCTGATCCGGAAAAAAAGGCAATACGGATAAGTCCAGATTTTGCAAACTAAATTTTCGCCTCAAAGCCTTATCGTCTATGTCAAGAAAGGAGACGGTGCTACATCTCCTAAATATGTCTTTGTCCCGTTTCTGAAATCCTTCTTCATGCAAAAATTAAGCTGTAGATGGCCAGGAAGAGGATTTGGCAAGTAGCGACGACCCAACCGTTTTTTAACATCGATTTGATATCTTTCGTCTCTGCAAACCCCAAGGAACTGAACATGTTGGCACCCGGGTAAATGAAATTGGTCACTCGGGTTGCGACGATCAGCGCCACTGACCATGCCAGCATAGAGACACTCAGCTTGCTCAATAGTGGGTCAAACATGGAGTGGAGCATTTTGAGCTCTGCTACCGTGGCCCCTGAAATACCGAAGGCCCCGATGAGCCCCCCAAGGAAAACGATGGCTGTTTTTCCGCCGAGGTCGACCAAGGGTTTGAGAATGACGGTCAGGGCTTTAAACCCTCCGGCCAGCTCTATAAAATTGATAAAGGGTTCAAGGATTACGAAGAGAAAGAAAAGCCCGACATTGCCAGCCATCCCCTTCACGATCAGTTTTAGAATATGACCAAACTTTAACCCACCCACCAAGCCCGTCATCACGGCCAGTCCCAGCATGACAATGATCACATAAGAGGTTGCGGCCTTGACGATGATCCCGTAAATAACGGCTGCAAGGAAGAGGGCGATAAAGGCGTTCGTTGCTCGCTTGCTCTGGCGGGTTGGGATAAACCGTTCCACATCCTCTAAGCGTTCATAAGGGTGGATTTCTTTGGTTCGCCGTTGGATCCTCTGGAGCATCAACCAGGTTGCGGCAAAGGTGATGAGAGCAATAGGCCCTGCCACAAATAATAGCATCTCGCCATAGCCAATTTTGGTTAAACCGAGAAGCGTAATGACCGGGGGTGTGAAAGGTCCGAGGATCAAAGCTTCCTCTCCCACGGCTTGAAAGATGACAGCCACCGTACTCCGTGACAGCCCCACTGAAGCGGCAATGGGTAAGACGATCGGAGCAAGAATAGCATTCCCTCCCGCCATAGTTCCCAGGAGGCCGATGACCACCAGACAGGACAGCATGATTCCAAGCATTGCCTTCTTTTCAGTATTGATCCCAATTCCAAAAATAATCTTATGGATAAGGGTGTGACTCACCTTGGTTTCGGTCAGGACTTCTCCCAAGCCACGACCAAGCATGATAATCAAACCGACTAATGCCAGAAAAGAACCCATGGCCTTGGCCAAGACCTCAGCAAAAGAGATGAGGCTTTGGTGCGTCAGGATCGCTCCAATCAAGACACAAATTGCTGTGGCTGGAAGAGGATCCATATCCCAGAAAACGAGAATGACATAAACCACAAGGGGTAAAAGACCCAATAAGCCCCACCATACATTGAATCCCCCTTCTGTTCCCATCGGGCTATCCTCCTTTTGCCCAACAAGCTTTTATGAATAGGGTCAAACCCCTCTTTTCCGCAAGACCTTTCCCGGAGTATTCCCTGTAATGATTCCCTGTCGAACAGTTGGGCAACCATTCACCCATGTGTAGACCACACCGGTAGCGTATTGATGGGGCTGATCAAAGGTCGATCGGTCTTGAATCGTAAGGGGATCGAACAATACCAAATCAGCCGTAAACCCTGGTTTGATGAGGCCGCGGTTTTTTAAACCCACCCGGCCAGCAACCAGTCCTGTCATTTTATGAATGGCTTTTGCCATGGAGAGGATTCCTTTTTCCCTTACATAGACACCCAGTATTCTGGGAAAAGTCCCATAGGAACGAGGATGGGTTGATTTTCCAAAATCTTCCTCTGCCTTCATTCCCATGCCATCCGAACCGACCGACACCTGATCACTGGAGAGGATAACAGCCACCTCTTCATCCGATAATGAAAAATAGACCGCTCCCACAACGGCCTTTTCCTCAAGGAGAAGTCGCATCACCGCTCTTTCGGGTGTGCAGTTCCAGCGTTGAGCGATCTGGTCAACATTTTTTCCGGAGAGCTCCATATTCTTTGCCGAATCTATTCCAGCAATGACAATCCGGCTCGGCCCGCCTCGTTTATTGATTTCACGTAGAATCTCCGTCTGAAATCGTTCTGTGGTCTCAGGGGAAGCGAGCGTCTGTAGAAGTTTACGGGCACCACCTGCATGAGCCCATTGGGGGACCAGGGCGGTCAAAGAAGTGCTTGTTGCTTCATAAGGATATTGATCGGCAGCAATATCCACCCCGGCCTGACGCGCTTTTTCTAATTTTAAAAGGGCTTCTTTTCCTAGGCCCCAATTGTCTTTCCCTATTGCTTTTAAATGAGAGACTTCCACTCGGGCCTTACTCTCTTTTCCGATACAAATGGCTTCGTCCAGGGCGTCCATGAGTGTTTCCCCTTCGCCTCGAATGTGACTGGCGTAGAGGGTTCCATAGCGGGCTACGATTTTAGCGAGTTCCAGCAGTTCTTCTGTCTTCGCAAAACTTCCCGGGGGATAGATCAAGCCTGTGGAAAGTCCCCAGGCCCCCTGCTCGAGGGAATCGGTCAAGAGGTACTTCATCCTTTCAAGTTCTTGTTGACTGGGAATACGATCCTCTGTTCCTAAGATGGCGATGCGGAGCGCCCCGTGGGCCACCAGTGGAGCTAAATTGAGTCCGAGCCCGATGCGGTCCACCTGGTCTGCATATTGGGTGAAATGACTCCAACTTAACCCATCGGAAGGTAGATTAAATCCATGCATTTTCAAGTAGTCGATCAGGACAGCCCCTCGTTCATGATTTACGGGAAAGGCACCGATTCCACAATTGCCGATGACCTCGGTCGTCACTCCTTGCAAGGCCTTGCTTTCGGCAAGGGGGTGTTTAAAAATGGTGAGATCGGTATGGGAGTGGATATCAATAAAACCTGGCGAGGCAACGAGTCCATCCGCTTCAATAACCGCTTTTCCTACGCCTTTTATGGAGGGGGAGACCTCTATGATGACTCCATTCTCAATGGCAATATCTCCCCGAAAGGGCTCTTTATTAGAACCATCGATGACCCGTGCACCTCGAATCAACCATGAAGACATACCCACACCTTATGAACCCAGTCAGCTATGCTTCTTCTGGAGTGGGTTCGGGTAGTTTTTCTAATTTTACTTTTGAAATTCTCTGTCCCACCATTTCCACAATTTTTATCCGCTTCTCTTCAATTTCTACCCTATCGCCAGCCTGGGGAATCTTTTGTAAGGTCGTCATCAAGAATCCTCCAAGCGTTTCATATTCAGGTGATTCGGGAAGAGAAACATGATAATCTTCTTTTAAATCCTTGAGACTGATCGATGCATCGATCAGCATGGTTCCATCCGAGAGTTGGATCACTGGACTTTCGACATCATGCTCATCTCTGATCTCTCCGAGAATTTCTTCAACCAGATCTTCCATGGTGACCAGCCCCGCCACCCCGCCGTACTCATCCACCACCAAGGCCATATGAATTCTCTTTTTTTGCATCTCCCGTAAGAGAAGGCTGATCTTCATCGTCTCGGGGACAAAGAAGGGCGGACGGATGATCTTTCGGATATCCACTTGTCCCGTTTTCCCAAAGGTCGTGAGGAAATCTTTGGCATTGAGGATTCCTCTGATGTCATTCAGTTCTCTTCCGAAGACCGGATATCGGGAGAACTGTTCTTCTTCGATGATGGAAAGCACTTCTCGAGGTGAGCGATCGATTTGAACCGCCACCATCTGTGTGTCGGGAACCATCACTTCTTTCACGGACATGTCCGTGAATTCGAAAACGTTCTGAAGGATTTTTTCTTCCGCGGGTTCAAAGACGCCGTGTTTGCCTCCTTCTTTTATTAAGAGTTTTACCTCTTCTTCGGTAACATAGGCTCGTTCCGTAAAGGGTTTCCTTCCAAAGGGCCTGAGTACGAGAGAGGTGCTGAAGGTGAGCAGCTTGACGAAGATGGCGTTGATTTTCGAAAAGGAATCAATGGTCCTTGCTGTCCAGAGGCCAATGGTCTCAGGGTGCATCAAGGCAATGGACTTGGGTACGAGTTCACCAAAAATCACCGAAAAGTAGGTGATGATGACCACAACGATCCCGATAGAAATAGGTTCCGCGGCAATAGAAATGACTTTAATGGGAACTGCTTGAAGGGCAGGTTTAATGACCTTCACGGCTGCAGCCCCTCCGACTGCTGAAGCAAGGACACCGACGGTGGTGATTCCAATCTGGATGGTGGCCAGGAATCGATCCGGTTCTTCTTTCAACCTTAGAAATATCTTTGCACTTTTATTGCCACTTTCGGCGAGCTGTTTGATGTTACTTTTTCTGGCCGTGACGACGGCAATCTCTGTCCCGGCCAGATAACCATTTAACAGGATGAGAAGTGCAATGAGAAAGGCCTCAAAAAAAAGTTCTTGCATTTCATACCCTCCTTTTTCTCCCCAATTTTCACCTCCCCTTGCGGGAGGGGATTCTGAGGAGGGGGACACTAAATCTATTTATACTCACGCCGGTAGGCTTTCCCTCCCCCATCAAGAGACTGTGTCATCATGGTGGCCGAGGGACGGAGAGCTAGCTTTGGGAGCTTTAGAATGGCGATTCTTTGAAAGGGATGGGTAACAGTCCTGATTGTTGAAAATGATGTTTGCATGGTAAACAAAACTAAGAATTTATTCACTAAAAGGTTTCGCTCTAAAGCTCCCTCAGCCGCCTCTCCGTCCCTTAGCCGATTTATAAACTTATGGAGAATCGGCTTTCATTTCTTCTCGTTTTCACATTGTGACACCGTCTCCAAGAGGGAGGGGATTATTTTTTTGATCATTGGGATGCTATCGTTATCGAAAATCAGGTACAGAAGAAATCTTTAGAACTTAATCCGTTTGAGTCGCTCGATCGCCTCATTTAATCTTGTCTCATCGACGGTCAGTGCCATTCGGATATAGCCTTCTCCCTCCTCTCCAAAACCATTCCCTGGAGTGGCAACGATCCCCCCCTGTTCTAATAAAACGGCGGCGAATTGGGCAGAGGTGTATCCCTTTGGAACCAGAATCCAGAGATAGAAGGTAGCCTTCGGTCGATCCACTTCCAACCCGATCTCCCGAAGTCCTTTGACCATCACATCTCTTCGTCTCTCATAAATGGTGATGATTTCCGGAAGCGGAGTGTCGAGATGATGGAGGGCCTCTGTACCCGCTTCCTGGATCGCCTGAAAGAGGCCCGAATCAATATTCGTTTTCACTCTCCCCAACCCAGAGATGATTTCAGAGTGCCCTATTGCAAACCCGATTCTCCATCCCGTCATGTTGAAGGTTTTTGAGAGGCTGTGAAACTCAATTCCTACGTCCCTGGCTCCCTCCATGTCCAAAAAACTGGGAGGTTGGTAGCCATCGAAAGCGACTTCAGAATAGGCGGCATCATGGCAGACGATGATCTGGTAGCGCTTCGCAAAAGCCACAACCTGTTCAAAAAAAGACCTCTCTGCGATGGCGGAAGTCGGATTATTGGGATAGTTGATGAATAGGAGTTTTGCTCTTTGGGCTATGGTCTTGGGAATATCCGAGAGGTTCGGCAGGAAACCGTTTTCTTTACGGAGCGGTAAAAAATAAGGGATGCCTCCGGCAAAAAGAGTCGAGACCCGATAAACCGGATAGCCGGGGCTGGGGACCAATACGATATCTCCCGAGTTGACAAAGGCTAAGGGGATGTGGGCAATTCCTTCTTTGGAACCGATTAGGGAAAGGACCTCTGTCTCGGGGTTGAGTTTGAGGCCGAACCTCCTTTCGCACCATTGAGAGACTGCTGTTCTGAATTCAATCATCCCTTCATAGGAAGGATACCGGTGGTTTTTAGGGTTTTCTGCTGCTTTTTTTAATCGTTCAATAATGGGTTTGGGGGTGGGGAGGTCCGGATCTCCAATCCCCAGGTCAATGAGGTCTATTCCCTTTTTCCTCATCTCTTCTTTTTTCTTATCTATCTCTGCAAAAAGATAAGGGGGAATTTGATCAATCCTTTTTGCCATCTCAATTCGCATCGCTTTCTCTCTCCTTCCCTTGAATAACGGACACGCACCATGGACACGCCTGCGTGCCGAAACGCCTGTTTGCGTTAGCAAACTCGCCGAGCTAGTCTTTGACAGACAAAAGCTTCAGCGAAGCCAAGCACTCCGGCGTGCAGGCACGGCCGCATTTTTTAAATTTATCTTAAGGGCTTTCCAATTGAAATTCAAGATAAAAGATGATTCCTCCGGGAGCCTGTTTTATCCCTCGATTCCAATCCGAAAGGGATTTTA
>DCVM01000058.1 GCA_002327985.1 Syntrophaceae bacterium UBA2188 | reverse complement strand
CCGGAAAAAACATGGTGATTGATGCGAAGTATGTCCAGGAGAAGTTGAAAGATTTTGTTGAGGATGAAGATCTGAGTCGATATATCTTGTGAAGGATTCAAGGATTCGAGCCTGCCTGCCGGTAGGCAGGGGTTTTAGGGTTCAGGTTTTTCAATTAATATTCTAAATTTGAAAATGAAATATTTTGTTTAATCGCTAGTCCCCTTGAACCCTTTTGATTCGTGGGAGGATAAAAAATGGATAACCCGGTCGATAAAGCCAAGATACTGCTGGAAGCCCTTCCCTATATTCGGCGATTTTATGATAAAACCATGGTCATCAAATATGGGGGAAGCACCATGGAGGAAGAGAGGATGAAACGAAGCTTTGCTCTTGATGTCGTCCTTTTGAAATATATCGGCCTTAACCCAGTCATTGTCCATGGGGGAGGACCACAGATCGGTGAGATGTTAAACAAGATTGGGAAAAAATCTCAATTCATAGAGGGGATGAGGGTGACGGATGGGGAGACGATGGATGTCGTAGAAATGGTCCTCGTTGGGAAGGTCAATAAAGAGATCGTTACCCTGATCAACCAGCAGGGAGGGAAAGCGGTTGGACTGAGCGGGAAGGACGGACGCCTCATCACCGCCAGAAAATTAAGATTGACTAAAAGTCGTGGCAAGGGAGCAATGACGGAAGTCATTGATATGGGAATGGTGGGGGAAGTCAAGGCGATCAATCCAGGGGTAATCGAGGCCTTGAAGAAAGAGAATTTCATCCCCATTATTGCACCTGTTGGGGTGGGGGAGGAAGGCGAGACCTATAATATCAATGCGGATCTGGTGGCTGGCAAGATTGCTTCTGCGCTGAAAGCGGAGAAATTGATTTTATTGACCGATGTGGAGGGAGTTCTCGATGGAAAAAGGCGGTTGATCCCGACCCTGGATGTTAAGCAGGCAAGACGATTGATCACCCAAAAAGTGATCGCATCCGGAATGATCCCAAAGGTCAATTGCTGCCTGGAAGCCGTAGAGGAAGGGGTAGCAAAAACACATATCATTGATGGAAGGATGGAACATGCCATCCTGTTAGAAATTTTCACCGATGTAGGAATTGGGACACAGATCGCCAAAGAAACATTAAAATAATTTGGAATCATGGAATGATAGAATATTTGGTTCATTGTAACTTCCTATTCCATCATTCCAATTTCCAATGGATGGTACGGATGGATTCTCAGGCCTGGATGAGCTTATCAGAAAAATATGTAGCCAATACTTATGCCCGTTATCCCATTCTATTGGTGAGAGGAAAGGGGACTCGGGTCTGGGACTTGGACGGCAAGGAATATCTCGATTTTGTCTCGGGATTGGCGGTTTGCAATTTGGGACACTGCCATCCGAAAGTCGTTAAGGCTATTCAAGATCAAGCCGCAAAGCTGATCCATGTCTCAAACTTCTATTATATTGAACCACAAATTCAATTAGCCTCTCTCCTCTGTGGGCACTCTTTTGCCGATAAAGTCTTCTTCTGTAACAGCGGGGCCGAAGCCAATGAAGGGGCGATGAAATTAGCACGGAAATATGCCAAAGAAAAGGTGGGTGAGGAGCGATACGAAATAATCACGATGGAGCGGTCTTTCCACGGAAGGACTTTGGCGACCTTGACCGCCACCGCTCAGGAGAAGTATCACAAGGGCTATGCTCCCCTAATGCCAGGGTTCAAATATATCCCCTTCAATGATATCGGGGCAGTGAAGAAGGCCATCGATTCGAAAACCTGTGCGGTCATGTTGGAACCCATACAAGGAGAGGGAGGGGTGAACTGTCCTTCAGAGGGGTATCTTCGGGCTCTTCGGGAAATTTGTGATGAGAGGGGGGTTCTCCTCATCTTTGACGAAGTTCAGGTGGGAATGGGCCGCACTGGAAAACTTTTTGCTTATGAGCATGATGGGATTGAGCCCGATGTACTCACCTTGGCAAAATCCTTGGCGGGAGGGGTTCCCATTGGCGCTCTGTTAATCAAAAAAAAGATTGCGGACAGTTTCAAGCCCGGGGACCATGCCTCAACCTTTGGAGGAAATCCTTTGGCTACCGCAGCCGGCGTAGCCGCCTTGACCGCCATCCTCGAAGAGGGGATGTTAAAAAATTGTCAAGAGGTGGGAGATTATTTCTTCTTACAGCTTGAGGAAATCAAGGAGAAATTTCCTTTTGTTAAAGAAGTTCGGGGGAAAGGGCTCATCCTCGGGATGGAGTTGAAAATAGATGGGAGTTCCATGGTCCATGAGATGTTAAAGAAAAATATCCTCATCAATTGCACCATGGGAAATGTGCTCCGATTTCTTCCCCCACTGATTGTGACCCGGGAAGAAATTGATCAAGTGGTCAGGGCCTTGGGAGAGGTGTTTAAAAGAGTTTCTTAATTGCGGAATGCGCCTGCCTGCCGGTAGGCAGGGATTATTAGTGCCGGAGTTAACATTCCAAAATCTGAATTACCAAATCCGAAATAGAAGGGGAGGATTTCATGAAAGGGGTTGTGAAGAAAGTCGTTCTGGCTTACTCTGGAGGGTTGGATACCTCCATCATTCTGAAATGGTTGAAAAATGAATATGGGTGTGAGGTGATTGCTTTTACGGCAGATGTTGGGCAAGCTGAAGAAATCGACCATTTAGAAGAGAAAGCTATTGCCACGGGAGCCAGTAAAATCTACATTGAAGATCTTAGAGAGGAATTCGTTCGAGATTATGTCTTTACTGCCATCAAGGCCAATGCCATCTATGAGGGAACTTATCTTCTTGGCACATCGATTGCGCGGCCTTTAATTGCTAAGAGGCAGGTGGAGATCGCCCAATTAGAGGGAGCAGACGCTGTGGCTCATGGATCCACAGGAAAGGGAAATGACCAGGTTCGATTTGAATTAACTTACTATGCCCTGAATCCTTATGTACGGGTGATCTCTCCTTGGAGGGAATGGGGATTTAAATCGAGAGAGGATCTCATCGCTTATGCCCGAGAAAATGGGATTCCCATTCCTGTAAGCAAAGAAAAACCTTACTCCTCTGACCGAAACCTTCTACACATCAGTTTCGAAGGAGGGATTTTGGAGGACCCTTGGTCCTCACCTCCCGAGGATATGTTTATCCTCTCTGTTTCGCCTGAAAAGGCACCGGACCACCCGACGGTGATTGAAATCGATTTTGAAGATGGTGTTGCGAAACGGATTGACGGAAAGCCACTCTCACCGGCCGCACTATTGGCTCAGTTGAATGAGCTTGGAGGTTGTAACGGAATTGGCCGGGTCGATATGGTGGAAAATCGGTATGTGGGAATGAAGTCACGAGGGGTCTATGAAACGCCAGGAGGATCGATCCTCCATATCGCCCATCGCGCCATGGAATCCATCACCATGGACAGGGAGGTGATGCATTTTCGAGATAGTCTGATCCCCAAGATATCAGAGTTGATTTATTATGGATACTGGTTTTCACCCGAGATGGAAATTTTAAAGAAGGTGATCAATGAGACGCAGAAGGATGTGACCGGAACGGTCCGCCTGAAACTCTACAAAGGAAACTGCATTGTGATCGGGAGGAAGTCTGAAAAATCCCTCTATCACGGGGCCTTTGCCACCTTTGAGAAGGATACCGTCTATGATCAGAAGGATGCCGAGGGGTTCATTCGACTAAATGCCCTGAGACTCCGAATCCGAAAGATGATGAGGGAATAAATAGTTTGGAGTTTAGAGTTAGGAGTTCAGAGATATAAATTATAGACTCCGAACTACGAACTCCGACCTAATAACTATAATTCGAGGAACAGCATGAATCAGCGTTATCAGCACAAAGAGATCGAAGAAAAGTGGCAGAAGATCTGGGACCGTCAAAAACTTTTTAAAGTTACAGAGGATCCGACGAAAAAGAAGTATTATCTTCTTGAGATGTTTCCCTATCCCTCGGGGAAAATTCACATGGGCCATGTACGGAATTATTCCATCGGGGATGTCGTGGCCCGGTACAAGAAAATGAAAGGCTTTAACGTCCTACACCCCATGGCCTGGGATGCATTTGGCATGCCTGCGGAAAACGCGGCAATCGAACATGGAGTTCACCCTGCCAAATGGACTTACGAAAATATCGATTACATGAGAAATCAATTGAAGCGTATGGGCTTCAGTTATGATTGGGATCGGGAGTTTGCCACCTGCGATGTCTCCTATTATCAATGGGAACAGCTCTTCTTCTTAAAAATGTATGAGAAGGGATTGGCCTACAAGAGGCGTTCTTTTGTCAATTGGTGCGAAATCTGTAAGACCGTTTTGGCAAACGAACAGGTGATGAGTGATGGAACATGCTGGCGGGGGCATGCCGATGACTCCGGGGTCACCCAGAAAGAATTGGACCAATGGTTCTTCAAAATCACAGAGTATGCGGAAGAACTTCTTGAATGGTGCGAAAAACTTCCGGGATGGCCGGAACGCGTGCTCACCATGCAACGCAACTGGATCGGAAAGTCCATCGGGGCTGAAATCCATTTCCCATTAGAGAATTCGAAAGAGGTCATCAAGGTCTTTACCACACGGCAGGACACGGTGTTTGGAGCGACATTCATGAGTTTAGCACCAGAACATCCCCTTGCTTTGAGCCTGTCAAAAGGGACGGCCCAGGAACAGTCCGTTCGAGAATTTGTAGAAAGGATGAGACGACAGGACAAGATAAAGAGGACGGCTGAAACCGCAGAAAAAGAGGGGATCTTCACAGGGGGCTATTGCCTAAATCCTCTGACCCAGGCGAGAATGCCTATCTTCGTTGCCAATTTCGTTTTGATGGAGTATGGGACCGGGGCGGTGATGGCTGTGCCAACTCATGACCAGAGGGACTTCGAATTTGCGAAGAAATTCGGGCTCCCTTTGATTGTTGTGGTCCAGACAGAGGACCTAACGTTGGATGCCAACACCATGGCCGAAGCTTATGAAGGGGAAGGATTTCTGGTTAATTCTGGTCAGTTTAATGGAATGGATAGCGTTAGAGCAAGAGAAAAAATCGCACAATATCTCGAAGAGAAGGGGCTTGGTGGAAGTCGGATCAGTTACCGCCTCAGAGATTGGGGTATTTCGAGACAGCGTTATTGGGGGGCCCCCATTCCTATTATTTATTGTGATCGATGTGGAACGGTATCGGTTCCAGAAAAAGATCTTCCTGTTGTCCTCCCCTCCCATGTGGAAATCACCGGGACAGGCCAGTCGCCCCTGACTGGATTGAAGGAGTTTGTGGAGACACGATGCCCTCAATGTAATGGGCCTGCTCAAAGAGAGACCGATACGATGGACACCTTTGTCGAGTCCTCCTGGTATTTCGACCGGTTTGCATGCCCTGATTATGATAAAGGACCTTTAGAGAAGAAGCGGGTGGATTATTGGATGCCAGTGGATCAGTATATAGGAGGAATTGAACATGCGATCCTGCACCTTCTCTATTCCCGATTTTTTACGCGGGTTTTAAAAGAAATGGGATGGGTCAGTGTCAGTGAGCCTTTTACGAACCTTTTGACTCAGGGAATGGTTTGCAAAGAGGTATACGAATGCCCCAAAGACGGTTATCTTTTTCCCGATGAGGTGACGTTACAGGGAGAAAAGCTCCATTGTCAAAAGTGTGACAGCCAGATCTCCATCGGAAGGCTTGAGAAAATGTCCAAATCCAAGAAGAACGTGGTGGACCCTGAGTACCTGATTGAGAAATATGGTGCAGATACGGCAAGGATGTTTTGCCTTTTTGCCTCTCCCCCTGAAAAAGATCTGGACTGGAGCGACCAGGGTGTGGAGGGGTCGGCTCGTTTCCTCAATCGGGTATGGAGACTCATTTATGAACAACATCATCATCTCCTCAATATAAGACCACTTCCTTTTGGGGTCGTTCTGGCAGGAGATCAGAAGGCTTTACGGCAGAAGACCCACAGGACGATTAAAAAGGTTACCGAAGACATTGAACGATTCCATCTCAACACGGCGATTAGTGCCATTATGGAGTTGGTGAATGAGATCTATGTTTCAGCACTGAAAGACAGCACCGATGAGAGGTCAAGGAAAGTGATCCGTGAGGCCATGGAGATGGTCGTTGTTTTGCTCTCACCCTTTGTCCCCCATTTTGCAGAAGAGCTCTGGGAGGCATTAGGATTTCAAGAATCCATCATGAAAACCCAATGGCCTGACTACGACCCAGACGCCATCTTGGAAGATGAAATATTGATTGTCATTCAGATAAATGGAAGATTGAGAGATCGGATGACCATCCCTGTCTCCTATGGAGAAGAAGAAGTAAAAGTTTGGGCGTTGAAAAGTGAGAGGATTCAGAAGTTAGTGGAAGGGAAAGAAATCAAGCGGGTGATCCTGGTCCCCAAAAAGCTGGTTAACATTGTCTGCTGATACCATAACGAGCCTTTGTTTTCGGTTAGGGTTAAGAAGTCTGTATCGTCAAACGCTAAAGAGAGTGGCGGAAGGACCGATGACGTTACCCTTAAACCATACGGGCATCGTAGCCGTAACCCTTTTATGCTTTCTCCTTCTTTCAGGTTGCGGTTACCAGATGGTCGGGAAAGAGACACATGTTCCGCCTGGGCTGAATTCTATTGCCATTCCCACCTTCAAGAATGAAACCTTTGAACCGGGGATTGAAGTTCCTTTTACTCAGGGTTTTTTGAGAGAGTTCATTCAGGATAGAAGGGTTCACGTGTTGAGCCGTTCAGGCGCAGACTCGATTTTAGAGGGGGTGGTCAAGTCTTTTTCCATTTATTCAGTGGCCTATGATTCATCTGGTTTCGTCAGGGAATATCAGGTGAACGTGATACTTGATTTAACTCTCAAAAAGCAAACGGGGGAGGTCCTCTGGGAAGAAAAAGGGTTTATTGAAACCGCATGGTATCGGGCTTCCTCCAGTGGTCTGGTCAACGAAGCAAATAAACAAGGTGCGATTCAAGAAGCAGGGAGACTTGCAGCAGGGCGAATTAGAAACCGTTTTTTTTATAATTTTTAAACAAACACCCCCGGTCCTTTCCCTCCATCGAGGGTAAGGGTTGGGGGGGAGACCCATTTATGTATACCGCTTCGGATTTGAGAAAAGGATTAAAAGTCATTATTGATGAAGAACCTTACATCGTGACCGCTTTCGAATTTTCAAAACCGGGCAAGGGACAGGCCCTCTATCGGACCAAACTGCGTAATATGATCACAGGGTTCACCATGGATAGAACCTATCGTGAAGGAGATACGTTTGAGCCCGCTTTATTGGAAGAACGAGCGATGCAATTTCTTTATAAAGAAGGCGACCACTATCACTTCATGGATAACGAGACCTACGAGCAGATCATTATCAGTGAGGAGTCTCTGGGTGACGCTAAAAACTTTCTTGTCGAAAATTTCAATGTAGAGGTCCTTTTGTTCAGAGACAAAGCCATTGGTGTTGAGTTGCCGAACTTTGTCAACCTCAGAGTGATCAAGACAGAACCATGGGTGAGAGGGGACACCTCCAAAGCGGATTTTAAACCAGCAACATTAGAAACCGGTTATGAACTACGTGTCCCTCCGTTCGTCGAAGAGGGTGAGCTGATTACCCTTGATACTCGAACCGGTCAATTTTCGAAAAGGGTCAAAGAGTAGGTTGGTGGGGAAAAACTGGTCACTCGCAAGACGTGAAAAGGCCCTTCAGCAGAGGGCACACATCCTACAAGGGATGAGACAGTTTTTTATTGGAAAGGGTTTTCTCGAAATAGAGACTCCTCATCGAATCCCCACTCCCGCACCCGAATCCCATATTGACGCCACCCCTTCCGGGGCCTGGTTTCTCCAACCCTCACCTGAACTTTGCATGAAGAGGATGATGGCAGCAGGATTTGAGAAAATCTTTCAAATCTGCCGATGTTGGAGAGAAAGGGAACGAGGAAATTTGCATCTCCCTGAATTTACTCTTCTGGAATGGTATCGAGCAGAGGCGGACTATCATTCATTGATGGAGGATTGTGAGGAATTAATACAAGATGTCGCGACCATAATTGGATTAGGACAACAGATCATTTACCGTGGCTTCGAGATCGATCTTTTCGGGCCCTGGAACAGAATTTCCGTTGAAGAGGCATTTCATTATTATTCAAAGACCACACTGACCAAAGCCTTGGAGCAAAACTTGTTTGATGAGATCATCGTTCAGGAGATTGAGCCAAAACTGGGCTTAAAAAAACCTACATTTATTTATGATTATCCTGCCGAGCGGGGGGCGTTGGCAAGGCTGAAGCAGGAAAATCAAGCGGTTGCAGAACGTTTTGAGCTTTATATCGGCGGGTTGGAGTTAGCCAATGGTTTTTCGGAACTGATTGATTCGGAAGAGCAGAGAAGGCGATTTCATGCTGAAAATGCAACCCGTCAATCTTTTGGCAAATCCATGTATTCACTGCCGGAAAGATTTTTAGCTGAGCTGGGCGATATGCCTCCCTCGGCGGGCATAGCGCTCGGGGTGGATCGCTTGGTCATGGTTTTTCTTGACGCCGAAAAGATTGACGACGTCGTTGCCTTTACACCCGAAGCACTTTAACAGGTTCCCAAAAAACCTGTTCGGTTCTTTCCGTGGAGTTTTATGTCTTTTTGGTTGAAAAAGAGTAGAATCGTTATCACCTGTGCAAAGGGAGCTCCACCTTTTTTGAGGCAGGAGATTGTATCTTTGGGGTTTCCGATCTTATCTGCGGGGAGTGCAGAGGTTGAGACAGAGGGAACCATGGAGGATATTCAAAGGTTAAACCTTCTGATCCGGACAGGGCAGCGAGTTCTTTTTCTGATTGAGTCATTCAGCGCTAAGACACCCGACGATCTTTATAAAAGGATCTCCCGGATCAGTTGGGAAGATTATATTCCGGAGGATAGTTATTTCTCTGTCACTTCCTCTGTTTTTAACCCGACCATTAAAGATTCGAGATTTGCAAATGTGAAATGCAAGGATGCCGTTGTGGATAGGATGAAAGAGAAACGGGGACGCAGGCCTGATACGGGGTCTGAAAAAAATAGAATTGTCGTTCATCTTTACTGGAGAGGGAATGCTGCCCAAGTTTTTCTTGATACATCCGGAGAGACCCTCTCCAAACGTGGATATCGAATGATTCCTCTCAAGGCACCTATGCAGGAAACCCTTGCCGCGTCGGTTGTCCAGGCAACCGGCTGGAAGGGAGATGGAAATTTTATTAATCCCATGGGTGGCAGTGGCACGCTTGCCATCGAAGCAGCATGGATGGGCCTGGGAAGAGCTCCAGGTTTGTTAAGGAGTAATTATGGCTTTATGCATTTGAAGGGATTTGATGAATCCTTTTGGAAGGGTCTCCGCAGGAAGATAAGAGCAGAAGCAAAAGATTGGTTGAATGGGAGGATCATTCTCACGGATATCAGTCAACAGGCGGTTGAATCGGCTAAAAAAAATGCGATGACAGCGGGCGTGGATCGTTTCATTGAGTTTGGAGTCTGCGATTTTTCAGAGACACCGGTCCCAAACGGAGGAGGAGTGGTGATCTTAAATCCAGAATATGGAGAACGGATGGGAGAAACAGAAAAACTCGGGGAGACCTATAGGCGTATTGGCGATTTTTTTAAAAAGAAATGTCAAGAATATAGAGGATATGTTTTTACCGGCAATCTTGACCTGGCCAAGAGGGTGGGATTAAGGACAAAGAGGAGGACGACTTTCTATAACGGTCCGATTGAGTGCAGATTGTTGGAGTATGATCTCTATGAGGGAAGCCGGAAAATGAAAGGTTTGCCATAGACATAGTATTAGATAGTGAGAGACACATCATTCTTCATTTCTCATGAAAATTCACTCAAATATTTATCCTGTCTCTTTTCTTTATGGTCCTGAGGAATACCTCATTGAGGAGGAAATCCAGAAACTCATAGACCAAACTCTTTCCCAAAAAGAGAGGGGATTGAACTTCCACCTTTTCCATGGCGAAGAGCACAGCATTCAGGAGATCATCCAGACGGCGCAAACCCTTCCGATGTTTTCTCGGTATCGATTTGTTCTCGTCCGTAAAGCCGACCATATGGATGAAGAAAAGGCAGAGATGTTGATGGGATATATCCAAAGACCTTCTCCCAGCACCTGTCTCGTCCTTGAAGGCCAGACGATAGGCCCATGGAAAAAACATAGGAAAGAGATTGAACAGGTTGGGAAGATGATCGAATACCCAAGATTAAAGGGTAGGAGCTTAGCTTCCTGGATCAAGACCCGAATGAAGGAAAAAGGGAAAACACTTTCGGAGGAAGCAGCAGACTATTTGGTAGGGGTCGTTGGAGATCACCTTTACGATATCGACAATTCCCTGGAGAAAGTTTATCTGAGTGTTGGGGGAAAACGCACCATCGAGCTTTCCGATGTGGAAGAAATGACCACGGACATGAAAGTCGGTACAGTCTTCGATTTAACGGATGCTATTGGTCATCAAAACTT
Source organism: Syntrophaceae bacterium UBA2188 (assembly GCA_002327985.1). Classification (GTDB taxonomy): domain Bacteria; phylum Desulfobacterota; class BSN033; order BSN033; family UBA1163; genus UBA1163. The sequence continues at coordinate 102,077 of DCVM01000058.1, read as the reverse complement.
GGAAAGGGCCCTTGGAATTTTGGAGAAAGCAATTGAGTCAAAGGCCATCGTTTTTAGAAAAGAAGAAGAGGGATCGAAGTTTGGCGATCCCATCCCCTTGCTCTTAAGCATGATGGCAAAACAGTATTGGAGTATGCTGGTCATCAAAGCGATGAGCCTTCACCATCGGGATGCGGGAGAATTGGCCAAAGAACTGAGGACTTCGCCTTGGAATGTTAAGAAATTAATAGAGCAGGGGAAGAATTTCTCTGAAGTCTCGCTTCGGGAAGGGATTCTAAAGTGTCACCAGACAGATTTAGCTATTAAGAGAAGTCGTGGGCCGAAGGATCTTTTATTGGAGAAGCTGGTGATTGACCTCTGCCGACCTCAGTGATTTCCCTATGTGCTATGCGCTGTCCGCTTTGCAGATAAGGCGTTGACTTCCAAGGTCAGCCGTGAAATTTTCCTGGCAGAGGTATTCTTATGGAAAACACCCTTTGAGTGAGCCTTCTGGATGAGAGGGATGGTCTTCAACAACGCCTTTTGAGCTCCTTCGGCATCCTTCTTCTCAATGGCACTCCGCACCTTTTTTATAGAGGATTTCACTGTCGATTTGACTTGAAGGTTTCGAAGCCTCCTTTTTTCATTTTGCCTTGCCCTTTTAATGGCCGATAAATGGGTTGCCAAAATTAACCTCCTTTCTTTCCCCTCGCTCCAGCCCTCCCGTAGGCAGGCTTTCTCTCTCCCTTAAGGGGAGAGGAGAAGGGCATTGATTTTTTTAACATTTTGGTATAGCGTGTGTCAAGGTCTTCTCAAATGGGTGTCTCAAATGGGCATAATGTCCGAAAACCATAAAATCGCTAAAGCCGCTACCACCATCGGAATGGGAACTTTACTCAGCCGTATCCTGGGGTTTCTAAGGGATATGGTTATTGCCCATTTCTTTGGGGCAGGGATGGCCGCCGATGCCTTTTTTGTTGCCTTTCGGATTCCTAACTTGTGGAGACGGTTGGTGGGAGAGGGATCCATGACTATTTCGTTCATCCCTGTCTATACCGAATACCTTTCCCAACGGTCAGAGGAAGAGGTCCGAAAGGTCACACATGTCTCCTTTACCATTGCTGGGGTCATTTTATTGATTCTAACGGTTCTTGGGATTCTCTTCTCTCCGATCTTAATTAGGATCATTGCTCCAGGATTTATTCAGATTCCAGAAAAATTTCAGCTGACCGTGATGCTTAACCAAATCATCTTCCCCTACCTCTTTTTCATGGGACTTTTCGCCCTCTGCATGGGGATTCTGAACTCCCACAGGCATTTTTTCGCACCGGCCATCGCTCCGATTTTCCTCAATCTTTCCATTATCGTTTCTGTCTTTCTCTTTTACCATACCTTTAAAATACCGGTAATGACGCTTGCTCTGGGAGTCTTGGCAGGAGGGGTGATCCAGTTTCTCTTTCAGTTCCCTTTTTTATGGAAGAAGAGAATTACCTTCCGATTCAATTTCAATTTCCGACATCCCGCCATCAAACGAATCGGCCTTCTGATGATCCCGGGTCTCATCGGAACTGCTGTCTATCAGATCAACGTTTTCATCGATACGATCTTTGCCTCATTCCTGCCGAGTGGAAGTGTTTCCTATCTTTTCTTTGCAGACCGGTTAATGGAATTTCCTTTGGGTATTTTTGCCATTGCCATTGGAATGGCATCCCTCCCCAGTCTTTCAGGACTGGCCTCTCAGGGAAGGATGGAAGAATTTAAAGAGACGCTTTCATTTACCTTCCGCCTGGTTTCCTTCATCAGCGTCCCTGCTATGGTTGGGTTAATCTCCTTAAAAACCCCTATCGTTAACCTCCTCTTCCAAAGAGGATTATTTAACTACTCGGCAACAGAAAAAACGGCCTTCGCCCTCCTGTTCTATTCAGTGGGGCTTTGGGCCATCGCAGGGGCCAGGACAATTGTTCCTGCCTTCTATTCGCTCCAGGATACCTGGACGCCTCTTAAAATTGCATTAATCTGTTTAGGGGCAAATGTCCTTTTTATCGCGATTCTGATTTATCCATTAAAACATGGAGGGTTGGCTTTGGCCACCAGTCTTTCATCCATGCTCAACCTCATCCTTTTATTCTGGAAGTTGAATTCGAAATTAGGAAAGATCGATATGAGGAAGAACATCAGGTCTCTCCTGAGAGATGTTTTCTGTAGCCTTCCGATGGGTGTGGCTGCTTATTTGATCTGTTCACTTGGAAATTGGTCCACCAGCAGCCATGTAGGGGAGAAGGTTTTACTTCTCCTTGCCGGGATGGTGGTCGGTCTTGGAATCTATTTGACCTGTTCCTACTGGGCGAAAAACGAGGAGATGCTCTTTTTGTTAAAGATGGTCAGAGGGAAAAGGGTAAGATGAGGCTCATGAAATTTTATTAAGGCCGCATTGCCTCCCATGGAAAATTTCCAATTCCCGCCCCATGTGCCGTACCCACGATTCGTCTACCCGATAGGGTGCCTGAATATTGCTGACTGTAAAATGGCCGGTAGAACTGCAATTGTCCGGTGCGGGGATCGAAAGAGATATTTGTTAAATCATCCCATCTTTGTAAGACATCGAACCAGATTCGGCCTGACCAGGCTCCATCGGTCCAATAGAATTCAAGTTTACCCGGTTGATTATTAGCGATAATAGACCATAGCCCCTCTACACCACGATATTCCCCAGGTCTTGGTCCTGGACCTGGTCCATGATGATAGGGTTCTCCCTGGACGTGAACTCGGCAGGACAACAGAGAGAACAAGAGGGTAGGAAGAGCTATGATAAACAAAATAGATAATACCATTCCGAACATTCCCTTGCGATTCCCTTGGTAACTGGTCATCATCGAATTTTACCTCCTTTTATCTTGAATTCTATTTTTACCATTGAAAAAATATACTAAAATTACCCATTTGTCAAATCATGTTAAAAAAAGTCAAGTCGTGTAAGGGAAAAAAGAAGGATTTTAAGGGGTTAACCTCTTTTTATGTTGAATTTTTTGTAAACTCTTTATATAATAATGGTGATTTTGGTTTCAACTTAATTTCATTAAGAAAGGGGTGCTGGTCAAAATGAATAGGAATTTTTTTGGAGTTGAAAATGGAAGAAATCCTATGGCATCGGCTTTCAATAGGGGCAGCATGGAATCCCTTCAATCGAAAGTAGATTTTTTGTCAGAATTGCAAAATGCCCCCTTCCCGTCCTCCTTTTTTATTGATTTAATTCGCCTCATTAAAAATACCCTGGGTTCGATTAAAAATTATACCCAGATTTCACGGGGGAAATTTAGTGATAAAGAGTTTGGAGAATATTTTTATCGGGCCGTGACGGAAGATGTTGAGAAGATTGATGTGGTGATGAACGGCCTGGTCAATTATCTTAAGCTCAACACCCCCATTCGGAAAACCAATACGGTCCACCACCTGATTGAAGAGGGGTTGAAGAAATATCAGGCTCATTTTGAAGAAAAAGGAATTAAAATATTTAAAAGATTTGAAAAAGACCTTCCCGAGACGATCGTCCCCGATGAACAGTTGAAATATATATTAAGTTCCGTTTTCCAATATGTCCTAGCCAATGTTTCTCCCCATTTAAGCATGGGGCTTTCCACGCGATCCTTCATTCTTGAAAAAGAGGCGAGCGAAGGGCCGGCTTTATTCAAAAAAGACGGTCGCTACATTGAAATTTCAGTGGTTTTTATGAGATATAAAAAACAGTCAGAACAAGAGGGGGGGACGGTAACACTTCAAGGAAAAGAGCCATTGGATCTCATCCTTCGTTTTGTCAAAGAGGTGGTGCAGCGCAATCAGGGGGTGATGAAAATTGAGTGGGATGAGAAAAAAGCAAAGACCTTTATCTCCTTGAGATTTCCCGTTGAAAGAAGAAAAGTGGTCTATTATCCATCAATGAATTAACAAGAACCAACCGATGTCTGTTTGCCCCGTATCACCCCAAAAGCCCCAGTTTTCAGACTGGGGATGAAGACCATTTCAAATCTAAATCTAATGATAAAGAAAAGCCCCGTCCTTTAACGTGGGGAGATAGGGGACTCCCTCCTCCTTTTAGCCTTCCTGGAATTATAAAGGCTAACGTAAAATCATACAAGCTATTTCATAATATTTTATGGAAGTTTTCCTCCGTTGTAAATTTGCGATCTATACAGAAAAAATATGGAAAAAATAGTTGACATAAATTAAAAAACTATATAGTTTAGCTTGGACAAAAAAGATAAAGAAAGCATATGATCGCTTACTCTTAAGGTAATTTTTTAGTGTTGTAGGATAAAAAGTGAGGAAGATTCTTAAAAATAATGAGGGTCTTATATTTCCGAAGAAATTTGGGCTATAAGAACATTTTTTCATTTCATCATAAATTTTTCGCGCTTCTCCTTTTTCCACCTCTGAGAATAATTCAAGGGACAGTTGCTTATTTGCTTAAAAAAATAGTTTTGTTTAAAATAAAAGAGGTTAGCCAGAAAGTTTACGGAATATTGCAAGGAAATGATGGGCGAAATTAATAGGGAATTAAGACGAAACAAGGATTTGCTATGGCTTTTAACCAAGAAGGAAATAACACTGAAATACAAAAGAACAGTCCTCGGAATTCTCTGGTCTTTATTAAATCCTATCCTTTTGGCCATCATCCTTTTCATTGCTTTTAAGATATTTATGAGAATTAAAATGGAGAATTATACGTTCTTTTTCCTTTCGGCCCTTTTCCCTTGGAACTGGTTCTCTGCTTCCGTCACAATGTCGACAGGGACTCTCATTGGCAATGTTTCGCTCATAAAAAAAATCCGTTTTCCAAGACATTTTCTTGTTCTGGCTACCATTTTGGCTCAACTGTTTAATCTTATCCTTGCACTGCCTATCATCATTGGGCTCTCTTATTTTTATGGAAACGGACTTGGGATGAGTTGGTTCCTGATTGTCCCGATTCTGGTCGCCATACAATTTATGGTGACGACCGGGATCTGCGTAGCGATTTCTATGATCAATGCCTATTTTCGAGACATGGAATATATCATAGGGGTCGTAGTCAGCATGTTATTCTGGATGACCCCGATTGTTTATCCTTTAAATATGGTTCCAGAAGCATACAGGATCTATCTCATTCTAAATCCTCTCACACACCTGATTACTGCCTGGAGAGATTTATTTATGTCAAACACCATCAATTGGGGGAGTATCGGTATTTCTTTTGGAAGCTCTCTGATATTTTTCTTTTTGGGCCTACTCGTCTTTCAAAGGCTTGGGAAAAGATTGGATGAGGTTTTATGAATGGCATCATTGAAATAAAGGATGTATGGAAAAAGTTTCCTATGGGAAAGGACAGACCTGGTTTCAAAGAATTCTTAGTCAAATTGCCTCAATTCCTCAGTGGGAACTCTCATTCCTATTTCTGGGCTTTAAAAAGGATAAGCTTCAAAATTGAGCAAGGAGAGTGCATTGGCATCATCGGAAAGAATGGGGCAGGGAAAAGCACGCTATTATCTCTGATCCTTGGTACGATTTATCCGACTAAGGGGGAGATACAGGTCTCCCAGAAGATCACCCCTCTTCTTGAACTGGGAGCAGGGTTTCATCCTGATCTTACCGGCAGAGAGAATATCCTTATCAACGGGGTACTCCTTGGCCTCACGAAAGATGAAGTGATGGAAAGAATAGAAGCTATCATTGCATTTTCCGAAATTAAGGAATTTATCGATATGCCGTTAAGAACCTATTCCACGGGTATGTACCTCAGGCTTGCCTTTTCTGTAGCGATTCACACAGATCCAAAGTTACTCCTGATAGACGAAATTCTTGCGGTGGGTGATGAAGCATTTCAGAAGAAATCCAAAGATGCGTTACTTCATTTAATAAAGGGGGGAGCTACCACCATTTTTGTCTCACACCGGATGTCTGCTATCACAGAAATATGTCACAGAGCATTGTGGCTTGATGGGGGTGAGATGAGAGCGGAGGGGATACCCGAGAAAATAGTGGAAGAATATTTGAGGTATTCAGGGTGATTAGTTCGATGTGATCGAGAAGGCCATAATAGAGGAATGGTCAAGCTTTAATCATGGACCTATTGAAGGACAATAGGAGGTTTTATGTTATTACCAACATTTGATCTTTTTAGACAAAGAAAGGAATAACTGGTGAAAGTATTAATTGCGACACACCATTATTATGATCTGACTGGTTCAGAAACTTTCGCATACACGCTCGCCAAGACACTTATGTTTAAAGGTTGTCACGTCACCCTATACTCCCCATATATTGGAGGGGTGATTACCGAAAAGACATTACAACTTGGTATACGTGTATTTAACAGTTTGCAGGCGATAAAAGAGGAAAAATTTGATTTGGTACACCTTTCACATAATTTGATAGCGATTGAGCTGAGGTATTGCTTTCCACATACACCCATCATATTTCTCTCCCATGGTGTGCTCCCTTTTTTGGAGCAACCTCCTCTCGAGGATCTAAACATATCGAAATACTTAGTGGTCAGCGAAGAAGTGAAAGATAACTTAATGCAAAAAGGAATTCCTAATGATCAGATACTGATTTTCCGGAATATTATAGACACGCAGAGATTTTCGCCTTTTTCGGAGATGGATGAAAAGCCCAAAAGAGTATTGGTAAACAGTAGAAGGATGGATCAACAAACCCGGTCTATCGTAGCGGAGGCATGTAAACGACTGGGTTTGGAGATGACCTTTATTGGGAATCCGGGAAATATAGAATGGGAGGTCGAAAAGTATGTCAATCAAGCCGATATCTGTATTTCTCTTGGGAGGGGAATATTAGAAGCGATGTCATGCGGCAGGGCGGCCATTGTTTTTGATTATAACGACGGGGACGGATTAGTCACCGCAGACAATATTGATGAGATACAAAAATGTAATTTTTCGGGAAGGAGATTTAAAAGGAGATTTAGTGTCGAGACCTTAATCGAGGAGATAAAAAAATATAATAAACACATGGGTGTGACTAACAGATGGATGATTGAGGAGAGGTTCTCAGCCAAAAAAAATGTAGATTCACTGATTGATATTTACGAAAAAGCAATTGATTCTTTCGAGTATCAGCCTCTCATGTACGATAGGCTAAATTATTTAAAGAATTTACTTATTGAAACTAGAAATTATTCTGTTGAAATAGAAAGGAGACGATTGGATGGCATAGTAAGAGATAAAGAATCGGCATTGATCAATCTCCAATGTGCCTTGCAGGATAATAATCAAAACATAGTTCAACTTCAGGATTTAATAAAAGAGAAAGATAGCGATATAGCAAATCTCAATGAGGCAGTAGCCCAGGAAGAATCCCAAATAGCACACCTGGAGAGTGTGGTAAGGGAAAAAGAGACTGAGGCAGAAAAGCTGGTGGTTGACCTGACAGAAAGGGAAAGGAAGATAAAGACCCTCGAAGAGACAATAAGCCAGAAGGAATCCCACTTCTATATATCTATATCTAACCTCGAGACTGCAATAAGAGAAAAGAATGCTCATATAGAAAACTTGGAGAATTTGGCAAAGGAAAACGAGACCGAGTCACAAGCCCTAAGGGCGAGCCTGGCCGAGAAGGATGCGAGCATAAAGCATATTTACAATTCCCATGGCTGGAAGGCATTGTTAATTTATTACAAGCTTAGGGACAAGATCCTTCCAGTAAATAGCTGGAGAAGAAGGGTAGGAAAGGTTGTATGGAGGTTTCGCACGTATGTTTGTGGATAAGAGGCTTAAAAATGAAGATAGGAAAAATATTTACGAACTAAGCGGTCTCCTGGGGGATACTGTCCGAAAGAATTTGAGAGGCGATGAATCAGAGGGGTCAATAAGTTTTTTCAGATCCTGCGCGCATAAAAAGGGCCACGGAAGAGAGGTGGCTGTCATCTTAGTTAACTACAACTGTGGGAAATATATTGGTCCTTTTTTCTCCTCACTCCGGAAGCAGACCCTCCTTCCTAAGGAGATTATACTCTTCGATAACGGATCCACGGATGGTTCGTTGGAATTTATTTCGGAGGAGTACCCCGAAGTCAGGATCATTAAAAACGGTAGAAACCTCGGATTCTCTCTTCCCACCAATCAGGGCATCCGGCTAACCCTTTCAGAATACATTCTGGTGTCGAACCTCGATGTCGTTTTGGATCCCACATGTATCGAGCAGATGGTCATTCCTCTGCAGAGGGATTCCACCATAGGTTGGGTTGCAGGGAAAATTTACAAGCTGACAGACCATGGGCCCACCAAGAATGTCGATTGCTTCGCCCATCACATGCAAGGGGATCGTTATGCAAAGCCTCTCTCCATAGGACATCCAGATCCAAACGATCCATATTATCAAGAACCGGGAATTCGTTGGGGGGCACCCGCCTGCTGCGCTCTTTATAGACGCAAAATGCTGGAAGAGATTCGTTATCAAGAGGAATATTTTGACGAGGACTTTTTTGCTTACTTTGAAGATGTTGACCTGGACTGGCGTGCTAATCTCTATGGATGGAAGTGTTACTACCAACCTTCGGCCATCGCTTACCATGTCCGTGAAGGGTCGAAGGGGGTTTTGGCTCCAAAGATCATGGCAGGTTTGGTGATGAACCGATTTTTCATGATGATAAAGAATGATCGTCTTCAGGACATTGTAAAAGATTTCATCCCCATCATGAAGGGAACGCTCTTTGCTTTTCGGCGTGTGTTCAGGGAATGCCCCGGTGCCTTTTTATACATATTTCCAAAGTTCATTCTCATCCCTCGGATGTTAAGAAAGAGGCGGATGTTCTCTTCGAAAATAAAAGCCCCGACTGAAGATATCCGGAAATGGTTCCATCCAGAAATAGTCCAATTGAGAAGGAAGAATCGCAACAAAGAAATTCTCATATTTCCGGTAGGCCCACTGGACGCCCGCCTTGAACTTGCAAAAAGGATCCAGTCAGATTATCCCAACTCGTTCGTCACACTCCTTTTGAAGAGGAATGAACAGAGAATCGAGCTTCCAAGGGAAGGGTTGAGAACGGGTTCTCGCCTTTTGTCAAGATGGCCTCTTTGTTACTTGAGAAAGTCCGGAGTTGTGCCTTTTTACCATAACGCATGGCGTAGAACTTTCTTGAAGACAACGGGTCTTGCCCTTCTCTCCGGTGCCTCCCCTATTTTCATATATGGAGAAGGTGGGGAGCAATTAGAAAGGAAGGCTGCGTCCATCTTTCTTCAAGAACTCAGGTTCGTCCTCTGGTGCGGCTGCCTTTTCCTTTTCGTGAAGGCCATAAGAGGCTTTCTTCCAGTGATGAGCAAGTTACGGCGCAAGGACAGGGGATTCAGCAGGACAGAAAAGACCTGGCTCATTATTCCTATCTATCCTGATCTCTCACACCATTTTATTTTTCAACAGGTCCTACATCTGAGCCAACTTGTCCCCAGCGAAGTAGTGTCGGTCCTAAAGGGTGAATTGAAATATCGGGCCCACTATATGGAGCCGTTAGATCAAAAAATAAGATTCCTCCCTGTGGCGGAACGACTTTGCATCGCTGCGGCAAAGAGTTACTTTATCCTTGCTTTTATTCGGCCACAAAACCTTCTGAAAGCTTGCCTCAAGATTGAAGAAACAGCAAGAGGGGAGGGGGAAAAGATCTGGTCGTTGAAAAGATTTTTTTCGCCCTTCAATCCTGTCCACGGTCTTGCCCTTTACACCCTATCGAAAGGCCAGATACCGAAAATGATACATGCCTATGGCCTGACGATCCCTGCCAATTATTGCCTGTTTTTTTCGTTGATCTTCGACATTCCCTTGACGGCTACCTATTATATTGACGTTCCAAAAGGCATTCCTTCACGTTTTTTCAAATTGAAAAAAGAGAAGCTAGAGAAAGTAATCGTCCATACAAGACACTGCATTCAGGAACTGGAAAAACTGCTGGGGATTCCACACGAGAAAATTATATATATCCCTTTCGGAACATCGCTCACCGAAGTAACTCCCATAGATGGAGTTAACCTACCGGCCGAACTGCTCTCGGTTGGAAGGTTAATTCCCAAGAAGGGATTTCATATCCTTATCGAGGCTTGCCAAATCCTCAAAAAAAAGGGGTATCACCTGCCGTGCCTCATCGTTGGGAGTGGGCCGGAACTTGGCCGCCTCCAGGCGGCCGTAAAGGAGGCTGGATTAGAGAATCTAGTGATCTTCTTGGGTAGCAAGGGCTACGAGGATTATCTTTCACTTCTCAAACAGCATAGAATCCTAGTTCAACCCTCCGTTATTGCAAAAGGCGGCGACCATGACGGGATCCCCTCTGTGATTCTCGAAGGGATGGCAAGGGGATTGACTGTCATCGGATCGAAGATTGGCGGAATCCCCGAAGTCATTGAAGATGGCAAGAATGGGTTTCTTGTGCCCGCCAATGACCCGATGGCCCTGGCCGAATGTATTGAGAAAGTTTTTATGACACAAGACATTCATCGCCGCATCTCTCACGCCGCAAGATCGACAATTCTTGAGCATTATGATGTTAAGAATCTGTCGAGGAAGGTGGCAGAGGAATGCGGTTTCTTGGATATTGGAGCGATAGCGGGATAGCAGAAGTAGTACTGAAATAAGGAAAGACGGTGTTTTCGGACTGACCCAAGATATTGAGTTCACGGCTTGTCTTTAAATCCTCTCTTGGAGGTTTAGATTTGAATTATGCCCGAAAGCCATTGGTTGTCATCTTGGGGGGGCTTGGCTTCATCGGGAGTCATCTTTCAAGAGCTATGGTTCAGGAGGGTTTTCGAGTTCGAATTTTCGACAAGCTCTATGCCTCCCGGGAACTGATCAAAGATATCGAGCCTTTTCTGGAAATCATCGAAGGCGACGCGGAGAAACCACAAGATGTCCTCGATGCTTTATCTGGAGGGCAGATCGGCTTTCATCTCATTCATACGACTGTTCCCGGATCCTCCATGCAAGACCCGGGATACGATGTCCAGAGCAATGTGCTCTCTTCGGTTCGGTGGATATCACAATTGCATCGCACCTCTATCAGAAGGCTCATCTTCATCTCCTCAGGCGGAACAGTCTATGGAATTCCTCAAACCAATCCCGTCACAGAAGACCATCCCACGAATCCCATCTGTTCATACGGGATTACGAAGCTCAGCATCGAGAAATACGTTCTGTTATACGGACATCTCTATGGGATCAATTGCAGGATCCTCAGACCTTCCAATGTTTACGGGGAAGGTCAACAATTGAAAATCAATCAAGGTCTCATCGGTGTCTTTGCAGATCGAATACTCCGCGAAGAACCGATCGAAATCTGGGGTGACGGGACCATTCAGAGAGACTTTCTTTACATCAACGATCTAATTTCAGGGATCCTCAAGCTGACGGAGTATCAAGGCCCTTACGAGATCTTTAACATCTCCACTGGTGAAGGCCATTCCGTTCTCAAGATTATTGAAATGCTTCAGGAGATCTTTGGAAAGAGACCCCAACTGACCTTTAAGCCTTCGAGGGGGTTCGATATTCCTATCAATGTTCTCTCTGCGAAGAGATTGATGGAAGAGACCGGTTGGCAGCCGCGAATGCCCTTGCGACATGGCGTTGAGCAGTATGTCCGGTGGTTACGAAAGCATGTAGAAAATTCTGCGTAGCCAAACTCTGAAGCGGGTTCATATAAAGAGAATCAAGAGAGGAGGATAATGTCGTTCCTGAGAAGAGTTGCTGAACATATCCGGCGTGAAGTTGTTCTCTGGTCGGGCCTTCGTCAGATCCGCCGCAGCTCGCTATTTGATGCCGAGTATTATCTTGCCAACAACCCGGATGTAAGGATTGTCGGTGTGGATCCGGCAGAGCACTATTTGATTCATGGGTGGAGAGAGTGCCGAGACCCCTCCGCCGCATTCAGCACATCGCAGTATCTGCTTGACAACCCTGGTGTTGCTCGGGCTGGAGTTAACCCACTGGTCCATTTCCTGCAGCACGGTGTTAGGGGAGGGCATCCAATAAACCAAAAGACGAAGGCCCTTGGGGTCACGCCGAGACCGGCGCTTGTGCACTCGGTTTCAGGATCTGGACAAGAAAAAGTTTCCGATCCGGCAATCGATGCGGAGGTGGCAGCCATCAAAAAGTCTGGCCTCTTTGACGAGGCCTACTACCGCTCCATGTATACGGACCTGCAACCGGTACCGCAAGACGCGATCAGACACTACTGCGAGTCCGGTTGGCGTGAAGGAAGAGATCCATCTGACGATTTCGACACTCAATTCTATTTGGCAACGTATAGCGATATTCACATAGCAGGTATGAATCCCTTCTACCACTATGTTATTGCAGGTGCGTCGGAAGGCAGGCAGGCCTTGCCCGGTTCAGCCGTACGCTATGAAGACGACATTTTCTTCGGCGCTGTGGATACCGACATCAAGCTTATCGCGTTCTATGCACCGACCGACTGGGCAGTTGTTCGCAGCGGAAGGCCCATGTTTAGCGGTCACTGTCAGCCACTTCTCCCTAACGAAGAACTGGGTTTCTATGATCAGTCGGATTGGCGGGTGCTCAGACGTCAGGTACAGATTGCGAAGCGTCACGGCATCTATGGGTTCTGTTTTCAACTAATCATTGGCGGCGATGACCTTGGATCAGCTCAGGTGGTTGAGAACTTTCTCGACCACGACGACATTGACTTCCGCTTCTGTATGCGTGCTGAGCTAACCTCGGAAGATTCCCTCGAGCCTCTTGTCACTCTCCTTGTGCGAGCCGTGTCGGACCGCCGGTACATCTGTATCGTCAACCGGCCAGTGGTTCTCGTTTCTCTGCCTTGCCAAAAGCGCCAAGGGGTTTACCTCCTGAGCCACCTGAGAAGGCAGTTAGCTGAGCAGGGCGTTGGTAGTCCCTTCCTGATAGCCCAGTGGGAGCCCGCTAGAGAGGACAGTTCGGGCGTATCCGTAGCGAACCTTTGCGATGCGGTCCTCGATTTACCTTATGTTCCAGTACCAGGAGAGACAGGAGACTACGTGCCGGGGGACAAGGGCGGAGTCAACGTCGTTTCTTACCGTGTCGTGGTTTCGCATGGCGTCGCTCGGGCACAAAAAACACAAGTGTCGCCCTGTCCCCTCTATCAGGCTGTCATCCTTGGGCGTGATAACACTGCCCGGAGGCCAGACAACCCCCTCGTTTACACGCGCTTTCATGTGAGACACTACCGCCGATGGCTGGACGCAGCCATTGCCAGAGTAAGGGCTACCCATCCAGAAGATCGTCGCTTCGTGTTCTTGAATGGGTGGAATGACTGGAGGGAGGGACTTTTTCTTGAGCCCAATAGGCAGGGAGGTTTTAGCCGTCTCAATGAGACAACCCGAGCACTTTTGAACATCACATCGGGAACGGCAACACTAAAAGTTTCGGTGATTGTGCCGAACTACAATCACGAGCCGTTCCTGCGCCGTCGGCTGGACAGCATCTATGGGCAGACGTACAAGAATATCGAGGTCATTCTGTTGGACGACTGCTCGTCTGACCAGAGTCGGTCCCTGATGGATCGGTATGCGGCCACTAACCCCGAGATTACGCGTACCCTATATAACGATAAAAACTCCGGCAGCACCTATCGCCAGTGGGCGAAAGGGATCCAATTGGCCAGAGGTGATCTCGTCTGGATTGCAGAAAGCGACGACTACTGCGACGAGGATTTTCTTGAGGTACTCGTCCGTTGTTTTGAGGACGAAGCCGTTCTGCTCGCCTATTCGAAATGTGTTTTCGTTGACAGAGATGAAGTACCCTTGCGCAACGAGTTTCAGATCTACGTCAGCGATCTGGATTATGCAGACAAATGGAACAGGTCGTATGTAGAGACCGCGCACAATGAGGTCAGGACAGCCCTGGGCTTAAAAAACACGATACCCAATGCAAGTGGTGTTCTCTTTAGGCGTCCGATCAACATGCCCCTGCTGGAAGACGAAAAATGGTTGTCGATGGCTGTAGTGGGCGATTGGGTCTTCTATCTTCATATTATTCGGGGCGGGAAGATCGCTTACAGCACCGGCACAACGAACTTCTTCCGGCGATATGAAGGCAGCACGGCAGAGGTCACCTATAAAAAAAGTGTGTTCTATAAGGAAGTGGGGATGGCAAGCCGGACAGTCGCAGCGTTATACGACGTGCCTCTGAAAATTTTAGAACAATGTCGAAAAGGCTATAGGACGTTCTACGAGAAGATGGTTGGCCAAAGCGATGAGGAATTCGAGCTCTGGTACGACTATCCGTCTGTTCTCCAGGCCCGTAAATGCCGGTTGCCAAACGTTATGGTCTCGACAATGGGTTTCTTCCCTGGCGGAGCCGAAATCCTTCCCATCAGATTGGCGAACGAATTCAGACGTCAGGGCCTTTCAGTGCTCTTGCTGAACGCAGGCTTGATGTGCCATGAAGATAAAATTCGCAGAATGTTACGGAATGATGTGCCAGTCATCGAGACTTCGAATGTTGAGGATGTGAAGGCGATCATCCATGAATTTGGTGTGGAAGTCCTGAATACTCACCAGTGGCACATTCAGAAATACCCTCTGCAGGTTCCGGATGTCTTTGACGAGCTGCATACGCACGTCGCCACCCTTCATGGAATGATTGAACATGGAGACGCCTTCGGGGTCACCGCGGAGCAGCTCCGCAGGGCAGACCGGAGCGTGACAACCTGGGTCTATACCGCGGAAAAAAATCTCGTCCCATTTTTCAATGCAGGACTCTATGATAAGTCTTCATCCCACTTCGTCAAGATTCCTAACGGAATGCAGCTTCCTCATGTCGTGCCGATGCCGCGGGCGGACATGGGGATTCCCGAGAATGCCTTCGTGCTCTGTAGCGTCAGTCGCGCCATACCCGATAAAGGATGGACAGAGACGATTCGTGTGGTCGAAAGAGCGCGAGTGCTGTCCGGTCGCGACATTCGCCTCATTCTGGTAGGTAACGGCCCGGTCTATGATGAGTACTGCCGTGTCGGCGTTCCTGATTTTGTCCACCTTGCTGGCTTCAGTGAGAACTCGGTCGGCTATTATGCGACGGCGGATATGGGCATTATGTTAACCAAATTCAAGTCTGAAAGCTTTCCTCTGACTGTCGTTGATTGTCTCTTCGCTGGGAAGCCCTATATTGCCTCCGATGTGGGTGATATCAGGAACATGCTGACCACAGAGGACGGCGTGGCTGGTGAAGTGATCGGGTTGAATAACTGGAAGATTCCGGTTGAACGTGCAGCACAAGTTGTCTCGGCTTTTGCGACTGACAAGCAAAAGTATCTAAAGACCTTGGCATTAGTGGGGGACGCAGCCCATCGCTATCGAATTGACGTTGTGGCATCCCAGTATGTTCGTCTTTTCCACGACAACCGTGGCCGTCAATGACGATTCGGGTCCAGCAAACGCTTTGGCGAACACAGCCACGTCGATGTCCAAGCTCGCCAACTTCCTGCGTGAGCGTACATCCTGCCGTGCCCTTCTGGCACAACGCGCTGTACCAGGAACTGACGAAGCACGATTACATTACGCCAGAAGTCTGGCAACCTTGGTAAACTCCAGGCAACCTGAATCTTAACCTGCATTGACACTGCTCATACGATTGCCCATAATAAGATTATAGTCATTGATGGAAAAACGTCCATTACAGGTTCTTTCACCTTCACCAAGGGGCCAGAGCGGAATAAGGCGCAAGACCTCCTTGTGATGCATCATAGGAATGTAACTTTCACAATCTGTTTTTGGTATTGACGAGATAGTCATCTTTACCATCAGTGCTATCCAAACAGGGGGTTTTAAAAACCTATTTTGGACAAGAGAGATTTCGAATAATAAATCATGATTGGAAAAGGGTATCCCATAAAGTTTTAATTGGACGTCGCCAAATTACCCTGCGCAAAAGAAAATGGTAAAAGTGAGCGTAATCGTCATCAACTTCCACGGAAGGGATTTTGTAACAGATTGCTTGAAAGCTTTAGAAAGACAGAGTTTCAATGATTTTGAGGTTTTCATTATTGACAATGCTTCTTCAGATAGCTCAGTGTATGAGATAGAGAGGTTTTTAAAAGAAAGTCCATTAAGTGTTTCTGTAAAATTAATTCCTCTCAATAGGAATATAGGCTTTTCAGGTGGTAATTTGGAAGGATTAAAACATGTTAATGGCGAGTATATCGCCCTTTTAAACAGCGACACAGAGCCCGGCAAAAGATGGCTTGAAGAGGTTGTTATGAACATGGATAACAATCCGGAGATTGGAATATGTGCCTCCAAACTTATCGTTCACGGTGCTGATATTATAGATAGCGCGGGAGATGGATTTTCTTTTCTACTGAAAGGCTTTAAAAGAGGAGAAGGGGAAAATGCCTCCTTGTACGCCAAAAGGGAATATGTTTTCGGTGCTTGCGCGGGGGCAGCCCTTTACAGGCGAAAAATGATTGAGAAAACTGGGTTTTTAGATGATGATTTCTTTTTGATTCATGAAGACACTGATTTGAACTTCCGGGCGCAGTTAAACGGTTGGAAGGTTTTGTATGTTCCAACCGCTGTTGTCTATCACAAAGTGCGATCTTCCATTGGCCA
The DNA here is from genome assembly GCA_002327985.1 of Syntrophaceae bacterium UBA2188. Lineage (GTDB taxonomy): Bacteria > Desulfobacterota > BSN033 > BSN033 > UBA1163 > UBA1163. The sequence continues at coordinate 85,524 of DCVM01000058.1, read as the reverse complement.
CATGAGTGACACAGCCACCTATTACACCATAAGGAATAGTGAGCTTGTAAGAATGAAAAATGTTCCGCTTACTGTTTTTGTAAAATGTTTTCCCGAATTCATTATCGGGTTGTTAGCGGAATTCATCTATTTTGCTGTAAAACACAAACGTTTAAGGTTGTATCTTAAAGCTAAGATGGATGCGGTAAGAATGTTTCCCTGGATGTTAAAAAAGAGAGCCGTGATAATGAAGAAGAGAAAAGTGACCCATAGATATTTGCTGAGCGTAATGACTCCTTTATGGCAAAAAGATTTCTTGATTGCAAAGGTTAAAAAGTTTTTGTATGCGTAGTCTCAATATTTAATTCGAGAGGACGGGAGACGTTCGATAATGAAGGAATCCAGAAGCTCATGATTAGAGGAAGGGATGAAAGTTTCAATTATTATTCCGACTAAAAATGGGGCAAGATATTTAGGGCGGCTCTTTACAACATTAAAAGAGCAGATGTTCAGGCCAGTCCAGATATTAGTTGTTGATTCATCTTCTGATGATGATACCCAAAATATTTGCAGAACCTTCGGTGCTGACTTCATTCAAATTGATGCAAAAGCCTTCGACCATGGGGGAACGAGAAATCTCGCTGCCTCAAGAGTCATTGGGGATGTTTTTGTTTTTATGACTCAGGATGCTTTTTTCGAAAACAAGGAATGTCTTAAGAACCTGATCAGTCCATTGAAGCATCCCATGATCGCCGCTTCCTACGGTAGGCAGATCCACGATGAGGAGGCCAATCCCATACAGGTATTTGCAAAGTCTTTCAATTACCCTTCTGCGGAGATGATGAAGGGGATAGAGGATTTACCGAAACTTGGAGTCAGGACCTTTTTCTTTTCAAATGCCTGCTCCGCGATAAAAAAAAGAGCTTATGAAGAGGTGGGTGGGTTTCCGGGAAAAACCATCATGAATGAAGACATGTTTCTGGCCGCAAAGCTCCTCCAAAAAGGTTATAAGATAGCCTATCAAGCGGATGCGGTGGTATACCATTCACATCATTACTCCTTCACCACACAATTTAAAAGATATTTTGATATCGGAGTCTTTTTCCATAGAAACCAGTGGATTAGGGAGATGGCCAGATCGGAAAAAGAGGGGATCAGATATCTGAAGGAAGAGATTCGATTTCTGTCTGCAAATGGTCAAAAAGGCTGGATACCCTATGCCTTAGCCGATACCGCCAGCCGTTTTCTTGGATATAGGACAGGGCTCTTGGAAGAAAGCTTACCCTTAGCTATTAAAAAAAAGTTAAGTTTCAATAAAAACTTTTGGGAATATGGCACCTCCTCTTCTGGATCGAGGTGATTTGAGATGCTAAAAAGGCATGCCCGATTCTTTAAATCTCTGTTCATTATTTCAGACTTGTTCATTCTTGCCCTGGCCTGGATCCTCTCTTACTTTTTGAGATTTTACACAGACCTGATCATCCCTCCAACATTGGGAACTCCTCCTTTTCTGACTTACATTGGATTTTTATTACCTCTTTGGCTGATATGGGGTTTGGTTTCGGAAAGGTCCAAATTATATCGTCCCCGGAGAATCGAGCATTTTTTAAAAGAATATTTAGATGTTTTGAAAAGTCTCACGTTGACCCTTTTTCTCTTGATCGCAGTGATCTACCTTTTTGGAAGGTTTGAGTTTTCCCGATTGGCATTCTTTTATTTTTGGGTGATCAGTTTTTTGGGAGTTCTTTTAGTGAGATATTTTGCTCGAAAGACGCTTAAGGTTTTTCGTAGCCGAGGATATAACCGGCGGTTTGTCCTCATTGCTGGAACAGGTTCACTGGGTCAAAAGGTATTGGAAAAATTTGAACTCTATCCGGAATTAGGAATAGAGGTAATCGGATTTTTGACACATAACGTCGAGGAGGTTGGAAAAAAGATTAAAAATATTCCAGTGCTGGGATTATATGAAGACCTTGATCAATTCCTAAGTCAGATGGAGGTTGATATTTTCTTTATTGCCCTTTCTATCAATGAATATGACTGTTTTGAAAGCCTGTATAAAAAACTCTGGGGACGTTTACCAGAGATTAAGGTGGTGCCAGGATCTTATGAATTCCTGAGCTTGAGAGGGGGTATGGACGAATTGGGTGATCTTCCAATCATCAGCCTTCAAACTTCGCCTCTCTATGGTTGGGATCGTGTGTTTAAGAGGACATTCGATCTCTTCATAGGAAGTCTGATATTGGTAATCCTATCTCCTATCATGCTGATCATCGGCCTTATAATCAAATTGACCTCCAAAGGTCCGGTCTTATACAAACAGGAGCGTTTAGGATTTGATGGCCATCTTTTTCGGATGTTGAAATTCAGAACCATGCGTGTGGGGGCTGAAAGTGAAACCGGGCCCGTTTGGGCTAAGGAAAACGATCCCAGAAGGACAAAAAGCGGTGTCTTCTTGCGAGAAACCAGTCTGGATGAACTTCCTCAGTTGTTCAACGTGCTCAAGGGAGAGATGAGTCTGGTTGGCCCCCGGCCAGAGAGACCCAATTTTGTTCAAGAATTTAGAAATAAAATTCCTCTCTATATGCTTCGGCACAAGATCAAAGCCGGAATGACCGGTTGGGCTCAAGTGAATGGGTGGAGGGGAAATACCTCTCTGGAAAAAAGGATCGAGCATGATCTTTATTACATTCAGAATTGGTCGATTGGTTTTGATCTGAGGATTCTTTCGATGACCCTCTGGAGAGGACTCTTCAGTAAATCAGCCTATTAATTTTTTATGAACGGTTATGGGTGACGATGCTGGTATCGAAGCACGAAGCTCGAAAGAGGAGGCTCGATCATCCAGTTTCCTTATAAGATTTGATCATGTATTTGTCTGGTGACAGCCCTGAACCGTGCTGGTACAGGGCAGGCAGTAGGGTCCCGTGACTGAATGAGAAACGAAAAAATAAATCTTGCCCTGCTTCTCTTGTTTTCCATCATTCTAAGCCTCTATCTTTTCTTTCGAACTTATGTCATTTCCCTGGATGGGGCGTTTCAATATATCCCCATTGCCAAAGATTTTGCCTCAGGCCTTTTCAAGAAGGGGTTCAGCCATAACCAGCAACCTCTGTATCCCTTTTTGATTGCCTTTATTTTCCAATGGGCATCTGATTTTGAATTAGCCGGGAAATGGGTATCCACTCTTTTCGGTATCTTACTGATCTTCCCTGCCTATTTTCTGGGCAGGCAAATATTTGATCAAAGAATTGCCTTCCTTTCCACTCTTCTTTTGCTTGTCCATCCTTATATTCGAAGGTTTTCAGCGGACGTCCTTAAGGAATCGACTTACCTCTTCTTTCTGGTGGCAGGCCTCTGGTTTGCCTGGGAGACGATTGAGAAGGGAAGAAAATTTCCGTTTTTTTTCATCCCCCTTTACTCTGCGATCGCTTATCTGGCCAGACCTGATGGCATTGAAGTGGTTTTAGTTGTTTTCTTTTATGTTCTTTTTATGAGACAGGTCAATGGAGCCAAAAATAAATGGACGATCATCCTCCTGATGGTCTTATCCTCTCTCCTCTTTTTTCTCCCTTATCTCATTTATTTGAGGGAAACGACTGGCGTATGGACTTTGAGCAGAGCAAAGACAATGGCCTGGTTTTTGGGTTTGGGAATAACCGGAGGCGAAACTCCATTCATCGATAAGCTCCTGTTCAGCTTCAGGAGATTGAACCTTGAAATCTTCTTTATCGTTCACCCTCTGTACATTTTTTTGGCGGTCGTTGGTTTGGTGAAAAGGTCTTCTCCTCATTTTAGAAAAGGGGAGGGCTTTCTTTTATCCTTTTGCATCTTACATTATGCAGTTTTATTCTTATTCCTACTGAATATAACGGTATGGGTCAGGAAGGGGGCCATTCAGGCTGACTATTTTAGCGGAAGATATGTGTTGCCTTTATTATTGTTTTCAGTCTATTGGGTTGGCCAGGGCATTCTGGTGATCCACAACTGGATTGACGAAAAGACCGGAACACTTCGTTTATTTCTCCGATCCCAAACAGGGAACAGATCTCTAATCGTATGGGGGATATTATTCTTCATCGTGGCGGCGATCGTTCTTCCTAAGACCTTCAAGCCTCAAAGGTACGACCGTTTACCCGAGAAGTGGGCAGGAGTGTGGATGAGAAACCAATTTGGGAAAGGGATAACCATTTTCACAACAGTGCCCCGTGTCGTCTACTACGCCAATGGAGACGGTGAATATATTGATTTAAATAAAGACAGTTTTGATAGGATAATGGCCTCCATGGTAGAAAGAAATGCTCTCTATTTGGCGATTGAGGAAAGGGAAATCATCGACTTTCCTAAAAATGGTGAAGCCATTAAAAGGGATTTTGTTGAACTCGCTCGATTTGAAGGGAAGGGGATGGAAAAGATTATTGTCTATAAAAGGATTCAATAGATGGATATGAAACCCCTTCGCATTTCTATTATTGGTATCGATGATTCTGGGAAAAGCACTACTACTCTTAAAGTGATTGATGCCCTGAGTCACCAAATTCCTGCCTGTAAGACAGGCAGAGGTTCTTTTTTCATCTGGAGAGGAAATGTTATTCCCTGTCTTCCGATCATAGGCAATTTTTTCGAAGGTCTTTTTAAGAGGGTCGATGCAACCAAGAAAAGACAGTGGATTGGACTGACCAGGCTACTTTTCTTCTTTTTCCAAGGATGGTTAGAACCCTACATGATCAAGAAATACCATCCGGAGTTGGTTATGGGCACTCGATGTATGATTATTGATTCGTCCATTTATAGTGAATTTTACTACCCCTGGATCAGCCGGAGAATGACGACCGAGAGCAAGTTGAGATTCGCCCAGCTTTATTCTCGACTTCCATTCCGAGATCTATACTTCTTCCTAAATACTCCTGTCCAAATAGCCATGGAACGAATCTATAAGAGGATTTCGGGTGATCACCCTAAGATTACTTACGGAAGGGACTACTGGCTGCACCTTCATGAGCATGAAGAGTCTCTTCGGTCCTTGGATCAGAAATTTAGAGACACCTTACAGATGGCACGGGTTAAAATGCCATTTAAACTTATTGAGATTGATACAGCGGAACAGAGTGAAGAGCAAGTTTCGAAATTAATTTTTTAGTATTCGATGGATTTTTATAAAGGTAGTTGAGAAGTGGATAAGGATATCAAAAAGGGCGAGACAATGTCTCGCCCCTGTGAAACGACTCCGAATTTAATCTTCAATACAAAATGCTAAATCTGTTGGGATATCCAAACTCCCTGATTGGTTATCATTGATTCTGAAAGATATTTTGTGACATCCTTCGCCTATGGTGTTTCTATCAGGTGACACCCTCCAACCCACCATAAAATGATCTTCATGTTTTTTTAATTCGAAGAACGTGGCAACGTCAGGCCTGTTCACCCTATCAGCTTTTAATGAAATTCGATTATCAATGATAACCCGGAGGTCTTCTAAGGGTGAGTTGGTACGGGTGTTAAAAGCCCAACCCTCCATCCATATCGTTTTTGAGTTTTTAGATAAAGTAATTATTTTCTTAGAATGTTTCCCATTAATGTGGTCAATGTTAAATTCGATATTTTCCTGGCTATCAACATATTCAAGGTTAATCCAATAAATTAGATTTTCTTTGCTATGGGGCCTCTGCATTTTTTCAAGCCATTGTTCATATTTAGAAAAAAAAAGCGGCCCGATTAATCTATTAAAAGGAAAGACACCATATCTCCACGAAAATTGTTTCTTTAGTTCAAAGAGTGGAAGATCCTTTTCGATGGCCAGAGCTAAGGCGCTGACGAACCCAGTCCTATCAACCCCTGCAACACAATGAATCAAGAGAGGTCGTTCAGACGTAAGAAGTATATTTATTATCTTCATGAGGATACGAGTTTTGGGGAGATCAGAGGCATGCAGCCTACAATCATACAGTGTTACGTTATTTTTTCTACATATTTCATTTTCTTCGATGTACCACTTCGAATCTTTATCCTCTCCCCTTAGATTAATCATTGTCTTAATGCCCTTTTCTCTTATTACTTTTTCCAGGAAATGAGCTGAAAGCTGAGAACTCCGATAAATCCTTTTTCCCACCACGGTTTGAATCCTTGGAATAAGGTGTACATAGCAAAATACAAGAAGAACCAAGGCAAGAGCAATAACAGGCAATAAAACTTTCTTCTTCAAGGAATAGGACCTCCGGGTCTTATTCACTTCCTCGCGTCTCGCTATTTTAACTTGCCACTCTATTCCCTGCAAGTACGACATCGTCGGAGAGATGAACTGTGTTATCCCCATCCCTTAATAAATGAAAAGGCAGGATCATGTTTGATCCTGCCTCAAATTAGCCTCTCATCATCTCACTTCCATTCACTTCACTGTTGCTTCTTGTTTACCCTGTCAGAAATAATGCCCTGTTGCTCTGCAAAAGGTAACATTCTCAATCATTCCGACTGAGTTTAACGCCTTCCCTGGAATTTCTAACAGGGTTTATCTGACTTTCTCCTTTAGTTCATTCAACTCCTCTTTGAGCAAAGAAATGGCATTGCGCTGCTCTTGCGCGGTCTTCTGTTGTTCCTCAATAACCTTCTGCTGTTCTTGAACCACCTTGGTGAGTACCGCCACGATGTCCATAGGACTTAGTCCCTTCCGATCCCTCGTTGCGATCAGATCAGGCACTTCTTCCGCAATAAACCCCACATGCTTCTCGGTCATGTCTTTCTTATAAGCAAACTTCACTGGATTAAGCTCCTTCAAGGTATCAAGGGCCTCCTCCGTGGCAAGAGCTATGATGTTTTCCTTATACTCCCTGCTCGAAGCATTGGTCCAGACCCCTCCGGTGGTCACATGAGCCCCACTGGCCATCTCCAAGGGATAAAAAGGACTCTGGGTCCCAATCCCCACATACCCATTGCCAATGATGGTGAGTCTTGGGTATCCCGCAGGGGTGGTGGTATTCGGAGCGGTGAAGAGGTCAAGCTGGGTGGCTGCATTGCCGATGAGGGCTCCTCCGCCAAAGGCAACAAAGTTATCCGTTGGGCCTGAGTATGCCCCGAAAAGGTAAACCGGCAATTGGGCGTTTGAATAGTGATTTAAGACCATCCGGGATCCTTTGTCCGTGTTGTCAGCAGTGGTGTTTGACAGATAGACCAGTCCATTGTCAGGGCCGATTACCTCAAGGTTCCCGTGGATGGTCAATATCCTATTATCAAACTCTCCATAGATGAGGGGGGTAGAGGTTTGTGAGTAGTCTATGTAGAGTTTGTTTGAGCCTGCCTCATAATACCCTGCTTTATTGCCAAGGAAAACGTTTCCGGAGCCGGTGTTGTTGTATCCGGCAGCATACCCCAGGAAGGTGTTAGAGATACCGGTGCTGTTGAAATAGCCGGCAGCCTCCCCCAGGAAGGTGTTGAAGTAACCGGTGGTGCTGGAGTAGCCGGCCAAAGGCCCCAGGAAAATGTTACTGTTACCTGTGGTGTTGGAGTAGCCGGCCTCAAACCCCAGGAAGGTGTTAGAGATACCGTTGGTGTTATAGCCGGCACGGTACCCCAGGAAGGTGTTAGCATAACCGGTGGTGTTGAGGTAGCCAGCCCCAAATCCTAGGAAGGTGTTGTAATAACCGGTGGTGTTTGAGTAACCGGCACCCGCACCTATAAAGGTGTCATAGTCATCATCTCCGGTTGTAGTTCCCCCAGCCCCTGTGCCATAGAAAGTGTTGATAGTTCCCTCTGTCCCTCCAAAGGCAATCCCTGAAAATGCAGACAAAAACAGAACCATTGCACAAATCATGATCTTTTTTTTCATTTTACCCTCCCTTTTTACCTCATCATTCCTTTAGATAAAAGGATGATGAGGGATTTGAAAATTATTTTCTGTGTAAAGACTAAAAGAAATACCATTTTTTGTCAATCGGAAATTGAGAAAAAAGAAAGTGCTATCAACTTATAAGTGGAGATAACAAGAGGTTATTTTAAGAAGGAAATAACACCCACCTAAAAGCTTGAAGAATTTTATTTGAGCGTTTTTTCAAGCTCAGATACTTTTTCATAAAGAGTTGAAATCGCTTTCTGCTGCTCCTGAACCACTTTGGTGAGCACCGCCACGATGTCCATCGGACTTAACCCTTTTCTGTCTTTTGTTGCGATAAGATCAGGAACCTCTTCCGCTATAAATCCTACGTGCTTCTCAGTCACGTCTTTTTTATAACCAAACTTCACGGGATTAAGTTCCTTTAACGCATCAAGAGCTTCCTCTGTGGCAAGGGTTTCGATGTTATCCTTATACTCCCGGCTCGAAGCATTGGTCCAGACCCCACCTGTGGTCACATAGGCCCCACTGGCCATCTCCAAGGGATACTCAGGATCCTGAATCCCAATCCCCACATAGCCATTGCCAATGATGGTCAATCGTGGTGTCCCAACCGGTGTGGTCGTATTTTCTGTTGTAAAGAGGTCAATTTGGGTGGCAGCATTGCCGATGGGGGCTCCACCACCAAGGGCAACAAAATTATCGGTGGATGTGGAGGCGGCACCGAAAAAATAGACAGGCAATTGAGCATTAGAATAGTGACGTAAAACAATTCGGGAGACCTTGGTCGTACTGTCTGTGATCGTGTTTGAGAGGAGAAGCAGCCCATTGTCAGGGGCAACGATGTCAAGGTCCTGTCCGGGAATAGATGTCCCCACACCTACCTTACCCTCCTGTGTTACAACGAACTTTGTTTCACCCAAAGCGTTCTGAACCACTAATCTGTCTGCACTGAAAGCCAGAGTGTGAGCGAGAATAACTAAAATTACCATCAAAGGGCCGGCAGGGATGAAGGTCTTGATAAAGTTCAATGGCCTTATGCTTAATCTTCTTTTCATTTCTTCCTCCTCAGCATATTTTCTGGATCTATGTCTCATTGTTAACCATATTCCTTACAAATTTAATCTCCTCTTAATCTACTTTATTGCCAGATTCTCAATCATCAGCATCCCGTTACTGATTTTTAGCGATCCGTTCACTATTGTGTATCCAGGATTAGCTGTGTAGTCACAATCATAACCCCCTTTAAAGGTAGCTGTAATATTTCGATCAAAAATTAGGTCCTCGGTAAATCCCACTGACTGGACCTGAATGATACTCCCCTCTGGAGCGCTATCGTAGGCCACCTGGACTGTATTAAAATATTGGGTATCTACCTTCAGGGGAGGGTTATCACAACTTAAAGCGGCTAAAGTGGCATCTACCTTTATCCTGGGTTTTGAGCCGAGTTGTTTAGTACACAGGGTTGTGACCGGTACACCAGTGGTAGACAATGAATTTAAAATTCCAGGTACTGTCTCACTTGGGTTTTTCTGCTTTAGTATGGCCCACGCTCCGGCGACATGGGGCGCGGCCATAGAAGTACCACTCCAGTATTCATAACTCGTGTCAGAATCACCGGTTGAGGAAAATATACTTTGGCCAGGGGCAAATAAATCTAACATGCTTTCATGCCAGTTGCTAAACCGTGTTTGCTGATCAGACTTGGTGGTGGCACCTATGGCAACGGCTGAAGAAATACAGCCGGGTGCATTTAATCCATCACAGAAACCATCATTCCCTGATGCTATAACGGTTGCAATACCAATAGAGCGAAGATGGTCAATGGCCGACTTAGTCGAAGCGTTTTCCCGATCGCAGGTTGTTTGATTGGAGTAGCGTCCACCACCGAGACTCATATTTGCTGAGGCTATACTGTAAATTCCGCGCAGTGTATATAAATATTCTAAACCTTTGATCTGATCCGAAGTATAGCTCATGATACAGGGACTACCATCACACTCCTCAGCCGTAAAACGTGAGAAGACCTGAATCGCGATAATATCTGCATCTTTGGCCACTCCGTAGAGGGCATTTTCCTTATTTCCAGCGGCTATTCCGGTGACATGCGTCCCATGATCCCATCCTCTATAAGTATTTTCATAATGTGTGGCGGCTCCAGGACCGTGCATCTCGGTTAAACCATTCGGGCAGTCTCCCAGGGCTGAGAAACACGCTTCTACGATGGTCTTCGCTGAAAAGAACTCATGGCTTGATCGTATTCCAGTATCCAGAACCGCCACATACCAACCTGAACCTGTGTATCCTGTTGCCCATGCCTCGTTGGCGCCAATGATGTTGACCGTATCGTAAAGTGACGGTGGAACCACATCAGCAATATATTTTTTATAGATAGAGGTATCAACGAGAGGGAGCGGACGATCTTCAACAATTCGTATTACAGAAGGGTCAATCTCCAAGGTTAGGAGTGTCTCTTCAGAGACGTCCAGGGCTACAATGGGTAGCGTTATATAAGTATGGTTCACCCTGAATAAGGCGTTCGTGGATCTTAATCTTGACAATAACCCATGTGAGGCCTCACTGATTGCCGCATCAAGTGCCATGTCAGCTTTGATGCCATCTCTTGAAAATATCTGACCTGGCTCTATATTCCTATATTTTGTAGAATGTCCCGTCAGTTCTCTAATTTTGGGGACTTCTATTTGAACGATCACTTTGACAAACCCTTTTGTCATAGCAATAGAAACTATTTTCCCCCGGTCTATTATTTTTTCTTGTGCTAAAATGGGTCTTGTCTTGAGTGAGATGACCAAAAGAGATATTATGGAAATGGTAATCAAAGCCTTGCAAGATGCCCCATCGAATTGTTTCATCTTATATCCTCCGAAACACGAACAGAGGCTCTTCTACATAATTAGAGGGGCAAGCTGTTGGCTTGCCCCTCGTAAAAGACTATTTGAAAGTAAAAAGAAAATCCATACTCGCCATCTGTAATAGATAGGAGGGAGTTTGGGTACCAATACCAACATAACCATTCCCTTTTATTGTAATCCTCGGATAACCTCCTGGAGTGGTAGATAACCGCTATGCTGGATTTTAACCGTAGGCGTTAGTACCTTCCATGACGGCAGCCTTGGACTCTGTCGTGCTCGAAATCAGCAGCGTTTGGTCCGTTCTCGCTGTCACGACTTTCCCTGCGTGAGGTAAGGTGAAGTAGAAAGCCTCGTTTTCGCTGATGCGATTGAGTTCTCCCGTTTCCGGGTTGAGCGTTGCGATACAGGGCTTGTTGTGGTTGCGCCCGGGTAATCCGATAGTCAACCGCATCGTGACTAGAGGAAGTCCGCCAAGCCAGAGGAACTCGTATGACATCAGATCGAACGGCGGCTCAAGCTGAAATACACGGGTGGTCCCGTCTCTGGCTTCTACAACAATGGAATTGCCGACTGCCAGATCGGTTCCATAGAGTAAGACCTCGGGAGTAAAGCCGATGGACATCAACCCTTCGTGACCAGGGTTGACGCGGGTGAACAGATCAGGCGGTATCGAACTGAGCCTTCCGGCGAAGACTTCACCCAGTGCATCCGCAAGAATCTGTCGCGGGATTCTAAAAACACCTTTGGCGCTGTCACCATACGAAACAAAAAACTGGTCAGAGAAGGGGTCCGAACGGAGAAAGTGAATGTGGCGATCTGGTATCTTGAAAACGCCTTGCCATGAGTGCCCCCCATCAGGCGAAGCATAAAGAATCGCGCGTTCGTCCCAATCCAGATGATACTCACCAAGGAGTAAATAAGGATCAACCCGCTCAATTGCCCAGTTTTGAACCCAGGAATTCGCACCCGCCAAGTTCAGCACACGGTAAAAACTCCTTCCCTGATCCTCTGAGAGAAGGACTTCGCCGGAGAGCTCCATTGAAACAAGGACGCCACCTTCCGGAGTGAAGTAGAGCATTCGACCTGGCTGATTCGGTTTGAACCAGTTGACTGTCTCGATCCCACTGTCATCCCACGAAAGCAGCAAAGAATCCCTAAAGAACCAGAGGTGGCCGTTAAGAGGGTTGAAAGCAGCTTGATCATTCCCAAAACCGACCGACTTAACGTTTACGGAAGAGATGTAGGGACTGGTCGTACTCATCGCATGGGAACTCCTTGGAAGTAATAAGTTGGAATCGCTCCGGGTCAAATAATTCGACGAAACCGGTATGGCCGCTCGATTCCTTTATGTGTGAAATCAGCAACAAGCCGCCGCTCGCGAGATAGAGTGACACATTCTCGTTGATCAGTTGGCGTTGATCGCTCAGGTAGTAAAGCACCCCAGTGATCACGACGGCGTCGAACGGCTCATCTGGCCGAAAATCGCTGATTCCACCAACCTCGAAACTGCAGGTGCGACCGTAATCCCGGATGGCTCGCTGAATCGCAGTGGGAGAGACATCAATTCCAAGAGTGAACTCTGATAGGTCGTGCAGGTGGTAGGTGATAAATCCTTCGGCGCAGCCGATATCCAAGAGACGGCGAAATTTCGGACCATGTTGTTGAAGCATCGCCCTGAAGATCTCAATCCGAGGGCCGTGGCGAGCGAGGTCTTTGAGGCGCCAAGGGTCCTCGCACCGTGAGAAAAACTCCTCCATCGACTCAGCATCGTTGCCAGAAGGTTGGAAGTTCCGGGAACCTCTTAAATCGTCGTATGGGTCACTCATATGTGTCTTTACAACAATCACGTTTGTGGTCAGCTGTCCCACCTGGAAACCAAGTGGGACAGCAGGAGTCTCTGATCAGATTTGATTGGAGAAAATGTTCACGGCTGCGAGAGCCCCTCTCTCAATTTTAGTCCTCTTTCAAGCTCAGCGATTTTCTCAGAAAGCACCGAGATGGTCTTCTGCTGCTCTTCGGCAACCCTCTGCTGTTCCTGAATGACCTTTGTTAAAACCGCTACGATATCCATCGGGCTTAACCCTTTTCTGTCTTTCGTTGCGATAAGTTCGGGCGCTTCCTCAGAAATAAATCCCACATGCTTTTCAGTCGGATCTAATCTATAGGCAAATTTAACAGGATTAAGCTCCTTCAATGTATCAAGGGCCTCCTCCGTGGCAAGAGCTTCGATGTGATCCTTATACTCCCTGCTCGAAGCATTGGTCCACACCCCTCCTGTGGTCACATGGGCTCCACTGGCCATGTGTAATGGATAGGAAGGATCCTGTCTGCCGATGCCGACATATCCATTTCCTTTTATTGTAATCCTGGGCAAACCCGCTTGAGTGGTAGTGGTTGGAGCGGTGAAGAAATCTAACTGTGTTGCTGCATTCCCCAGAACACTGCCTCCACCAAAAGCAACAAAGTTATCTGTTGGACCTGAGTAGGCACCAAAAAGATATAATGGCTCCTCAGCGTTGTTATAATGGCGAACAACCATTCGGGCTACTTTATCAGCATTATTGGCAGTTGCATTCCCTAACAGTATTAAACCTGCCTTTGAACCGGTGCTGGCAGTCAGAATATCGATGCCATAGTCGTCTGCGAGCTCGGAGGTCTTAATTCCTATGCCAGTGTTGCCGATGTTTCCTTCGTTACCATTGAGGGTCCCTATTCGGCCGGAAATCGTTGCTCCCATCTCGCATCGCAAACCGTTATATACGTTATTGAGAGTCGTGGTGTTAGGTGAATCGAAGATGGTAGACCCACTAAGAGATCCCAGACCAGCGGAAGAATCGTAGCCTACGTAAATCCCGCTTCCTCCATTGTCATTAATTGTATTGTAAGAAATGCCGGCTTGCGAACCCGCGCTAACCAAGATCCCAGTTATGTCATTACTACTGATGGTATTTCCTACAATGTGTGCCCTGGAAGTCCGGTAAACTTCGATCCCGTAGCTTCCATTGTTATAAATGCTGTTAGGTGAAGCGCTCGTATCTGAATAGCTGTAAAACCCTATGCGCGCAGCCGAATTTTCAGATACAGATATCCCACGTTGGGGGTTATCGTGTATCGAATTACTAAAAATTGCGGCATAGCTATTTCCGGCTACAGTGATCCCATTTCTGCCAGTGCTTTGGATTGTATTCCCATATATTGTCGCGGACCCGCCTCTGAACAACTGTATCCCATCCTGGCCTCCCGAAATGGTAAAGCCCGTTACCACAACCCCTTGCCCCCTTATCGTGACAACTGGACTGGTTGCACTCGGGCCACTGATAGCTGCTGTACCACCCCCATTTATAGTAATCCTTTCTTTCGACTCATGAATCGTTATGTTCTCATTACAAGTTCCGGTCACATTGAACGTTGTTCCAGCACCATTATTGCTGATTGCAGTTTGAAGGCTTACTGAGGTACAATCAACAGCTACCTGTGCAATTGACGGTGTGACACAAAGGAGCACTCCAATTACAACTAACACGCAAATGATCTTAATCTTATCCATGGCAACCTCCTTTTTGATTTGAATATTAGACTGTTTAAATTCTTACATATTTAAATTTGAAAATTTATCTCTAACATTTTGCCCCCTCAAGAGGTCATAAACCCCATTCAGGGGCCATCTATCACCCCCTTTTTCGATTTGTGCCTCATCTGTTCCTCTAAAAAGGTATAAGCTTTTATTTCCAAGATAACATTTATTTATCAAGTCATGTCATAATTGTCAATTGTAAAATAATTGTAATAGTAATGCGTCACTGAAGCGGGGGGCCATGGGTAGGGGAGGCTTTAGCCTCCCTTTCTAAAGGGCGACTGAAGTCGCCCCTACCCCGTTCAGGTGAGGCATTACTTGCAATAGGGAGAAGGTGGGGGTGGATTCTCATAGAAGAGGTAGGGAAGTGAGGTGAATAGAGAGGGGAAAAAATTTTTTCGTGGGAAAAAATATTTATTGAAGTATTTTTATATTATGTTAATATTAAACAATTAAATATTTTGAGGTTCGATCATGGCAAAAGTTTGTGACATTTGCGGAAAAGGGCCTGTCTTTGGACATAATGTTAGTCATGCCAATAACAAGACCCAAAGAATCTGGTACCCTAACCTTCATAAGGTGAAAACCCTCAAAGAGGGAAGGACCATTCGAATGAAAATTTGTTCCAGATGCCTTCGCTCAGGGTTTGTCACCAAAGCTGCTTGATGATGTGTGGATAAGATGTAGTGAACGCAGATCTGCGTTCACTACAGGGTTTCAGCCTCTGTCTCCGCCCTCAATCTTTCTACTCGATGGATCCCCTTAATCTTTGCAAGAGCCTTGATCACTTTGTTGAGGTGGTGTAAATCTCGAATCTCTACCTCAAAAGTACTGATGGCTTTTTTATCTTCTGTTGTATCCACCCTGGCATTCTTGATATTGGCTTCATGGGAAGAGAGTGAATTGCTGATCTCGGCCAGCAATCCTTTCTTGTCCTCTGAAAAGACCCGGATCCTTACCGGATAGCTATATTCTTTCGTCGAATCCCATTCCACTTGGACCATGCGGTTAGGATCATCGTCCATGGCATTTTGGCAGTCGATGGTATGGATGGTCACCCCTCTGCCCCGGGTGATGAATCCCACCACTTTATCTCCAGGGACGGGATTGCAACACCCTGCATAGCGTACCATCACATTATCAATTCCCTTGATCAGCAAGGCATCCTTGGGGGTGTGGGTGATTTTTTGAACGAAGTGCTTGAAACGCCCCTCCTTCAGTTCCTCTTTTTGCTGCTCCAACTTCTCCTGGGGAAGAATCTTCCCAATAATTTGATTGACGGTTAACTTTCCGTAACCGACCGCTGCGATGAGATCCTCAATCCCCTGGAAGCTAAATTCGCTTGCCACCCTGGCCAAGTCGCCTGACTTTATTAATTTGGCCTGCTGAAGGTCATATTTTCGAAGTTCCTTGTCCAAAATCTCTTTCCCGAGGGTGATGGATTTTTCTCTTTCTTCTGCTGTAAACCATTGGCGGATTTTCGTTTTAGCTCGTGAGGTTTTGACAAATTTAAGCCAATCCTTGCTGGGTTTCTGATTGGGAGACGTCATGATCTCCACCGTATCCCCGCTTCGAAATTCATATTTCAGCGGGACGATCTTTCCATTCACCTTTGCTCCCACACAATGGTTTCCGATGTCGGAATGAATGCTGTATGCAAAATCGATAGGTGTGGAACCGATGGGGAACTGTTTGACCTCTCCCTTGGGGGTAAAGATATAGACCTCATGGGGAAAGAGGTCCACCTTCACGCTTTCGATAAATTCTCGATCATCCTTGAGATCTCGTTGCCACTCCAAGAGTTGCCTCAGCCAGGTAAACCGTTTATCATCCGCCTCTTCCACCACTTTCCCTTCTTTGTATTTCCAATGAGCGGCGATCCCCTCCTCGGCGATCCGATGCATTTCATGAGTTCGAATCTGAATCTCAATTCGTTCCCCATAGGGTCCAATGACGGCGGTATGCAGGGACTGGTACATGTTCTCTTTGGGAAGGCCGATGTAATCTTTGAATTTACCTGGAATGGGTTTCCAGAGGGAATGGATGATGCCCAGCACATCGTAACAATCTTTAATGGAGCTGACGATCACACGGAAGGCGGTGATGTCATAGACTTGATCAAAATCGATGTTCTGGTCTTTCATTTTTAAGTAGATACTGTAAATCTGTTTAAGGCGTCCATTCACCTCCCCGACGATTCGATTTTCGTAAAGTTTCTTCATCAAGATCCGCTTTACATCATCAATATATCGTTCTCTTTCCTTCTCTCTTTTTACAATTTTCCGCTTAATGTCTTCGTAGATTTCAGGATGGAGGTATTGGAAAGCAAGATCCTCCAACTCCGATCTCACCCAGTCGATCCCGAGGCGGTGAGCCAGGGGAGCGTAGATGTCAAGGGTTTCCTGGGCGATCTCCACTTGTTTTTCAGAAGTGTGAAACTTGAGGGTTCGCATGTTGTGTAGACGGTCAGCCAGTTTAATCAAGATGACCCGAATGTCCTTCACCATCGCCAGAATCATCTTGCGAAAATTTTCTGCCTGATTTTCTTCAGAGGATCGTAGAGAAATTTGGCTGATCTTGGTCAGACCATCTACCAGGTGAGAGATTTCTTCGCCAAAGTTTTCATGAATCTCTTTGGGAGTGGTCAGAGTGTCCTCAATGGTATCATGAAGCAGGCCGGTGGCCACACTGGACACATCGACTTTCAGTTGGGTCAAAATTCCAGCGACTTCCAAGGGATGATTGAGGTAAGGTTCTCCGGAGAGGCGGACCTGTCCTAAATGAACTTTGGCAGAAAAGACATAGGCCTTTTTCAGGAGCTCTGTATCTGCATTGGGGTTATAGGAGGTCAGCCTTTCTAAGATGTCATTAAATCTCAACATTTTAAAACCATCTTACTCATAACCTTAAGAAAATTCAAGAGGTTTTTCTTATCCTTTCTTCTTCCCTGCCCCAGGTGGATTTCCCTCCCGAAGAGAGGATGCCCTATTATTTACCCCCTTCGATGGTGCCTCAGTCTTAAAGGGGAATGGGAAAAATTTTGACAGTGAAAGAAATAGAATCTATAATGGTTTGCCTGATGGGTTAGGAGTCTTTGGGAGATGAAACGGATTTTATTGATGGTGATCCTCGTTGGGGTCATCGGTGGGTTTGTCTATTATTTCTTCACTCGAGATCAAAAGGAAGGGGACGACTTCATCAAGGTTTCCGGAAATATTGAGACCACAGAAGTGAATGTGGGGTTCAAGATTTCCGGAAGGATTATCCACCTCTTGGTTCAAGAAGGAGATTGGGTAGAAAGCGGGAAGATTCTGGCAAAATTGGATGACGAAGACCTCCGCCACCGTTTTGAATTGGCCCAAGCCACTTTACATTCTGGGCAGGCGAAATTGAGTAAATTGTTGGCGGGTTCGAGACCAGAGGAAATTAGAGAGGCAGAGGCAGTACTTTATCAGGCCAAATCCGATTTGGAGAATAAGCAGGCTCATTACGAACGGTTAAAGCCCCTTTTTGAGAGAGGGGTGATTCCTAAAGATACCCTTGACAACGCCGAAGCCGGGTTTAAGATTGCCCAGGCATCTTTTCAGAGGGCGACGGAAAATTATCTCTTGGTGAAACAAGGACCAAGAAAAGAAGACATTGAAGATGCCAAGGCGCAGGTCGGGCAAGCACGGGCGTCATTGAAGCTATCGGAGACTCAGCTCAGTTACGCCGTTCTCCATTCACCGCTTTCAGGTGTTGTTTTAGTCAAATCGAGTGAAGTCGGTGAAGTGGTGAATCCTGGAACCTCCGTGCTCACCTTAGCCGATATCGAAAATGTTTGGTTGAAGGCTTACATCCCGGAGACCGATCTGAGTAAAATAAAATGGGGGCAGGAGGTCATCATCACGACGGACCTTCAACCGAAAAAGGAGTATAAAGGAAAAATCTCCTTTATCTCCTCTCAGGCCGAATTCACTCCCAAAAGCATTCAGACGGAAAAAGAGAGAGTGACACTAGTCTATCGAATTAAAGTGGATATTCCAAATCCAAACCGAGAATTGAAACCGGGGATGCCAGCCGATGGGAAGATTGTGTTGGCACCGTCTTCATCGCTAGAGCCTTAGAGATTTAAGCAATGGGAAACAAATCCGACTTCGACTTTACAGACTCCCTAAACTCACCCTACGATTTATTTATTTCTTACTTACATTTGCTGTTATTAAAGTGCATACGATCTGATGTTAGCCATTCAAACCAACAATCTGACTAAATCTTTTGTATCATTGACAGCTGTCAAAGGCCTGAACTTGGAAGTGAGGGCGGGAGAGATCTTCGGTCTGGTCGGTCCGGATGCCTCTGGGAAAACGACGACGCTTCGGATGCTTTGCGGAATTCTGCCACCGGATGGAGGAGAGGCAATTGTCGCAGGGTGTAATGTCCGAAGAGAGGCAGAGATTTTGAAAGGGAAGGTAGGATATCTTCCTCAGCGTTTCGGACTCTATAGGGATCTCACTGTCCTTGAAAACATCCATTTTTATGCTGACCTCTATCAGGTGTCAAAGAAAAGTAGAATGGAACGGATCGAAAGGCTTCTTCAATTTGCCAGTCTAAAACCCTTCGGAAAACGAAAGGCTCAGGATCTCTCTGGCGGCATGAAGCAGAAGTTGGGGCTTATCTGCGCCTTGATCCATACGCCTCAAATCCTTTTTCTCGATGAACCGACCACTGGAGTCGATCCCCTCTCGCGGAGGGATTTCTGGGTTATCCTCTATGACTTGTTGAAAGAGGGAGTGACCATCCTTTTTTCAACCTCTTATCTGGATGAGGCAGAGCGATGCAATCGCATCGGAATGATTTACCAAGGAGAGCTATTTATTGCGGATACTCCGGCTGCCATCAAAGCTCAAATCGAGGGGACGATTTTGGAGCTTCGCACAGAAAATAATCAGAAGAGCATGAGAATGCTTGAAGGGATTGAATCATTTCAGGGCTTCGTCTTATCCGGCGATAAGATTCATGTCCACGTCAGTGATCCCCAAGAAGGTGAAAGAACGATTCGGGATGTATTAAAAGCTAGTCAAATGCCTATTTTTAACCTTGCGGTGGTCAGACCTTCTCTTGAAGATGCCTTTGTTTCGATAGTGAGAAAGAAAGAAAAATAATTGTGAATTATGAATTGAGAATCATGAATTAACTTTAAATTCTTAACTCCTAACTCCGAACCCATAACTCATGACGATGCCAACTTTTGCTGTGGAAGTGGAAGACCTCGTGAAAACCTTCGGGGACTTCGTCACTGTGGATCATATCCGTTTTCAGGTCAAGAAGGGAGAGATCTTTGGATTTCTGGGACCCAATGGGTCCGGGAAATCCACAACCATCCGTATGCTTTGCGGCCTCCTGATGCCCACCGCTGGGGAAGGGAAGGTTGCAGGGTTTGACATCATGGGTGAGCCAGAAAAAATTAAGAACGTGATTGGTTATATGTCCCAAAAGTTTTCACTCTACGAAGACCTGACCGTGACGGAAAACCTTCATTTTTTTGGCGGGATTTATGGCCTCTCCGGTTTCCTTCAAAGAAAAAGAGAGGATCTGGTTTTGGACATGATACATCTCAAGGAGTTCCGAGATCGAATGACCCAGACACTGGCTGTTGGATGGAAACAGAGGCTCGCCTTGGGATGTTCAATCCTCCATGAGCCATCCATTCTTTTCTTGGATGAACCGACTTCCGGAGTCGATCCCATCTCCAGAAGAAATTTCTGGAACCTCATCCAGCAGATGGGGGAAAAGGGGGTGACTACTTTCGTGACGACCCACTACATGGATGAAGCAGAATATTGTGACCGATTGGCTTTGATCTATCAAGGTAAGATCATCGCCCTTGGAACTCCTTCTGAACTCAAGTTGAAAACGATTGCCCAAGGCGTACTGGAAGTGATATGCGAACCCCTCATTTCTGCCCTGGACCTGTTGAAGAAGGAACCCTGGGTCTCTGAGGCAGCTGTCTTTGGGAATTCCCTTCATGTGATCGGTCGGGAGGAAACGGATATAGAGAAAGAGGTTACCCTTCTTTTTCAGAAGTATGGGATCATGCTGAAACAGATGGACCGCATCAGGCCTTCCCTGGAGGATGTCTTTGTTTCATTGATCGCCAAAGAAGGAAGAATATGAATTTTTCTCGCATCTGGGCCATCGCACGAAAAGAATGGTTCCACATCCTACGAGACTGGAGAAGTCTGGGATTGGTGATCCTGATGCCCGTCTTGCTCATGCTCCTCTTTGGTTATGCGGTCAGCCTTGATGTAAAGAAGGTACCCATGGCTGTTTTGGATCGCGATAAAAGTCAGGAAAGTTTATCCTTTATCCATCGGTTCAGCGCCTCTCCCTATTTTCATCTTCTCTTTTTTGCACAGGATGAGAAAGAGATTCAACGATGGATTGATCGGGGTGAGACCAAGATGGGATTGATTCTTCCATGGGATTTCTCCAAAACGATCAAGGGCGGGAAAAAGGCAACCATTCAGATATTACTGGACGGCTCGGATTCCAATACCGCCAATATCATTCTGACGTATATCCAGGGGGTGGTCCGGGAATACAATCTTGAGAAAACCTTTCTGAAGATAGACCGATTGGGTGGGCAAAGACTCAAAGCACCTGTCGAAGGCCGGCCAAGAATCTGGTTCAATGAAGAACTGGAATCAAAGAATTATTTTATACCGGGGTTGGTGGCGGTGATCATGTCCATCATCGGAGTGCTCCTCACAGGACAGGTGATTGTTCGTGAATGGGAGCAGGGAACAATGGAACTTCTCATCTCCACCCCCGTCCGAAAAGAGGAATTGATTATCGGGAAATTGTTTCCATATTTTTTCTTGTGTCTTATCGATTTAGCATTGGCGATATGGATGGGGAAATGGGTCTTTGAGGTGCCCCTGAGGGGGAGCATCGCTCTCCTTTTTCTTCTTTCCTGCATCTATATCTTTGTTGCCCTGGCACTGGGCATGACCATCTCTACTGTAGCAAAGACTCAAATTCTGGCCAATCAGATGGCCATGGTCATCGGTTTCCTTCCGACCTTCTTGTTATCAGGGTTCACTTTCGTCATCGCGAATATGCCATTTTGGCTTCAGCTCATCACCTATGGGATTGCACCCAGATATTATGTCACCATACTCAAGGAAATATTTCTAAAAGGAGCAGATTTCTCTTTTCTCTGGACCGAAACGTTAATCCTGATCGGGATGGCTGTGGCAGGACTTTGGGTAGCGACCAAGAGTTTTAAAAAAGAATTGAGATAAGAATATAAAGAATGATGGAATTATGGAATGATGGAATCATGAAAAAAGCTGGAACAATGGAATAATGGAATGTTGGAATAAAGACACAAACAAGCTAATTCTAACTTTCTTGCCCAATATTCCAATTTTCCAGCATCCCAATATTCCAAGAAGGTATTTATGTTTCACCGTGTTCGATACCTATTTGTCAAAGAGATGATTCAGGTCCTGAGAGATAAGCGGTTGAGGATGATTCTTATCTTCCCGCCTATTTTTCAATTGATCGTCTTTGGATATGCGGCCAATCTGGATGTAAAACACATTCAGACTGCTTTACGGGACCTGGATCAGAGTGTGGAATCAAGAGAATTGACCAGTCGGTTCGGGAGTTCTAAATATTTTGATATAGTTTCTTATCCGAAGACCCCAGCAGAGATTGAGACCCTTATTCGTAGGGGAGCTGTCACTCTCTGTATCGAAATCCCAAGCGATTTTTCAAGAAAATTGAAGAAGGGAGATACAGGGATTGTGCAGATCATCCTCGATGGAACTGAATCGAATACGGCCATGATTGCCCTGGGCTACATCGGTCGGATTCTTTCAGAGTATTCAACCATGATGATGATCAAAAGGTTGAATCGGGAAGGGATCGTCGGTTTCGAGGAGGCCGGAGTGGAACTCGAGCATCGGATCTGGTTTAACCCCAACGTCGAGAGTCGACTTTTTTATGTTCCAGGGGTCATCGCCTCCATTGCTTTTCTCCTTCCTATTATTCTTACGGCACAGGCCATTGTCAGGGAGAGGGAGATGGGTACTCTTGAACAGATCATGGTGAGCCCTATCCGGTCGTGGGAGTTGATGTTGGGGAAGACCTTTCCTTTTGCGATGATTGGGCTTGCAGATGCCATGATGATCGCCCTGATCGGAGTATTTTGGTTTGAAGTTCCTTTTCGAGGAAACCCTCTTATCCTTCTTTTAGGGAATGTCTTCTTCTTAATGAGTTCCGTAGGAATAGGTCTCTTCATCTCCACTATCTCTTCCACACAGCAGCAAGCCCAGATTTCAACATTCTTTTTTATGATGCCAGCCTTTATCCTCTCAGGTTTTGCTTTCCCCTTAGAAAATATGCCAGAATGGCTTCAAACCATTACGTATGTAAACCCATTACGGTACTTTTTAATCATTATCCGAGGTGTCTTTTTAAAGGGGAATGGATTGGATATCCTCTGGCCTGAGATGCTGGCATTAGTTATTCTGGGTGGGTTCACGATCTTATTAAGTTCCCTGAGATTTCAAAAGAGGCTGAAATAAGATGAGTAATGGAATGTTGGAATACTGGAATATTGGAATATTGGGCAAGGAAGTTAGGAATAGTCTTTTTTGTGTCATTATTCCAGCATTCCATTTTTCCAGAACCGTGCGCTACAGGTGAAATTTCATGCAACGGCTCTTAATGAACATTTACCGAATCCTTTACCAGGCCTATGGCCCTCGACACTGGTGGCCTGCAGAAACCCCTTTTGAGGTCATGGTAGGGGCCATTCTTACCCAGAATACCTCCTGGAGAAATGTTGAGAAGGCGATTCAGAAGCTGAAAGGGAAGGGGGTTTTAAATCCGGAAGGGATTCATCATCTTAAGAAACCACAGTTGGCCCCACTCATTAAATCGTCAGGCTACTATCGAATCAAAACGGATCGTTTGAAGTCTTTTGTCGATTTCTTGTTTGAAGAATATGACGGGAATATAAAGGTGATGGGGAAGGAGAACACTGTAGCATTAAGGGAAAAACTTCTCAGGGTTAATGGAATTGGGCCTGAAACTGCAGATAGCATTCTCCTTTATGGCCTGAGGAAACCCATCTTTGTTATCGATGCCTATACGAAGAGAATCCTTTCGCGTCACGGTGTGATTTCAGAGAAAACTTCCTATGAGGACGTCCAGAAACTTTTTATGGATCATCTTCCAAGCAATGAAAAGTTATTCAATGAATACCATGCCCTTTTCGTTTATTTAGGGAAGACTGTGTGTCAAAAGATACCGAGATGTGATATATGTCCATTAAAAGGCATAAGAGGATGGGACCACTTCGTTTAAGGAGCGGCCCTGAGGCCTTGAGGATCGTCCTTCTGACTTGAGGGAAGAGGCCAAAGATCTCGTGTATTAAGGCCCTCGAGCGCAGCGGTCCTCAAGTGAAACGCACCTCAAGCGGAGCGATCCTCGAACATGACAATGGCATACTGGCAGAAAGAGATTCGAAGCTTGATGGGAAAGGCGATCCACCGTTATGGTTTGATCCAGGAGGGAGACCGGATTATGGTGGGAGTCTCTGGAGGGAAAGATAGCCTTTCATTGTTCCATCTCCTCCATGAACGGAGCAAACGGGTTCCCATCCGTTATGAACTTTTCCCGGTCTACATTGACCTCGGTTTTGGTTCCGGCCGAGCCGAGATCCTGAAGAATTATTTTGAAAATAAAGGGCTTGCTTATCACATTGAGTTCACCGATATTGGGAGAAGAGCAAACAGCCCTGAGAATAGAGAAAACCCCTGTTTCCTCTGCTCATGGGAGAGAAGAAAACATCTGTTTCATCTTGTGCAACGTTTCAAATGTAACAAGATTGCTCTTGGCCATCACCAGGATGATATCATTGAAACTCTTCTTCTTAATATTTTTTATAGTGCTGAAATCAGCACGATGGTCCCCCTTCAAACCCTCTTTAAGGGGAAGATTACTTTGATTCGTCCCTTTGCCTTATTGGAGGAGAAAAAAGTTGAGAGATTCGCCCGAGAGATGGATTTGCCTTTCGGTCCAAGCGGTTGCCCGAGTTCCGGAAAGACAAAAAGGAAAGTGATCAAGGATATCATTGGGTCTTTAAATAAGAAGGACCGTCGGGTCAAAGGAAATATCTTCCGCGCCCTTTCCAACATTAAGATAGATTACACACTGACCCCTAAAGGTCATTCTTGCGAAGGGGGGAATGTGTAATTGGCTGACCTCTAATCAGGGTCTCTTTATAGGGATTCTGAATCAAGTCCAGAATGACAAAAACAAGGACTATTTTTCTGCTTGACAAATTTTTAGATATTAAATATTTGTTAATTAGATGTAATTATATTTAATGTTGCTTTGATGAAAGAGATTGCCGAAAAACTCAAGGTCTTCCGCTTGGCGAACCGAATGACCCTCAAACAACTGGCTAACAAAGCTGGCTGCACAGATGCCTACCTTTCCCAGCTCGAAAGGGGTCGTGCAAACCCTTCTATCATGATCCTGAAAAAAATTGCTTCTGCCCTTCAGGTAAAAGTGGTTGATTTCTTCCTTGAGCCAGAAACAAAAGAGAACGATGTGGTCTGCAAAGAGGCGGAAAGGGTAAAGATAAGGTTTAAACGAGGGGAAGCTAAAATACAGATGCTTGTTCGAAATATTCAAAATAAAAGAATGCAACCTTTTTATACAACCATCGAACCCGGAGGTGGGTCGAAAGGATTTTACTCCCATATCGGAGAAGAATGTGGAATTGTTTTGAAGGGAAATCTGGAAATCAACCTAAATGGGAAGGCGTATCGACTGAAGAAAAACGAAAGTTTCTATTTTTCATCCCAGGAACCTCATAGCTGGTCAAACCCAAGTAAAAAAAAGGCGGTCGTCATATGGGTGGTGAGTCCACCGACCTTTTGATTAAATAAAGACTAAAAGGTACAAATTTAATGCTAAATCAAGCATGTAGAAAAAAGATATCTTTAGAGAGAGGAGGTGAATTTTTTTTAAAACTCATCAAGAGATCATTCAGGCAGGAGGTGTAAAATGTCTAGAAAAATCACAAGAAGGGATTTTATAAAAAGTTCAGTGGTGGGGGGTATCGCAGTAGGAACGGGATTAGGCCATTCTCATTTGGCTTATGGTCAAGCTACTAATTTAAGGTTTAGCACCTGGCATGTTCCGGTTAGCCGGGAGGTCAAGACCGTCTGGGAGCCGATGCTTGAAGAGCTGAAGAAGAAGAGCAAGGGGAGAATTACATCGACGATGTACGCAGGAGGTGCCCTCGGGAAGGGGCCAGAACATTTTGATATCGTCGCGAAAGGCCTTTCGGATATGGGTTACTTTACCGCCACCTGGACGCCAGGCCGCTTTCCATTGACCGATGTTCTTTCTTTGGCTGCATGGGTTGATGGGAAGGATATTGCGACAGATATAGGAAATGCCATGTATAAACGTGTTCTTAACCAGGAATTTCCTGGAGTAAAAATGGTGGAGTTGAATGGATGCATCCAGGCTTTCATGTGGACCAAAAAACCCGTGAGAACCCTCGAGGATGTGAAGGGCCTCAAGATAAGGAGCCCTGGGGGTCATCAAACCCATTATATTAAGTCACTTGGAGCAGAGCCAATCTTCATGCCTCTCGGGGACGTCTATATGGCAATGGAAACAGGAACAATTGATGGAATCGTAACCTGTCCCCCCTTGATCCTTTCTTTCAAACTCTATGAGGTGACAAAGCATGCAGTCGTCACAACCTTTGGTTGCGTTTCTGAAGGTGTCATTATGAATCAGGAAAGCTGGAAAAAGACACCTGATGACCTTAAGCCCGTCGTCGAGGATGTATGCCACAATCCCTTCCACACAACAGGAGGATTGACCAGAGAAGTTTATAAAACGATGTTGAATGAAATTACTGACAAGAAAGTGGAACTCTATAATCTTCCATCAAAGGAGGCGGAACGATGGTATGACCGCTTCAGAGATGTAACAAGAAAGTGGGTATCAGATCTTGAAGGGAAGGGTCTGAAGGCTAAAGAAGTGGTCCGTATGTACAATGAGGAATGTGAAAAACGAGGTGTAAAGGTGGCAGCCTTCCCACCTGAATGGAAGTAACGATCGAATTTTTAGGAGTGGCAGGACATGTGGTGGGCTAAAACTCAAAAGATGATTCACCGCATCAATTTTTATGTCTGTGTCATAGGGATGTTTTTTATCATTCCATTGATGTTGCTCACCACTGGCGATATCATAGGTAGAAAATTTCTTTCTAAAACAATCCCGGGGACCTTTGAAATATCCGAATATATCTTAGCCACCTTCATCCTGTTGGGTGCCGCTTACACCCAGCAGGTGAAGGGGCACGTCGGGGTTGATTTTCTTACCTCCCGGTTATCTCCCCGTGTTCGAGTTGTCTGCGAGATCATCACAACGATACTTAGTTTGTTCATCATTGCCATCGTCATATGGTACGGTTGGTTAGAAGGCATCCGAGAACGTACTGTCTCGGACATGCTGAGAATTCCCCAATATCCATTCCGGATCCTCGTTGCCGTGGGAGGCTTCCTTCTATGGCTGGAACTTCTGACAGACCTTGTTAATTCAATAGGAAAACTCAAGAGGAGGGAAGGGTGAATCCCATTACGGTAGGAATATTGGGGAGTGTACTGCTTGTCATCTTATTGTTTCTTGGGATGCCCATTGCCTTTGTCATGATGTTGGTAGGATTTCTGGGCATTAGTTATTTGACCTCCCTCAATGCTGCATTGCCTGTTATCGCCAAAACCGTTTATGAGACCGCCTCTTATTATCCCTATACGATCATTCCTCTCTTCATCCTGATGGGAGGATTTGCAGGAAACGCCGGGATTACAAGGGAGCTCTATCGATCCTTTGATAAATGGTTCAGGAAATTGCCCGGGGGATTAGGGATTGCCACGATTTCAGCCTGTGCTTTTTTTGCCGCTTTGAGCGGCTCCTCGGTTGCAGCCTCAGCAGCGATGGGGACGATTGCCATTCCTGAGATGAGACGGTTCAATTATGCTCCAAGATTAGCTGTTGGCACGGTGGCAGCAGGCGGGACGCTAAGTTTTCTCATTCCACCCTCTCTTGGTTTTGTGGTCTATGGCATGCTTACCGAGCAATCGATTGGAAAACTTTTAATCTCGGGGATTTTTCCGGGAATCCTCCTTTCCCTGGCCTTTGTCACCATTATTGTCTGTCAGGTGAAATTGAACCCGAGTTTAGCTCCAGCCACTCCTGGAGAGGTGAGTTTTAAGGAGAAACTAAAGGCCTTTTCGGGCATATGGGAAACACTGCTGGTTTTTTTCATTGTCATGGGGGGAATCTATGGGGGGGTCATCAATCCGACAGAGGCTGGTGCGATCGGTGCGACCGCCCTTTTTGTCATTGTTCTCCTGAAGAAGAAATTGAGTTTGCATAGTCTTTCTGTTTCCCTTCTTGAAGCGGTCCGGATTTCAGTATTGGTTCTCTTTCTCGTGGCGGGAGCAAATGTTTTCAGTTATTTTCTTGCCCTTTCTACCATTCCCATGGCGGTTTCGAGCTGGATGGCCGGGCTTCACATCTCGCGATATATCATTCTTGCTATCATTATCCTGATTTACATGATGCTCGGCTGTTTCTTGGATGCGATTTCCATGATGGTTCTGACCATGCCTGTCATCTTTCCTGTGATTAAAGCCTTAGGCTTTGACCCAATCTGGTTTGGCGTCATCTGCGTGATCATGATGGAGGCAGGACTGATTACACCGCCTGTTGGGCTCAATGTCTATACTCTTGCCGGGGTCGTGAAAGATGTTCCCATGCAAACCATTTTCAGGGGGGCGATGCCTTTTTTGATCTCCATGATTATGGTTGTCATTTTTATAACTATATTCCCAAAAATTGCTCTCTTTTTACCTTCAATGATGGGGAGGTAGCTTTAATATTTGCCATCATCCCCACCTTATCACTCAAGAGGAGGAGGAAAGGAAGAGGGAAGAAAATATTCAATCAAAAGGAGAGGTAACATATGGCCATGCTACCGGAAGTTAAGAATCATTATGGAAAGCAAAGATTTTTTATCGATGGGAAATGGGTGGAGGCGAAATCCATTATTCTCCATCAAAATCCTAACCCAGCCACAGGGGAAGTGATTTCGGAATTCCCAGAAGCTACAAGAGAAGAAGCGCGAGCTGCAGTGGTGGCAGCTCAAAGGGCATTTGAGGGATGGAAAAATGTGCCTCTTCGAGATCGGGCCCGCCTTCTTTTCGATATGAGGGGAAAATTTGAAGAACATTTTGAAGAACTTTCACGAATCCTTGTTCAGGATCATGGTCGGACGATCGAAGAGGCAAGAGGATCGGTGAGAAGGGTCATTGAGAATATCGAGTCTGCTTGTTCTGCTGTTTATGGGTTGACCCAAAGGAATGAACACATGGATCAAGTCGCAGACGGCATCGATCAGTACCTCATCTGGGAACCTCTGGGTGCTTTCCTGATCATTACGCCAGGCAATATTCCAATGCATGCTTGGTCATCTTTTGTTCCATACGGTCTTGCGGCTGGGTGTACCATGGTGGTCAGTCCCAGTAGGCAGTGCCCGGTTGCGGCAGAGGCCATCTGCAAAGTAGCTCAAGAAGCAGGTTTTCCACCTGGTGTTTTAAATTTGATCCATGGAGGAAGGACGATCAATAAAGAGATATTATCCCAACCAGAAGTGAAAGGTGTGGGTTTTATAGGGTCCAATCGGGCAGGCTGGGAGCTTTTCGAGCTTTGTGGCAAGCTTGGGAAAACTTCTTCCATTAATGGGAACGGTAAGAACCACGTTGTGATCATGCCCGATGCTGATCTCAATTCTGGAATTCAATGGCTGCTCAGAGGCTGTTTTGGGATGTCAGGGCAGCGCTGTTTGGGAGTCGATAACATTGTTGTCATGGGTGATATCTATGATGAGGTTAAAGTAAAGTTTAAAGAAGCTGCCGCGAAAATGAAGCTGGGTTATGGACTGGATACGGAGATCGAGTTAGGGCCCATGACAACCCAGGCAGGAAAGGAGAAGGTAGTTGGATGGATCGAGAAATCCTTGTCTGAAGGAGCCAAGATGGTTCTTGATGGAAGGGGCGTTAAGGTAAAGGATTACCCAAAGGGTTATTTTCTCGGTCCCACGATCCTTGGAGAGGTAAATGTGGATATGCCTATGGCGAAAGAGGAGGCTTTCGGCCCAGTCGCCGCTTTGATCAGAGGTGAACGTCTTGACCAGGTTATCGAGTGGATTAATACAAAAACTAATCTCGGTCATACAGCATGTATTATGACAAGAGATGGCAGGATTGCCCGTAAATTCATTAGGGAGGTCAATGTAGGTAATGTGGGTGTCAATGTAGGTGTGGCACAACCCTATGCCTTCTTTCCGCTTGGATCGAGAAGGGAATCCTTTGTTGGGACAGCCAAATCGAGGATGGCCTCGATGAGGATGTTTATGGACGAGAAGACTGTCGTCACAAGGTGGATTTAATGATTAAGTTTATTTTAAATGGAGAAGAAATTCAGGTGGAGGTGCCTCCTCACTGGACCCTTCTAAAGCTCCTTCGAGATAAACTTGGACTTACCGGCACGAAAGAGGGTTGTGGAATTGGTGAATGCGGGGCCTGCACCGTATTATTGGATGGAATGCCTGTCAATGCCTGTCTGATCTTGGCTCCAAAAGTTGAAGGGAGGAAAGTCGAGACAGTAGAGAGCCTTGGAAGTCAAGAGTCTCTTCATCCATTACAAAAATCGTTTATCGACCATGGAGCGATTCAGTGTGGTTTTTGCACCCCGGGGATATTGATGTCTTCAAAGGCATTATTGGGAAAAAATTCGAATCCCACCATAGAGGAAATCAAGGAGGCGATCTCAGGACATCTCTGCCGGTGTACAGGGTATCATCAAATCATCGAAGCGATAGCAAAAGCGTCAGAGGTTTGAGGATCGTTCTTCTTCGGAGGATTTGAGGCAAGAGGCAAAAATTTTTTACCTCAAACAAAGTGCTCCTCTTTCCTCCAACATTAAGTAGGATCATATGATTCCTCCTTTTGAATATAAAATTCCAAAGACCATTGAAGAGGCCTGCGATTTGTTGTGGCAGGCTGAGGGGAAATCAAAGATCATTGCCGGAGGAACAGATTTGGTGATCGGTCTCCGCAATGGGGATCAGAGCCCTCAGGTCATCATCGACATCACAAGAATAGAAGAACTTCGGAAGATTGGGGAAATGAATGGTGTCCTTTCGATTGGCGCTGCCATTACTCATTCTGAACTGGCTTCGTCTTCTTGGGTGAAAAAATATGGAAAAGTTTTATCCGACGCAGCTTCGGAGATTGGTTCTCCACAGGTCAGAAATCTTGGAACGATTGGTGGGAATATCATCAATGCTTCTCCCGCAGCAGATACCATTCCCCCTCTCATGGTATTGAATGCGATGGGAAGGGTGGTGTCCAAGGAAGGTGAAAGGCAGGTTCCACTTTATCAACTATTTAAAGGTCCCTATGAAACGAATTTAAAACCCTATGAACTTCTGACCCAAGTCATATTTCTAAAACTTCCTTCCGATATGAGAAGCAGCTTTGTTCGACTTGCCAGAAGGGAGGCCATGGCCATTGCCAGGATGAGTGTGGCCGTTGTCTTTCAGATAGAAAGAGGCAAAATAGAGGATATTCGCATCGCAGTCGGATCAGTGACACCCACTCCTCAAAGGATGTTAGAGGCAGAAACTTTTTTAAAAGGAAAACCACTGGATGAAGCATCTTTTCAAAAAGCTTCACACAAGGTTTCTGAGAAGATGATTTCCCAAAGTGGAATCCGGCCCACCACCTCCTATAAAAAGCCAGTGGTGGAAGCCCTTTTTATTAGAGCGATGAGAAAGGCCCTGGAAGAACAGGCATGAGACAGGTAGGGATTGAAGTTCCCAAAGTGGATGTTTTAGAGAAGGCCTTGGGTGAAGCGAAGTATGGGGCAGATTTGCCTACAGGGGAACTCCTTTTCCTTAAAGTCCTCCGCAGTCCAAAACCTCATGCCAAAATTGTAAGAATCGAAATGGATGAAGCCCTTCGAGTTCCAGGTGTGGAGAAAATCTTCATAGCCAAAGATATTCCCGGGAAAAATCTGGTTGGAACCATTACCAAGGATCAGCCCATTTTAGCCTCAGACCGGGTGAGATATATCGGAGATCCCGTTGCATTGGTGGTGGCCAATGGAGAGGAGTTTGCAGAACAGGCAACGAAGAAATTGAGAGTTATCTATGAAGATCTCCCTGCCGTTTTCCAACCAGAAGAAGCCCTCCAGCCTTATGCTCCTCTGATTCATGATAAAGGAAATCTGCTTCTCGAATTTCATGTGATAAAAGGAGATAGCCCGAGAGGATTTAAAGAAGCGGATGTCATTGTCGAAGAAACCTATACGACCACTTGGGTGGATCACGCTTATTTAGAGCCCGATGCAGGGATTTCCTACCTGGATGAGCAAGGAAGAATTACGGTAGTTTGCCCCACCCAGAATGTCCATTACGATCAGAAAGAGGTGGCTTCTGTTCTCTCTTTGCCGTTGGATCAGGTGAGAATCATTCAGTCTGTTACGGGCGGAGGGTTTGGGGGAAGATTAGACATCACTGTCCAGTGTTTACTGGCCCTGGCCGTTTTTCATCTGAAAAGGCCAGTGAAGATTATTTACTCGAGGGAGGAAGTTTTCCAGATTACCTCTAAACGTCATCCTTTGAAGATTCGATATAAAAGCGGCGCAAAGAGGGATGGGACCCTTTCCGCTGTGGAGGTTGACATCCTGGGAGATACGGGTGCCTACGCTTCTTACGGTTCCACTGTAGCCATCCGATCTGCTGTCCATGCCACAGGCCCTTACCAGGTGCCCAACGTAAAGGTTAGAAGCCGGATGGTCTATACCAATAATTCATGGTCTGGTGCGATGCGCGGTTTTGGAGTTCCCCAGATGGCCTTCGCCCACGAGTCACAGATGGATCTCCTCGCCCAGGCCTTGAACATGGACCCAATAGAGATTCGTCTTAAAAATTGCCTCCGTGTGGGATCTGAAACAGCGACGGGTCAAACGTTGATGGCCAGTGTTGGAATAGGGGAGACCTTAAACAAGGTAAAAGAGTGGAGGGAGCGAGGGTTCTTCTCTAAAAACAATCCAAAAAGACCCTTTATTAAAAAAGGCATTGGGATTGGTTCGATGTGGTATGGAGTGGGAAATACAGGGATTGCCAACCCTTCGACTGCCCAGGTAGAGGTTGATCCAAATGGAGAGATTCGACTTTTTACAGGGGTGGCAGATATCGGGCAGGGGTCTGATACAATCCTTCTTCAAATTGCTTCTGAAACAATAGGGGTTTCTTTAAAAGATTTCCGTCTGATTCGGGCGGATACAGCTATAACCACCGATGCAGGTGCAACCTCAGCGAGTCGCCAGACTTATATTTCCGGAAATGCCATCCTTAATGCCATTAAAAATTTGAAAGAGGTTGCCATCGGAGAAGCAAGTCAGCTATTAAGCATTGATGAAAAGGACCTTTTTTATGAAGAGGGGAAGGTCAAATCGAGGACCTGCTTAACGACATCTATTCCAATTAAAGAGATAGCAAAAAGGTGTGGAAGGGTGATAAGAGGAGAAGGGTATTTCGATCCTGAGACGACCCGGCTTGATCCTGAAACCGGGCAGGGAGCTCCTTATGCGACTTATGCCTTTGCCACTCATTTAGCAGAAGTGGAGGTGGATTTAGAAACGGGTAAGGTGAGGGTCAATCGGATGGTTGCCAGCCATGATGTGGGTAAAGCCATTCATCCAAAAAATGTGATGGGTCAGATTATGGGTGGTGTCGCCATGGGTACGGGTTTTGCCTTGATGGAGGAATTCATTCCGGGAAAGACAACCTCTTTTGTCAATTATCTCATCCCGACTTCTAAGGACGTTCCGGAAGTGATCCCGATTGTCGTTGAAGAGAAAGAACCCACCGGTCCCTTTGGAGCGAAAGGGGTTGGAGAACCAGCCCTTATTCCCTCTGCCCCAGCGATCCTGAATGCGATTGCAGATGCCATTGGGGAGAGAATTTACCATTTGCCAGCAAACTTGGAACGAGTGTTGGAAGCGATTCATAAAAGTAAACAACGCTAAGCGCTTAGCGCTATGCGCATAGCGATATGGGGAGGTTTTAAATGGCTAAACTGATGATTAAGAATATTGGCGCTTTGGTTTCTGGGGATATTTCTAATCCTGTCTTGAATGCAGACACCATCATTATAGATGGAGGATTGATTCAAGCTTTGGGCAAGGAGAAGGCTCTTGACACGAAGGGAATAGATCAGGTTTTGGACATTGGGGGGATGACCATCACTCCGGGACTCATTGATTCTCACTGCCACCCTGTTCTTGGAGATTTTACACCCAGGCAAAAGATGTTAGATTTTATCGAATCCTCGCTTCACGGGGGGGTAACCACTCTTATCTCAGCAGGTGAGGTTCATCTCCCGGGGAGACCTAAGGATGTAGCAGGAACAAAAGCCCTTGCGATCCTGGCTGCAAAATCCTTTGCAAGCGCTCGACCCGCAGGGGTGAAGGTATTAGGTGGGAGCCTCATTCTTGAGCCTGGTTTGCAGGAAAAAGATTTTGAGGAATTGGCCAAAGAAGGAGTGAAGGTTGTGGGGGAGATTGGTTTGGGAGGCATCAAAACACCAAAGGATGCAGCCCCCATGGTCAAATGGGCAAAGAAATATGGAATGGTGGTAATGATGCATACCGGGGGGACGTCTATTCCTGGGAGTACAACCGTTCCTGCTGATGATGTGATTGCTGCCGGTCCAGATATCGTCTCCCATATTAATGGAGGTCCCACGGCGATTTCTTTTCAGGAAGCAGATAAATTGATTCGAAAAACCTCTTTGATTTTAGAAATTGCCCACTGTGGGAACTCAAAGATGATTGTAGATGTGATGAAAATTGTAAAAGAGGTCAAGGCTTATCCAAGAATGATTATTGGTAACGATGCTCCCTCTGGAACGGGCGTGATCCCTTTGGGCATTCTCAGGGTGATTAACTTTTTAGCCTCCCTCTGCAATGTGAAAGCAGAGGAAGCCATTGCTATGGCCACAGGCAACACTGCCAGAGTTTACAGATTGAATAGGGGAGTCATTGAAGTGGGGAAGGAAGCAGATCTGGTGATTATGGATGCACCCATGGGATCGGTTGGCAAAGATGCCCTCTCTGCTATTGAAGTGGGTGATATCCCAGGGATTGCAGGTGTGTTGATTGATGGGGTGATGAAGATCGGAGTGAGCAGAAATACTCCACCACCTAATGGGAAGGTCGTAACCAGTAAACAATAAATAAAAGGACTGAAACCATGATAGTTGATTGGGAGACCTGTATTGGATGTGGCTTATGTATGGAGGTTTGTCCCCTCGGGGCCATATCTATGGCGCTAGAGAGGAAAGATAAAAAAGCATCCATTTCTGAAATCTGTGTCGACTGTCAGGCTTGCACCAAGGTCTGTCCCAAAGAAGCCATCGGAGCTGAGCCAGGGCCGAAAGAAAGGGGCATTCAGTGCCCATCGTGCCCAATCAACTGCACGATCAAGGTCGGCAATACGGGAGCCTGTCAACGGTTTGTCAATCGAGATGGAGAACTCGTCCGGAATATCCCGCTTCAACCTTATGAAGATGTGAGGGAGATTGTCGGTGAAGATCATGAGGAGGTCATTCGTCGGCCGTTGATTACAGGTATTGGAGCTGGAACTACTTATCCGGATACCAAACCCGCCCCGTATATTGTCCAATCCCGGTTGAAGGGAATCGATGTGGTCACCGTTGTCACAGAGGCGCCGTTGAGCTACAGTGGTATCAAGGTGAAGGTCGATACAGATCTCCATATGGGGAACGAAGGTGCGCCCATTCGGATCGGGAAAAAGAAGGTGGGTCATCTCTGCACAGAGGAATATGGTTCAAAAATTCTTTCCCTGGGAGGAGTCAATCTTTTAACAGGCAAGGATGGCATTGCTGTGGCGAGACTCATTGTTGACATTGCGAATAGGAAAGAGGTTCATCTTAATGTCGAGGAGGGTGCTGAGCTGGTTCTCCAGGTGGCTAAACCCCCGATCATTGATGGTGAGACGGGAAGGAGGATGAGGGTAGGGTGTGGCAGTGCCTCCATGGGGCTTTTCGGAAGGTATTTTTTAGATGCAGCAGACGAAGTGATTGTCCTCGATGCTCACCTGATTGGGCAATTTACAGAGCATGCGGCAGGAAGAGAGCTGGGGGCAAAATATAGTGGGATCAAGTTAAAGGCAAGAAAATCCACCCCAGGCAGATATTTCGGTGAGCCTGGCCGGGGTTGGGGAGGTACACCCATTGAAGACCCCATTCAAATTATTGAAGGATTCGATACGAAGATTGCTAAATCTGGGACGACGGTTCTAATCACCGAGACGACCGCAGAGAGAGCTGTTATGTTTCGTCTGGGAAAGGATGGAAAGTTTACTCAAATTGAATTAACTCCCAAGGCGAAAATAGCAGTGGATATGATTGCTTCCAACTGTCAGGCGTCAAGGGTTTCAGCCGTTTTTGTTGGTGGCTCGGGCGGAAGCGCAAGAGCAGGGGTCACCAAGGTTCCTGTTAAACTCAACCAAGCCATTCATCAAAATCGGGCGAAATTGACTGTAGGCGGAGCACCGACCTACATCCTTCCGGGGGGAGGAATCACTTTCTTGGTGGACGTTGAAAAGGTTATGGTCAGGGCTTTTACCTATGTTCCCACTCCAGCCACCGTTGTTCCCCTCGAATATACAATGAGATTGAAAGAATATTTGGAAATGGGCGGCCATCAAGAGAAGATACGGAAGCTGAAGCAAGTATTGAAGGAGATAGGAAGAAGCACCAAACCCCAAGCATCAATACCCAAATAAATTTCAATGACCAATATTCAAACATAATCACCACTTGTCCCCCCTTTATTAAAGAGGGTGAATTTTCTCCTCCCTTTAGCAAAGGGAGGTGGGGAGGGATTTTAAAAAGTGTATTTCCACAGCTAATGTGGTTTGGCTGATATGATTATGCAATTGGCCGAAAAAATATATACCCATGATCCTATTCAAGTTTTACACAATGGGATTGTCCTTGTGGATTATGGTCCCATGCATATGTTCATCAATGCCTCAGAAAATGGAAAACCTCTTGTTACATTGGCAGAAGAAGGGGCTCGTTTCGCTATGGGGGTTCTTGAGGATTTAGCAAAGTGTCTTCCGATAATAAAAAGGAAATCACAGGAGTTGGAAATCGAGGAGGAGTTCCCTGATGTAGTTCGAAGGATGATTGAAGCCACAAAGAAAATGGAAGAACCGGATTTAACTCCTCTATCTGCCGTTGCCGGAACGGCCTCTGATGTGGTGGCTGATTTTATGTTCAGTCAAGGGGGAACAAAAATCATTGTGGATAATGGAGGAGATGTTGCCATCCGATTGAGAGAAAAGGAGGTGGCAAAAGTAGGAGTAAAAACAGAGATCGATGCAAAGCAACCTATTTATCTCCTTTCAATTGATTCCACCATGGGGATAGGTGGAGTAGCTACGAGTGGACTGGGAGGAAGGAGTTTCACCAAAGGGATTGCCTCAGCCGCAACCGTGCTTGCGGAGAAGGCTTCACTGGCTGACGCCGCGGCGACGGTTGTAGGAAATTTCACCAACATTGATGATCCGAATATTAACAGAACCCCTGCTGAAAGAATTTATCCCGATACAGACATTGCTGGAGAATGGATCACCATTAAAGTTAGAGAATTAACTCAAGAAAAGATTGAACAGGCATTGAATAACGGTTTATCAAAAGCAAGCATGCTCTATCAGAAAGGGTTGATTCATGGAGCTTTAATTGCTTTAAAAGGGAGAGTGGTTTGGACAAATATTTTGAGTTCTTGGTTAACTAAATTATAAAAAGAAATCCGCCTCACGTTTCCCTCTCCCCTTGAGGAAGAGGGATAGCCTGCCAGCCGGTAGGCAGGGGTGAGGGGTGGGAGGTGAAATATGGAAGTCAGAAAATATGTCACCATTGTAGAGGAGACAGCAGTCGAAGGAGGGAAAAAAGTTGATCCGCCAACTCGAAAGGCGGCAGCCATCGCAGTGATTAAGAATCCTTTTGCAGGGAAGTATGTAGAAAAATTGGATGAACTCATCGATATCGGTGAAGAGTTGGGGGGAATCCTTGGGAAAAGGGCTGTTGAGGTATTGAAAATTCCTCCTAAGGATGCAGAGAGTTATGGGAAGGCAGCGATTGTGGGGGGAGATGGTGAACTGGAACACGCCGCAGCCATCTTGCATCCCAAATTGGGAACGCCTTTAAGAGAAGCAGTTGGTGGAGGAAAGGCGATTATTCCTTCCGCCAAGAAAATGGGTGGTCCGGGGACTGAGATTGATGTACCCCTTCATTATAAAGACGCTGCCTTTGTCCGTACTCATTTCGATGCCATGACTGTCCGAGTTCCCGATGCCCCCCGGTCCGATGAAATCCTCGTTGCCATCGTGGTCACGGATTCAGGCAGACCTCATGCAAGAATTGGTGGTTTGAAAAAAGAAGAGGCTAAAAGAGAAGACGGCCTGAGATAATTTCAATTGTAAATCTTCGGTAGATTTCACATGCTGCACCTGATGAGTAGGAGGTGAATTTTTCAAATGTTTCCCTTTTTCCGATTGTACCCCTTTCCCTTCGCCTAATGTTTTGCTTCCCTATGTTTTAAAAATCGTGTATATTCCAACCAAAAGACAGAAAGGTCACCTGG
The DNA here is from genome assembly GCA_002327985.1 of Syntrophaceae bacterium UBA2188. Lineage (GTDB taxonomy): Bacteria > Desulfobacterota > BSN033 > BSN033 > UBA1163 > UBA1163. The sequence continues at coordinate 47,444 of DCVM01000058.1, read as the reverse complement.
CACCAGAAAAATGGGAAAAGTTAAAAGAACAAACTTTAAAATAGTAGTATGTCCACAGAATTCACTCAAAGCATCTGCCAATTATTGAGATCTCAGGAATGGTAGAGGATATTTGAAATTGACCCCGTAGAAGGGAGAATTCGTCATGCAACGACATTCCATTTCTAAAATCGCTCTGTCTTTAACCCTCATTGTAATGGGTTTGTTTTTATTTCAAGCGGTCGCTCACTCTGCGATCCTCCGAGTAAAACCTGACGGCAACGATACGAATTCCGGAGCAAGTTGGTCTTTGGCTAAGAGGACTGTCACCGCCGCGATTAATGCAGCCAGCGAAGGGGATGAAATCTGGGTCGCTGCAGGCACATACCAGGAAAACATCCAGAACAAGGTAGTCAATGTAGGAGGAACTGACGTAGCCGTGAATGTGGCCCTTTATGGTGGGTTTGCTGGAACGGAGACAGTGCGTACCCAGCGAGATTGGAACCTCAATATTTCAATCTTGGACGGGAACAACGCCGGCGTTGTTGTGAGCATTCGAGCGATGGCCGGACCTGAAACACGCATGGATGGGTTTCATATCATGAATGGAAACGGGTCCGGAATAGCCATCATAGCTTCAGGCCCTGTCATCACCAACAATGTCATTAAATCTAACAATGGGCCGGGCATTAGTATTTCGGAATACAAAATTACACAACCAAGAGCACACTCCGTGATTACCCATAATATGATTGTGAACAATAAGGCTGTTGATGGAGGAGGCATTTCTGTCTGGGGTTCGAATAATATTGTCCATCTCCCCAGTTCTTCTCCGACCATTGCCTATAACATTATTGCCCGCAATGAGGCCGCAGACAACGGAGGAGGCATTGGTTCCTGGGGGCATTCCTCCCCAATCATTTCCAACAACCTCATCTTTGCCAACTATGCGAAGCAGACAACTGTGTTTGGTATAGGTGGAGGGGGGATCTTTGCCACAACTAATGATGTGGTTGGCCAGCCCGTTTCGTATGCAGTAAGCGCTCCTACCATTATCAATAACGTCATTGCGGCAAATGGAGGATATTTAGGGGGTGGCATCTGCATCATTGACTCTCCACCTCCTTTGGATCCGGGCCTTTACCCACCTCCCAAGGTCATGAATAACACATTATTTGCCAACCACGGGGCTGGGATTTTCTGGGCCAACAGCTTTCCGGTTGTCAGTAATAACCTGGTGGCCTTTAACACCTGGGGTCTTGAACAATCTTCATTAACCCCATCCTATCCTGTCATTCGTTACAACTGTGTGTATGGCAATGTGCTTCAGGGAGAGAAGTCGGACTATAAAGGGATCGCTGAGCAGACAGGTCTAAATGGAAATATCTCCGCAGATCCCAAGATGGCCAATTATAAAATTGGGGAATTTCATTTACAGTCGGATTCTCCATGCCGTAATGCTGGATCCATGTCCGACGTTGAGCCTGAATGGACGGATATTGACGGCCAGCTTAGGGTAATTGGAGTCAGCGTGGATATCGGTGCGGATGAATCAGACGGCACTCTGTGGAATGTGCCTACCCCTATTATTCATGTTAAGCCGGGAGGCAATGATGCCCAGGATGGCTTAACTTGGGGAACAGCGAAAAGAACCGTATCCGCAGGAATCGCTGCCACTGCCTTAACAGGCGGGGAGGTCTGGGTAGCTGCAGGGACTTATGCGGAGCGAATCAGTATTCCTGCCTTCGTTTATCTTTATGGGGGGTTTGCCGGAAATGAAAGCAGTCGAGCTCAAAGGAACATTATTGCCAATCCCACCATTCTTGATGGCGGCGGCATTCCTAATGTCGTTAAAATTATAGGATCAGGCTATCTGGTTAGTGCATTGGACGGCTTCACCATTCAGAATGGAGGCAGTTATACCGGTGGTGCATGTCCATTTTCTCCTCCCCGATATGAAGGCGCAGGCGGAGGCATTCATGTCAGCGTTACCTCTCCATATATATTAAACAACCTCATTCATCGGAACTCCCTGGGCGATCCTTTTGAAAATGCCAGTAAACCGGCTGTGGGGGGCGGGATTTACGGTTATTTAAGTCATGCCATCATCGCAGGAAACACCTTGACTCAAAATGAACTTTTGAACACCTTCGATGGGGAAGGCGGCGCCATCTACTTTAGAAATTCGATACCGACGATTGAGGATAACACCATTACTGAAAATCGGGCAAGATTTGGCCCTGCAATATTTACTACCCTTTCAACACCCAGGATCGTTGATAACCTCATCGAGAACAATACCTTTTACGTTTTTCAACCTCTCTACATGGGAGCTGTTCATGGAGCTGTAACACTAACACTTGGGGACAACTTTTATATTGAAAGAAATATTATAAAAGGAAATACAGCAGCTATGGGAGCGGGAATCCATGTGGCACCCAATCTCACCGGGAAGATTCTGAATAACCTGATCATCAATAATGCAGCCTCTGATCCTACGGCCGGCAATGGGGGGATTGGAGGTGGTATCTACGCCTTTGCTCGTACCGATGCGGTTGAGAGTCTTTTCATTCTGAATAACACAATCGTTGGAAATACAGCCACAGCATATGGAACCATTGAACAAGGAGGAGGTATTGCCGTTGCCATTCCTCCTCCTATTACTACTCCTCCCGTGCCCATTCCGGATCGCATTGTCATCGCAAACAACATCATTGCCTTCAATTCTTCAGGGATTTTTGGACACCCCACAACCCCCATGATTCCCCCAACTCTTGTAAAGAATAATGTTTATAACACCCCCGGCCCTGATTATATCTCTCCTCTATCGGGAGGAGCAACGGATATTCACATGGATCCCCTTTTTGTGAATAGGGCATCGGGAGATTTTCATCTAATGGCCACTTCTCCCTGTATTGACGCAGGGAGTAATAGTGATGTTCCTCCTAACATGACGACGGACGTTGAAGGCAATCCACGGGTCATGGATGGCGACAACAATGGTACCTACATCGTGGACATAGGAGCCTATGAGTTCCTGGGCCCTGTTGTTGATACAACTCCACCGGCGCCGAATCCCATGACCTGGTTAACCTCTCCTTATGGGGCAAGCGCATCATCGATATCGATGGTAGCGAACACGGCAACGGACGCCGGAAGCCCACCTGTATCTTATTACTTCCATTTCGTAAACAGTCCAACAGGGGGCACGGGTGGCTCGGATGCGGGCTGGCAGAGTTCAGCCTCTTACACGAATACGGGGCTTCAGCCTAACCATCAGTACGGGTATCAGGTAAAGGCGAGGGATTCAGCCTCCACACCCAACGAGACCTCTTACTCATTAACGGTTTACAAATACACGCTCGCCAGCGGTCCTGGGGCGTCTTCTTTCTCGAACGTAACACAGACTTGCATCCGGGCGAACTGGACGGCCAACGGCAATAGAAGCGGTACAGAGTATTACTGCGAAAATATTACAGCAGGAACGAACTCCGGTTGGACTACCGGCATCTCTTGGAATAGCTGTAGCTTGGCCTGTGACACTTCCTATAGCTTCAGGGTGAAAGGCAAGAACGGGGATGGCCTTGAGACGGAATGGACGTCCCTGGGCTCTCAAACTACTCAAGCGTGCCCTGATACGACGGGGCCTTCATTATCGATTACGAGTCACAACAATGGCCAGCATGTCAGTACCCCGAGTATTACCCTGGTCGGAACCGCGAGTGATTCGGGGCAGGGAGACAACGGCCTCCAACAGGTGACGGTCAACGGGGCTCGGGCAAACAATGATACGGCGACGGGAAGCGGAACGGCGAACTGGAGCAAGGAGGTGGCATTGAATCCAGGGGCTAATCCGATCACGGTTATTGCCTATGACAACTGCCCGACCCATAATCAAACTTCTCAGACCATTACGATTTACTATGATCTGTTTACTATTTATGTTTCTAAGGATGGTTTATGCAGTGGTTACAATCCTTGTTTCCCCAAAATCCAGAATGGAATTGCCATAGCCTCTGTTCCCTCCATAATTAAGATCACTCAAGAAACTTATAATGAAAATATTATTCTGGATTTTGACGAAGAGATTACGCTTCAGGGTGGATGGGGTGCAGATTTTACATCGAATTCATCTTATACCACTATTAACGGTTCCATTACGATTACCAATGGAACGATGATTATTGAAAATATCATTTTGCAATAGGGTCAAATAAAACCCAAATGATAGTTATAAGGAGGGCAAAGATGAAGAGAAGAGCAAGCATCAAACGATTGGATGTGGTGGGGAGCTTTGTGCCTGTCGGCTTTTGGGTCGTCATTTTAGTTCTTTTCGTATCTACTTTGGCTTCCGGGGAAGACAGGTTAGTGGTGAAGGACGGCGTGGGTCAGATAAAGTTTATCGTGACACAGGATGGTAAGGTAGGTGTTGGGACATCTACTCCTGCACGGGACCTTGAGGTTGTAGCGCCTGATAATGGGCTTCTTCTCCTCTCGAACACGATAGCGGACAACACGATCAAGGGTTCACGGATGGTCTTGCGCCACTATAACAATGCTCAATTGCCGGTCTATCTGTTTGGAGCAGCCTCCACGTTAACCGATAATTTTGTTGCATTCGGAGGTGGAAACACCATTGGCAATGCGGCCACCCAGCTTGACCTCTTTACTGCTCCGAATACCACCACCCCTGCGGGATACCCAAGACTCACCATCATTGGCAATGGCTATGTAGGGATTGGGACCCAGAGTCCTTTATATCCCTTGGAGATGGCCAGTGGGGCTCATGTGACCACCGGAGGGGTCTGGACCAATGCTTCGAGCAGGGAGTATAAGGATCACATCGAAGCTCTTGCCACAGAGGAGGCTCTTGATACTTTGAAGGAGCTTAATCCAGTGAAGTTTGCTTATAAGAAAGACATGACCGAGAAGCATGTGGGGTTTATTGCGGAAGAAGTGCCTGATCTGATCGCAACGAGGGATCGGAAGGGACTAAGTCCTATGGACATCGTGGCGGTATTAACCAAGGTGGTTCAGGAGCAGCAAAAAGCAATGCAGGAGCAGCAGAAGACGATTTCAACTTTGAGAGAGGAATTAAATGAGCTCAAAGAAAAAGTGAGGTAATCGGAAACCATAAATAAGTGATTAAAAGCGAGGCAGGGTTAGAGATGGCCCTGCCTCTTTTGTTGCAAGCTCTCTTCATGCTTGCTTTCTTTCCGTAATGATCAAGGTTGTGGGTTAGCTTCCCTCGCGGATAAGTAGGTGTTAACTGTAATTAGAAATTTACACCCAATCTCTTCATTTTCCTTTCTCCTCAGCTATCAACTTGGTGATACGACGATGTACTCTTGACATGGGAAGAACATGGATAAGGAGAAATAGAGATAGGGGGATTGAGAGAAAAAATAATATTTAGATTCAAAATTAAGATCGTAGAAATACATCAGTTTGAAATTGATTCAGCTATTCGTCGATGAATTCTGGACATTGGGAAAAGATGGAGTTCAGGGATGGGAACCCATTTCCCATTGCTATTCCACTCAAACGCTTCGCAGGTAAAAACATCAAGAGTAATTTTGAAGTGAGAATAGGTTTGGCGGAACATCCCAATCGACTCATTCACCTTAACATTCAACCCCATTTCTTTTTTTATGTCATTTTTTAACCTCAACCTTAATCTTGACCTTTGTTTTCCTTCAATTTTCCAATTTGGAAATTCCCATAATCCTCCTAAAAGCCCTTTCGGAGGCCTCTGGTTGAGCAAAACTTTTCCATCCTTATGGATTACGGGGCAGACCGCCCTGATGTGAGGAGTCTTCCTTTTAATGGTTTTTGATGGGAATCTTTCTGGTTTTCCGGAGGTGCTTCCTTTACAAAAACGATGAAGGGGACAACGAGGACATAGAGGTCCTTTTGGTGTGCAAATCATGGCACCCAGGTCCATGAGCGCCTGGTTGAAGGGATTCGAATATCCTTTTGGAATCAGAGATTCTGAAATTTTCCAAAGAAGTTGCTCTGTCTTCCTTTTTTCGGGATTTCCTGAGACAGCAAAGAGTCTGGAAAGAACCCGTTTTGCATTTCCATCGAGGATAGAGGCTTCTTTTTGAAAGGCAAAAGAAAGGATAGCGCCTGCAGTGGATCGGCCGATTCCAGGTAGGCCGAGGAGGTCTTTCAATGTGGCAGGGATTTTTCCATGGAAATGCTTCAAGACAATCTTAGAGGCACCGTGGAGATTCCGGGCTCTCGAATAGTATCCCAGTCCTTCCCATACCTTTAGGACTTTTGAGAGATTGGCTTTTGCGAGATGCCGTATAGTTGGAAAAGATTTTAGAAAATTTTTGTAGTAAGGAATAACCGTAGTTACCTGGGTCTGCTGAAGCATGATCTCCGAAACCCAGATGGAATAGGGGTCATCCGTCTTTCTCCAGGGGAGGTCTCTCTTATTCTTCTTAAACCATTGAAGAAGTTTGATTTGGATTTGTTTTTTGTTGGGGAATAATAAACCCTTTGCGATTGCCACGGGCCTTGCCTCCGCAATGACAATGCTTTAATTAAATCAAGCTACAGCACATCTCGATAAAGCGGGTGCCAAGACCGAGCTCTTTTGCATATTCGATCGTTCCTTGGAGAGGGTAGGCAATGGTATTGACCCCGGAGTCAATAAATCCCTTTTCCATCTCCGCTTTTGAGGGATGGGCCGGACGGATGCAACCCATACGAATAGGAATCTTAGGATTAAGGATGCGAGCAACGGCAGAAATCCTTGATGTTTCATCAGGCTTCGGAATCCGAAAATGATTTTTTCCAACAGAAAAAAGGGGCTTCAGAATGACCAATACAATGGTCTCAACACCGGCACGGGTGACCATTTCTAATGCCTTCCATTCCCCTCTGATCTCTCCAAAGTGATGCCCGATGATGATGTGTGGTGCAAGGTTGTGACCCATCTCTTTTAACATCGAGAGCGTCTTTTCATAATCTTTCACCCGTTTGTTGAGATGGTAAACCTCTCGAATGGTGGCATCATCGCCAATCACATCGATCAGGATCTGATCGACTCCAGCTTCTTTCAGCTCCTTAGCCACCTCTCTTCGAATCAGACCGGTGTGGACTATTACCTTGAACTCGGGATTCTTTTCCTTAATTTCTCTGATCGAAGGAATAAATGCCTCAAGAGGAACTTCGCCGTTTTGATTGGCTCCGCCACTCACCAAGATTCCATGAGCGCCACCGGACAGAAGTCGATCCGCCACTTGTAAAAAAGTTTCAGGACTCTTGGCAGGGATCATTGATTCAAGGAGCTTTCCTTGGCAATGCCCGCATCGAAGATCGCAATGGCTTCCTGTGACGCTAATCGCCGCAAAGCGATCCTTATGGAAAGAAAGAGTATCGTCATGGTAAGAGACAGTGCTTGGAATGGAAAAGGTGAGCTCGTTGCCAAAATGGGCCTTTCGAATCTGGAAGGCCTCGGATTGGAGTTCTTTTAAAGGGATTTGAATGAGCTGAGCTAGCACGGCACTCCTAAATGGAATAATGGAATGATGAAATGAATCTGGAACAATGGAATACTGGGGTTATGGAATAATGGGTTAAATTCAGAGCCCATTAAGAATGACGTCTACCCAACATTCCACCGTTCCATTATTCCGACCCTCTGTTTTTAATATCCCAATATTCCAATTGGTTCTTAATTTCTTCAATATCTTCTTTTTCGGGGATAAACGGGAAATTTCGGATCGGACCCGAAGGCCGCTCGTTACCATAAGGTCGGTTGCAGGCGACTTTTCCATCCCTGCCAGGGCACCCAGAAGTCATGAAGGGTTCTCCCATCTGGATAAGAGGTTCAATGTCCATTCCAAAATCGATCAATCTTCCATTCTCATCAAACTTCATCTGGCGTGCTGACCCTAAGCCCTCGTTAATGATCCAGCGGGCAAGTTGAATCCTCCGGTATTGCCCGAGAGGGGGCGGGGGATATTCCTCCATGGGACTTCCCTTTTCAGGGAAGAAGGAGAAAAGGTGGGTATGAGCTTCCATATCCTGCCCTTTCTGAATCGCCTCGGCCATCTCTTTCTCCGTCTCGCCCAAACCGACAATGAGATGGATCCCTACATGAAATTTTTCAAAAACAGAGGTCGCCATTTCTACGACTTTCCAATAATGATCCCATCGGTGAGGGCCTCCCACTCCACTGCCTCTCAATTGATCGAATAGTTCAGGAGTGGCCGCATCAATAGCAATTCCAACCCATCCTGCGCCCGTTTTTTTCATCGCCATAAGAGAATCTTTGTGGTGAATCAATGTTGGAGAGATGAGGACACTGATATAAAGATCGGTTTTCTCTTTCAATCTTTGAATGACATAAAGGGTATCCTCAAAGGCCTTTGGATGGGTCACCATGGAGATACAGACACGATGGAGTTGATCTTTAAGCCTTGCCCTTTCAATGATTTCTTCCAAGGGATAAAGGGGCCAGTTCACCCTGATAAACGTTTTTCCCTTCCGATCTTCTTTTCTTGATTTCGAAAGACCACAGAAATGGCATTTCCCCAAGCAGCCTTCCTCATAGTGGAGGAGCAGGTTTAATCCTTTCAACTTTGCATTCCGGTGGAAGGATCCCTGTTGGAAGTCCAATGTGAGCGAGGCAGCAAGACTGGTCTGGATATATTGGGGGCTAACTTTTTGTTTCACTTTTTCCCTTTCTTCGTCGAGATGATTTTCGATGTCTTTACCATCAGCCCTGAAGGGCTGAGTTACAAATTCACCTTACCTGTCACTCAGGGCTTTAGCCCTGAGTATTCACTTCTCCTCTATCCTGATAATATTCTTTGAACCCAACCCAAGTTTTTCGAATCAAACCTTCAAAATCAGATCCGACTTTACTCCAGTTTTCTTCAAGAAATTCTCTCTTTAACGAACCATAGGAGAGGGATCTTCCAAACGCCTCTTGGCATTCGATTTCATAATTTTCCAAATATTGAAGGTCTCCTTTTTCAATGGCCTCCGCAGAAATTCTCCCCGCTATCTCGCCTGCCATGACAGCGTTTAGGATTCCTGCCCCGGTGATGGGATGAGCCTGTCCGGCTGCATCACCCACAAGTAGGGTATTCTTGAATAAAGTTTTTTGATAAGGCGCACAAGGAATAGACCCCCCTGTTTTCGAAACGATTTCAACCCTCGGCACTTTTTTAGATTCTCGCAGAAAATTTAGGAAATCGCTCAGTAAATTTGGTAACACCGATGTTTTTGAAGGAATGACACCTATCCCCACATTGGCGGTTTTTCCTTTTGGAAAAAACCAGGCATATCCCCCCTCGTAGTCTTTGTGGAAGAAAACGTCCACATGATTCTGAGGTTTTGGGAGAACGACTTCATACTGGAGGGCGACGATGGTCTTCAGGGACGGATGACCGACACAACGGGCGGTGAAGGAGTGAACTCCATCCGCACCGATGAAAACCTTTGCTTGAATCTTAACTTTTTTTGACCCCTGTTCCACGACAAGGCCCTCGGTAGAAAGATCCACCGCTTTTGTTTCAATGGAAATCTTTGCCCCAGATAAAACAGCTAAAGCCACTAATTCCTTATCTAAAAGGGATCGGTCAAGCATATAACCGGGACTTTTCATCTCATAGGATGTTCCATCAGGAAGGTGAGTGATCATGGTTTCAATGGTTTGAAGCACACACCTTGGGGAGAAGGGCGCATAGCGGGAGATCCATTGGGGCACGAACTCTGCACACTGGACCGGGAGCCCAATACGCTGTCTCCGGTCAATCATCAGCACATTCGCTCCTCTTTGGACAGCTGCCTGAGCGGCGCTGGATCCGGCTGGGCCCGCCCCGATGACAACGATGTCATAGAAGCCAATCTTTGAAACCTTAGGCATGGGTGAACTCAAGCACCCTTCTTAAAAGAGAGAGATTAAGCTGGGTTTGGTTCATGAATTGACCTTTGTGTGCCATTTTCTCTTGGTCGAGATCATAGCAGGTGGTCCTTTCTACCTCCACCAGGATTCCAGGTAACCCGATCCTTTCAAAGTCAGGCCGATGCTTCCCATAGAAAGGCTCACAACAGGATCCGATAAAGTTGTGGACTCCTAATCGCTTTAATCGGCTAAGGGTTGATTCAAGATCTTCGTAACTTTGGATGGTAATCGAATCCATTCCGAAACATCTGGCCATCTGAATGGCCTCTCCTATTGAACAACGACCACACTCTTCACAGCCTTTTAGATTTCTATACTCGCAGTCTATTTCTTTGGCACAATAAGGGAGAAGAAGGATTTCGGGGTTTTTCACTTCCCTAAAATGTTTTAAGATAGAAAAGAGATTGTGTGTTTCTTCTTCGTCAAATCCATAAGGGAGGAGATCCATTTTCCGCACCGCTTCTTTAATGGCTTGAATGAAATGAATCTCTTTGACTCCTGGAATCTGAGGTTTTGTTTTGGAAAAGAAGGATCGGATGGTCTCTTCAATGCTGGAGGGGATGGCCTTTGAATTCTTGAGGAGGCTTTCGAGGTCAAAAATCGCCCTTTTGGGATAAGCAAAAAAGTCACCCGTGATGAGAATCTGGTTCATCACCTGAGTCCTGCTATCCATGGCAATAGAGACTCGAATTAACCCGCCTGGCGCCTTCAAGATGGAACTCAAGGTTTTTCTCCTGGGTAAGGCATTTCTAATCTTGAAAATATAATCCTGAGAAGAGAAGTAAGACAATTTACTTTTTAACTCTGTTTCTTCTTCATCTGTCAGGGACTGATCTTGAAATTGAACTCCAAAGGCCTCTCCAAAACCCTTGGCGAGAGAAGTTTTGATTTGTGAAAGGGAAGGGGATTTGCCCAACTCCCACATCAAACAGGTGACCCTTTCCTTTAAAGATTCAATCTCTTTATGTTGAAGTTTTTCAGAGGGAATTCTCAAGGCCCGGAGCATTTCATCGACATCAAAATCGACCAAGAGAGTGCCTTGGAAGAGGATGGCCCCAGAGAGCTCCGTCCCTCCTGTCCCGGAAATTTTACGACCCTGGATTTCAATATCGTTTCTTGGCCGAAAATGGGCGCGAACGCCGAGATGACGAAGCCCAAGGGCGGCTGCCTCCCCCATCTTTCTATAAAGGTCCTCAATCTTCGAGGGAACCCTTGGATCTTTTTTTGAGATATAAATCTCCCACCCTAATTCTTTTTTCCCCCAATAAAGGGCACCTCCTCCTGTAAGTCTTCGGTTTATTTCGATTCCTTGTGTTTGACAGTAGTCGAGCCTCACTTCCTCCTCTGCAGATTGATGATGTCCGACCAGGACGGTTGGGTAGGAGAACTGGAGAAATCGGAGGGTATGAGGAATCTTTTCCCCGGCCTTTAATTCGAGGAGCAACTCGTCAAGAGCCATATTCTCGGCTGCTGAACGCGGGCCAGTATCTAATAATCTCCACGTTTCCATTAAACCTCTGTATAACTCATTTTTTATTTGCCTTCAATGAATCCTTCGCTAGATCATATAGCTTTTTTAATTTTAAAATGGTAAATCTACCCTAATCCATTTCCGGTAAGAAAGGCTAAGAGGGGAAGACTCAATGGGAGAGAAAGAGAATGTGAAATTGATTTCTGAAAAGGCGAAAGGTTATTTTGAGCAGGGATTTAACTGAGCGGAATCTATCTCCTTGAGTTTCAAGGAGTATTTCGGGATTCAGGATCCACTTATCCCAAAATTGGCCACAGGATTTGGTGGAGGGGTGGGTCGAAAAGGGTCGCTTTGCGGCGCATTCACCGGGGCGGTGATGGCTATCGGGATGAAGATGGGAAGATCCGATCCCAAGGATAAGGAAGCCCTCACAAAGATCTACGGAAAATGCCAGGCATTCTGGAAGGAATTCGAAAAGGAGTTTGGGAGCTGTTATTGCTATGATCTGATAAATTGTCATTTGGATAATGAAGAGGAACGGCAAAAATGGTTGGCTTCAGGGGGTCTTGAAAAGTGCACTGACATTGTTGGGAAAACTGCCGGGATGCTCTGCGATTTTATGACCTGAAATGAACCATTGATTTTTTATTGAAATTAAGATAGATTATCCTGTCATTATTTAAAAGATAAGGTGATGAAATTGGCCTGGATATGGTGTGGAATTACGAGGAAGGGATTTTGCCTGGCGCCTCTATGTCTATAATTTAATCCCTTATAATAAAGAGAGGCCATGGGCAATATCCACCCATGGTTTTTTTTTAATCCCACCTTTCCCCCTTTATGAGAGGGGGGTTGGAGGGATGAGGGAAAAGGAGTGACTTATGGATCGTATCTTCAGCGGGATTCAACCCTCAGGGGAAATTCATATCGGTAATTATGTGGGTGCTATCCGCAACTGGGTGAAGTTGGTGGATCAATATGAATGCATCTACTGTGTGGTGGACTATCATGCCATTACGATCGAATATGAGGTGGAATTAATGCAGAAAAGGATTTTGGATACCGCAACGATTCTTGTCGCCTGCGGATTGACTCCGGATAAATGTATCATCGTCGTTCAATCTCATGTCCCTGAGCACACGGAACTGGCATGGATCTTCAATTGCGTCACCCCGATCGGTGAATTAGAAAGAATGACCCAGTTTAAAGAAAAGGCAAAACAACATCGCCAGAATATCAATATGGGACTTCTGGATTATCCTGTGCTCCAGGCAGCAGATATTTTGGTCTATAAAGCAGGGTATGTTCCCGTGGGGGAAGACCAGATTCAGCATGTCGAACTCTCGAGGGAAATTGCTCGGAAATTTAATGCCCGTTTCGGGGAGGTGTTCCCTGAGCCCAAGGTTCTTCTTTCAGATGCTCCAAGGATTCTTGGAACGGATGGGGGTGTGAAGATGTCCAAATCCCTGAATAATGCCATTGGTCTCCTTGACCCTCCTGAAATGATCCGGGAAAAATTGAGGACCGCAGCCACCTGCGAGCACCGGCAGCGTCGAAGTGACCCTGGGCATCCGGAGCACTGCAATATCTTTACCATGCATCAGGCTTTTTCAAAACCAGATCAGATTGCCTTCGTCGATCCTCATTGTCGTTCGGCTGGAATCGGCTGTATTGAATGTAAAGAAATTCTCTTTAAGAACATGGCGGAGGAAATTGGGCCAATCCAGAATCGGGTCCAAGAGATCCATGAAAAACCCCAATATATGATCGATGTATTGAAATCCGGCGCCGACCGCTGCAAAGCCATTGTTACAGAAGTGATGGACGAGGTGAGGACGAAAATGGGCGTCAAATCAACGTGGATGAGTCAATGATGAGGATTAATCTTTCAAAATAAAATTAGAAACTCACCTATTTTTCTTCAAGGGAGAAAAGCAAAAGTGGTTAAAACCGTCCTTTTGGTTTTGATGATTGGGTTATTTTTTATCGGTTGTGCTACCGGTCCAAACGTCCAAAGAGAATCCGAGAAAATTATCGTTCGAGATGAATCCTCAGGGACCTACGATGCCCTGTTGGAGAAATTGACGGAATTGGAACAATCCCTCTCTGGCCTCCGCTACGAGGTGGCCAGTTTGAAATATCGTTTAGATACTATTCAAACCCGTCCTTCCATCACCACTTACAAACTTCCCTCAGAGGTTTATCTTTGTGGGGAGCGGTTTCCGATAGAAGATAGAAATGTTTGGGAAAATTTGGATCGGGAATTCCTCTTGGTTTTGTCCAACGAGGTTCAAGTCCTTTTATGGATGAAGCGGGCACGACGGTATTTCCCGTTGATCGAGAACAGGTTGAAGGAGATGGGACTTCCTGACGATTTAAAGTATGTGACGATCACAGAAAGCAGCCTTCGACCTGAGGCCGTTTCTTCGTCAGGGGCAGCCGGGATCTGGCAATTCATCCCATCCACTGGAGAGAAATATGGGATGAGGAAAACCCGAAACATCGATGAGCGGTTCGACTTTTTTAAGGCCACAGAGGGAGCGATTTCTTATCTCAAAGGCCTCTATGAAGAATTTAATAGTTGGATTCTTTCCATGGCTGCCTATAACGCAGGGGAGAACAGAGTTCGAAAGGAGATCGATCTTCAAAAGACAAGGAATTATTTTTATCTCGATCTCCCATTGGAAACAGAACGGTATATCTATAAGATTGCTGTGGCCAAGATCATCCTTTCAGATCCAGGGAGATACGGATATCGTTTAGAGGAAAAAGAGTTTTATCATCCCCTTCAGGTGGAGAGAGTTCAGGTTGAGTTGCCTCGGTCTCTTCCCATCATGGAGATCGCCAAAGCGATTGGATCTTACTACAAAGAGCTCAAAGAGATGAACCCACACTTCATCGAAGACACACTTCCCATAGGCATTCATCTTCTCAATCTCCCTCCTGGAACCTCTGAAAAATTCTGGATTTTCTTCTCAACCTGGAAAAAAGAGAGGGAAGGAAAATAGATAAAAATTTTACCCCATTGGAAATAATGCTTCACTTCTTTTCAGCAGAGTTAGATTTAAGAATCATTTTAGCCGAAACGACTGGAATTTCTAACGGGTTTCACTCTCATGTTATTTTGTTGAAATTGCAGTAAAAATAGAATATTCTCTTGTGGGTATGCAGATCATGATAAAAGGAGTTTTGCAGAAGGGATGGTCACTATAGGAAAGGAAAGAATTTTAGTAGTGGATGATGAGGAGGCCGTTCGGGAGATGGTCTCTAAAATTATCGACGTCATCGGCCATGAGGCCATGACCGCTGGAAGCGGGAAAGAGGCATTGGAGATTTTGAAACATGAGCCTTTTAGCATCCTGATTACAGATATCAAGATGCCGGAAATGGACGGGTTTGAATTGATGAAAGCCGTTCGGGATCAATTTCCAGATGTCTACATCATTTGTATGACCGCCCATGGAGGGACCTATACTTACACGGATGTGGTTGGAGCGGGAGCCAAGGACTATATCACCAAGCCCTTCACCATCGATGAGTTGAGGGCAAAAGTGAATCGAGTGGTCCGTGAAAAGGATCTCGTCACAGACCTCACTCAGAAATCGACAGAATTGGAAAGGGCCAATGCAGAACTCAAACGACTCGACCAATTGAAGTCCACCTTCATTTCCAGTGTTTCCCATGAACTTCGAACTCCTCTGACCGTCATCAAGGAATTCATCTCCCTCATGCTTGAAGGCCATGTGGGAGCCCTCACCGAAGATCAGCGGGAATATTTAAACATTGCCAATAAGAATATCATCCGCCTGACGAACCTGATTGAGACCCTCCTTGATTTTTCCAGGATCGAATCCGGCAAGGGGCTAAAACTGAGATTTGAACCGACGCGTCTGATCGAGGTCGTGGAGGATGCGGTCATGACTTTTTCTCAGCAGTTGGAGGAAAAGAGGATCACTCTTGAAAACCGCCTCGATCCAGATATCCCGCCCGTTTTGATCGACCGCAATCGATTGGTGGAGGTCTTCATTAACCTCATCGGAAATGGAATTAAATTCACCTCCCCGGGAGGGAAGATTACAATAGACTCAAAGGGACTGACCGAGAAGCGGGATTATTTGAAAATCGTGGTGACCGATACAGGGGTGGGTATTTCACCAGAGGACCTGCCAAAAGTCTTTGACCGTTTCTATCAGGGGGGGAGAACCCAGACCGGGGTCATTACTGGAACAGGGTTGGGCCTTGCCATTGCCAAGG
The DNA here is from genome assembly GCA_002327985.1 of Syntrophaceae bacterium UBA2188. Taxonomy (GTDB): domain Bacteria; phylum Desulfobacterota; class BSN033; order BSN033; family UBA1163; genus UBA1163. The sequence continues at coordinate 31,812 of DCVM01000058.1, read as the reverse complement.
AGGTCATCGAAGGTCATCAGGGGACGATCCATGCAGAGAGCAAGATTGGAAGTGGCGCTTCCTTTGTCTTCACCCTTCCCATTTTTGGGATAGAGACGATCTATCACCTTCTCCTCAATCCAATGCTTGAAGAAGCGGATAGAGATAAGGCCCCCTTTTCCATGATTCGGGTGGACTTCTGGGACCAGCGAACTAAACGAGAGTCGGCGCTCAACCATGAGTCTTGGGAGGGAGTGATGTATGCCATTCAGAAAATGGTTCGTTCTGTAGACACGGTGGTTCCTTTTCAAAACAGCATCGTTTATATTTTTTCTTTCAATGATAAGAAATTGGCCAAGGAAATCGGTGAAAGGATCCAGGTGAAATTGACACAGGGGAACTATATTACCAAAGGGGTAAGCTGTCAGTTTAGATCGTACTCTTACCCAAAAGAAGCCCGGACGAAAGAAGAATTTCTCAAGGGATGCCGGCTGTTTCTCAAAGAGGATTGACCTCATCGTAAGGAACGAAGGGAGTATGTGGAAGTTATTCATCATTTTGATGATATTGATTTTTTCCCTCATTGCCTGTGAGCAGAAATCACCCCCTCCACAGGGAAAATCCGAGAGTCCATCGGTCCCGAAGGTCATCGTGGAAAAAGAAACCGTTGAAAAGGACCCTCCCCTTCCTCCAGAGGTTAAAATCAAACTAAAAAAAGATGGAAAGGATAGCTATTCTTGGGAATTGGCGGGTTCAGATGTAGATCAGATTTTAAAGGTCAATGAAAAGCTGAGAAAAAAATTGGGAGGGGAGCCCCACAATTAGAAGATTGCTCCTGCCCACCACCCTTTATCGTTTTTTCCTGGTGGATTGGTGGATTGAGTGAAGGAGGTATGAATAGGAATGGAATGGTATATTGAACAGATTTTTAAAGAACTTCCTTTTGGGATCGCCATTGCCATGGTGGTTTTTTTAGGCATCCTCTTAATTATCTGGCTTCTTCTTCCCCTTTGGGTTTTGTTCATCCAGTGGAATACAGGAAAGATCAAGGATGAAATTCGGAACCTTGCTGATCAGCTTGAAAAAAAGGAATGGGATGGGAAAAGAAAGGAGATGGCGGGGCCCAAGGATTAAGGGGCTCCTATTCATCCTGTTCTTACTCTGGATGTCCAGTGCGCATTCTCAGAGTTTCCCGAAGATCCCTCTCTATTTCCATCAAAAAGAAATATGGGTGGAGGTCGCTACCACTCCGGAAGAGAGAAACCGGGGATTGATGGGCAGAAAACATTTAGGAAAAGACGATGGAATGCTCTTTATTTTTGAAAAAGAGGATTTTCACGGCTTTTGGATGAAAGATACCCTCATCCCCCTGAGCATTGCCTTTATTGACAAGGAGGGCCGGATCGTTTGGATGACTGATATGAAACCTTTTACCTTAGATTCCCACATCCCACCCAGACCGATCCTTTACGCCTTAGAAATGAACCAGGGTTGGTTCGCTAAAAATTCGATCCATGTAGGGGATATCGTGAGGTTTTCTAAATAAAACAATTGCGGAATGTAGTAGGCGGAGTGCGGAATTAAACTCCGAAATCCGCAATCCGAAGTCCGAATTTAAATATCGTAGTCTCCGACCCAGCAGTAGAGGCAGAGTTTTTCTCTTGGAAGACCGATGGCTTCAACCATGTCATCGATTTTTTGATATCTTAACGTAGTCACCCCTAATTCCTTTGCAATCCATTCCACCATCCTTTGATACTTTTTTGATCGCTGATCAATATAATCCTTCAACTCATTAGTGTCTCTTCCTTCCAGAGCCTGGATGGCGTTTCGGGCAGCCAGCTCTTTAATGGATCGGGTGGAGAGGGCGAATCGGCAGGGGAACATCAGGGGAGGGCAGGCAGGTCGGATATGGACTTCCTTTGCCCCACATTCCCAAAGTTTTTTAATCGTATAGTTTTTCAATTGAGTCCCTCTAACGATGGAGTCCTCACAGAGGACAATCCTATTTCCACAGATGACTTCCTTGACCGGGATGAGTTTCATCGTCGCCACCAGATCCCGCATTTCTGGAGAAGGGGGAGTGTAACTTCTTCCATATCCGGGGGTATATTTAACCAGGGGTCTTCGATAAGGAAGCCCAGATTGCATTGCATAACCAATGGCATGACCCACACCTGAGTCTGGGACCCCGGCTACGAGGTCTGCCTGGACCTCATCGTTTTTGGCCAGAGCTCTTCCGCATCGCTCTCTCACCAACTCCACACTGATGCCTTCATAACTTGAGGCAGGATAGCCGGTATAGATCCATAAAAAGGCACAAATCTGGTTAGTCTTTTTTCCTGGAGACTTTTCCTCCAACCCCGATTTTCCTACAAAGACGATTTCACCCGGGTCAAGGTATTTTTTAATTTGAAACCCCAAATTTAAAAAGGAACAGGTTTCTGTAGCGATGGCAAATTCTCCATCCTTTTCACCGATGACCAAAGGGGTTCGCCCCAGGCGATCTCGAGCTGCAAAAATCCCATCTTTTTTCAAGAGGAGAATAGAAGCGGATCCTTGGATCCGGTCATATACTCCTTCAATCCCATTCGGAATGGTTCTTCCCCTCGTGATCAGCTTGGCAATCAATTCCACAGAGTTGATCCCGCCACTCGACATCTCACCGAATGTTTCCCCTTCTTTGAGAAGTTCTGACCCCAACTCATTCACATTCTCTATTAAACCTGCAACGGCAATAGCAAAATTCCCGAACTTGGTTCCAATGATCAGAGGCTGGGGATCCCGATCGCTGATGACCCCGATACCAAGATGGCCCTTCATTTCTTTATAATCATCATAAAATTTTGATTTGAATTGGGAGGTGGAGATATCGTGAATAGAGCGGTAAAATTGTTTTCCGAAAACGGCCATGCCTCCATATTCCGTCCCCATATGGGAATGGTAATCGGTCCCGTAAAGCAAGTCGTTCGCACAATTTTTATTTGATACGATTCCAAAAATTCCGCTCATAACTCCTCCCTTTTTAGTTAGCAACTTTATCCATAGCAAAGGGGATGACCCTTGTCAACCCTGTTGTCATCATTAAAATTCCTGGGGGTCGGGGCTCCATTGAAAAATCAGGGCATCTTCATTTCCATAGTAGTTTTTAACCCACCCGGTCATTTGAAATCCCATTTGAGAATAAAAGGCTTGTGCCCCTTGATTACTTCTTCTCACTTCTGCCCAGACCTTTTGAAGATAGGGAGTTTTCGTCGCCCTCTGCAAAAGCCTTGTCCCAATGCCTTCCCTGCGGTGTTGGGGGTGGACGGCAATCGATATAATATGTCCATCCAGAGTAAAGATGATATATCCCCAAAGCGCCTCTTTCGTTTGGTTCTGGTTCGTATCGACATAAACTAAAAAGGTTTTTGGATAGAGGTCATGGAGGTTGAGAAAGGTGGTCCAATCGTAAGGCGATTTGGGAAAGGATTGGCCCTCGATTTGGAGGAGGGAATCTAAATCAGAGAAAGAGAAAGGTCGGATCATCAGGACTTTTTTATTCCCGAAAGAATGGAGGCTACCCCACCGGTCAAGGGTTGAAAACCCACGGCTTCCAATCCAACTTTTTTCATGATCCTCTCATAATTTTCAGCCGAGGCAAAATGGGATACCGATTTGGGGAGATAGGCATAGGCTCCTTGTTCACCAGAGACGAGGCCACCCACCCATGGGAGGATCCTTTGGAAATAGATCGGGTATAAACTTCTCATCCATCCTTTTAGGGGAAAGGTGAATTCTAAAATGATCACTTTTCCACCCTTTTTGATCACTCGGACCATTTCGGCAAGGGCCTGCTCTTTTTCCACGATATTTCTCAGTCCAAAGGCGATCATTGAGGCGCTGAAGGTATTGTCTCGAAAAGGGAGGAAAAGGGCATCCCCAAGACCTAAGGTAATGGTTTGCGACAGGTCTTTTTCCAGCACCTTTCGCTGGGCCCGCTTGATCATGGGTTGGGAGAAGTCCAATCCGAAGACCCTCCGGTGATGACGATTCTGGTGAATCACCTCGATGGCCACATCCCCTGTTCCTGTAGCGATATCTAATATCCAGCCTTCGAGATCCTTCAGCTCTCGGACTGCCTTTTTCCTCCAATAAAAATCTCTCCCCAGGCTGAGGAGGTGATTGAGGAGGTCGTAGGTGGGGGCAATGTTATCAAACAGTCTTCGAATCGAATCAGGACGAAGAAAGTAGGTTTCCATCGATTTTTTGCAAAGGAAAATGAAGATCAGGTAATCTTGATAAAACTCTTACCCGAAGCCCCACAGATCGGGCACAGATTCGGTGCTTCCTTTTCAACGGTGTTCCCACAAATAGGGCAGACATAATAATCCAACACTTCATTTTTTCCGAGGCTCTCCAGGGCCTTTGAGTAAAGCGATGCGTGGATCTTTTCTACCTCATTGGCGAATTGAAATGTCCGGAAGGCTGCGTTTTCCTTCTCCGCCTTTGCCGCATCCATCATTCTGGGGTACATGCTCTTGAACTCATGGGTTTCGCCTCCGATGGCCTCCTGGAGGTTTTCTTTGGTTGATTTGATCCCTTTCAAAACCCGGAGATGGTTATGGGCATGAACGGTTTCAGCTTCAGCCGCAGCCCTGAAAAGTTTGGCAACTTGGGAATATCCTTCCTCATCTGCTTTTTTGGCAAAAGCGAGATATTTTCGATTGGCTTGGGACTCCCCTGCAAATGCCTCCTTCAGGTGTTCTTCTGCCTTGGTTCCCATCACACCCTCCTTATATTTTTTACTATACGAAATTGTAACAGAGCAGGTTAAAAACGGCAATTGACATCCTGGTCTATTCTCATTAAAATATCACCATTTTATAGGAAATTTATAGGAAAGGAAACAGGAAATGAGGTTTCTCCTTCTTTCCATCATGATGATCGCCATCCTGGTCCCTTCCAGTTATGGGGAAATGTATAAATGGGTGGATGAGAAAGGGACGGTTCATTTTACTGACGATCTTTCGAGCATTCCAGAAAAATATCGTCAAGATGCAGAAACTCGAAAGCCTGCTAAAGAAACCTCAACTCCCAAACCACAGGAGGTGCCAAAATCTTCCCTCCCTCCCAAGGGATCTGAACCCGAAGGAATCACTGTTGAGCTGGCGCGAAAAGGCGACCTGTTGTTCACAGAGGTCGTCTTGAACGGGTCGATAAGAAAGTATTTTATTGTGGATACGGGGGCAAGTTTTACGCTCATCAATCGGGTGACCGCAAAGGAATTAGGAATCAGGGATGATGAAAACACCCCTTATATCCGAGCGGCCTCGGTCAGTGGTATTATTTCGGTTCCATTGGTGACATTGGGGTCTGTTCGAGTAGGAGATGCAGAGGTAGAGAATGTGGAGACCGTGATTTATCCGATGGCGGCCAGTGGCGACGGGCTTTTAGGAAACTCTTTCCTCAATAAGTTTAAAGTCGTCATCGATGCCAACCATGGAAAGATGACACTCTATCCCATGAAGGGGATTCCCTCCCCGGAATTCCCGGGTGGATACAGCAAGGATTACTGGGTTGGGCAATTTCGTTTCTATCATCGAAACTTAGAGGAGTTGAAACGTCAGAGGGCAAAAGTCGAAAGTCAGGGAGCCACAGGGGAATTAACCCGAATCAACAATGCAATCCGGTATTTTGAAAATCAGTTGAGCGAGGTTGAAAGAAAGGCCTCTTTCGCCGGAGTCCCCAGAAACTGGAGACAATAGATAGAAGCGCTATGCGAATAGCGCTAAGCGCTTAGCGTTTCTATGTTACGGGGTATAAATCACCACTAGGAGTTTGGCCTCTTCATCGCTGACATTCCGCAGTTTGTGGACGAGGCCTGAATTGAAATGAAGGGTTTGTCCTTTTTTAAGGAGATTCTGACTGTCTCCTACCATCACTTCAATGTGTCCTTTTAAGACATAAAGAAATTCCTCTCCCTCATGCTTATAATCGACCATCCTGTGATCCTGTTTTGGATCGATGGTAACCAGGAAGGCCTTCATGTGTCTTGTCTCCGCATCCGGAGTGAGGGTTTTGTAGGAATAAGCCTGGGTCCGTTTGTAAAAGCTTTCCCTTCTTCTTTTTACTGAAGCTTCCTGCTCTTCAGCGGAGAGGAAGGAGCCCGCGTCAATCGCAAGAGCCTTTGCGATCTGAATCACGGCTGAGACAGGAGGGATAGCTATCCCTCCTTCAATCTCTTTTAAATAACGCTGTGAAAATCCTGTTTTGTTTGCAAGTTGTTCAAAGGATATCTTTCTCAACAGGCGAAGTTGGCTCATCTTCGCCCCGAAAGATTTTTCATCGATCTTTTTGGTTGCCATACTTCCTCCTGGCTTTGAGACTCTACCCTTATAAGTTCATTATATTCACAAATTTTTATTTTTCAACTTAATTTTTAAGTTTTCAGTTCGGGTTTCGGTGATGGACCATTTTTACTTTTATTCTCTCATTGGTTACTCCTTCATCCCTGAAAATTAATTCTTGGGGTTGTGCCTATTTCATTATATAATGAATCTAATGGCGACGATAGACCAATGGGTAAAGGCGGGGACGATCGAAAACCGATTTGAAGGGGATAGGATTTCTCAAGCCCTTCAAGAGGCTGGGATTCCCTTTCTCATTAAATCCTTTCTCGATACCGCTTATGATGGGCTCTATATTCCCCAGAAAGGATGGGGCATCGTCATGGTTTCTGAAAAAAATAGGGAGCAGACAGAGACACTGATTGCTGAAGTCAAAAAAACTTTTAAGGAGGAGGGAGAAGATGAAACTGGACAGCTTGGATGAAATTTTGAGGTTGGCTATTCGAAAAGAGGCGGATGCAGCGGCTTTTTACAAAATGGCAGCGGATCGTTCTAACCCTGGTGTGAAAAAGACCTTCAAAGAATTGGCTAAAATGGAAGAAGGGCACAAGAAAAAACTCGAAGGATTTGATTTGAAGAAGATTGAAAAGATGAAATTGAAACCGACGAAAGGGTTGGGAATTAGTGGCATGATGGAGGATGCCCCGTATAGCTCAGATATGAGTTATGCGGACCTCCTTCGAATGGCGATCAAAAATGAAGAAAAATCCCATCGCCTTTATTTATCAACAGAAAAGAGGGTTATAGATCCGAAGCTGAAAAAATTGCTTTTGATCCTCGCCCAAGAAGAAATGACCCATAAAGAGAAACTGGAAAAGATTTACGACGAAGAAATTTTGACTGAGTTTTAAGTCAGGGGTTTAAATCCAAATGCCAAATAAATTTCGCCCTTGAACCCGTTTCAGGATCTCAGGATGGGGTCATTTTAACAAGGAACGGGTTTAGGCTGACTTTTTGAAGAGTCTGAATTGGATTTGAGATTTGGGACTCATGAGTGGGAGTGGAGGGAAAATGATACCTGGGTTAGCCGGAGAATCCGAGATGGTCGTTCAAGAAGAAGATCTCGTCAGCCGATTGGGGGAGGTCCCCATCAAGGTCCTTTCCACGCCAAGGTTGATACAACTTTTGGAAGCAGCCGCCCTCAAGGCGATTTATGATTTTATTCCCACGGACCAGGTGAGCCTTGGGACAGAGGTAAAAATCAAGCATTTGTCTCCCACACCCTCTGGGATGAAAGTGACTGCCCATGCCCTTCTAAAAGAAGTAAGAAGGAACCGGCTTTTTTTCCTGGTGGACGCCTTCGATGAGTTGGAAAAGGTGGCAGAAGGAGAGCACGAGAGGGTCCTCGTGCCCAAAGAATCGTTTCTCCAGAGGGTGGAGAAAAAGAGGAGGGGATAACTCCGATTTCATTAAGGGGGATAAACAGACGAAGAGGCCATCCATTTAGAAAAGGACAGGACAACGATGAAGCGGTATGAGATTTTGGATCATACGGCGGATATTGGCATCATCGTTCATGGTGAAAATCTTAAGGCTCTTTTCGAGAATGCTGGGAAGGCGTTCTTCCACCTCATCACGGATTTGCGAAAAGTAAGAGGCCGGATCGAAAGACAGATTCATATTGGAGGAGAGAGTTTGGATCGCCTGATGGTAGATTGGTTGAGCGAACTCCTCTACCTTCATGATGTAGAGCATCTCCTCTTTAAAAGTTTCAAAGTGGAATCGCTTGGAGAGAGTGGCCTGAAGGCGATCGTGAAAGGAGAGCTTTATGAGGAGGGGGTCCATGCGATCAAAACAGAGGTGAAAGCCGTGACCTACCATCAAATTCAGGTTAAAAGAGAGAATCGAGGCTGGAGGGCACAGATTATCCTGGATCTTTAATAGATCACGATAACCGATAAACACCAAACAATGGGAGTCAACCCGATGACGCCAGAAGAAAAGATCAAAATCCAGAAGATAGATGATTATCGGTGGCGAATTCCTCGAGAAGGAAAGATGAGAACCGATGGGATCATCTATTCTGATGAGCGGTTGTTCACCGATATCCGCAAGGACCAAAGTCTGGTTCAAGTGGCTAATGTGGCATGGCTTCCAGGAATTGTGGGCCATTCCTTGGCCATGCCGGATATCCACTGGGGTTATGGTTTTCCTATTGGAGGGGTGGCCGCCTTCGATATGGAGGAGGGAATCGTTTCTCCAGGAGGGGTGGGTTACGACATCAACTGAGGGGTCCGATTGATGCGCTCAGGTCTGAGCCGCACCGACATCCAGGGAAGAATAAAGGAGTTAGTGGAAGGCCTCTTCATCAACATTCCTTCAGGTGTAGGGTCCCATAGGAAGGATCTCAAATTGAATCGGGAGGAAGAGAGGCGGGTCCTTAAAAAGGGGGCCAAGTGGGCCATAGAAAAAGGTTTTGGTTCAGCAGAAGACCTTGAACACATTGAGGAACATGGATGCATCGAGGGAGCTAATCCAGATCGCGTCTCTGAAAAAGCAATGGAAAGGGGTAGGGCACAATTGGGGACCTTGGGTTCTGGAAATCATTTTGTTGAAGCGGGGTATGTGGCTGAGGTCTTTGATGAGGCCATTGCTCGAACGCTGGGGCTATATAAAGATCAGGTCACCATTATTATCCATACAGGTTCACGAGGGTTAGGCCACCAGGTTTGTGATGATTACATCCGTGTCATGATGAATGCTACCAGAAAACATCAAATCGAACTTCCAGATCCTCAACTCTGTTGTGCCCCTGTTTCTTCGTCTGAAGGAAAAGAATATCTCGAGGCGATGGCCTGTGCCGCCAATTTTGCTTTTACCAATCGGCAGATGATCACCCACTGGGTGAGGGAGACCTTTGAACAAGTTTTTCAGAAAAGCCAAAAAGATTTAAGATTGGATTTGATCTATGATGTCTGTCACAATATTGCTAAAATTGAAACGCATACGGTGAACGGAAAGAAAAAGAAGCTCTGTGTCCACCGAAAAGGGGCGACCCGGGCCTTCCCTCCACATCATCCAGATATTCCATCCGATTACCAGTCCATCGGCCAACCGGTTCTCATCCCAGGGGATATGGGTAGATGTTCCTATGTATTGGTGGGGACAGAGAGAGCGATGGAAGAAACCTTCGGAAGCACCTGCCATGGAGCGGGTCGGGTGATGAGCCGGCATCAAGCCATTAAAGCGGCTAAAGGGAGAGCGATTGCAAGGGAATTGGAAGATAAAGGTATTGTTGTAAAGGGGGCAAGCCAGGGAACCCTTGTCGAAGAGATCTCCGATGCATATAAAGATGTCAATGATGTAGTAGATGTGGTTCATCATGCCGGCATCAGCCGAAAAGTGGTCAAGCTTGTCCCGATGGGAGTGATTAAGGGATAAATCATAGCAAATAGCTAATAGCAGATAGCGAATAGCAAAAATGAAAGGTAGAAGGCAGTTAGCCATATGCAATCTGCTATAAGCCATAAGCCAACATGAAGATTCTTGCGATTGATATCGGTGCTGGCACTCAGGATATTCTCCTTTATGATTCAGAGAAAAAGATTGAAAATTGTATCAGCTTTGTCCTTCCTACCCCCTCCAAATATTTTGCTGAGATATTAAAAAAAATCAAAAACCATGTCTATATCTATGGGGATACGATTGGAGGGGGTTCCCTTGGCAGGGAAATCCTCCGCCATATTCAAAAGGGGTATCGTGTGGTGATGGAGGAGTCTGCGGCCTATTCCATTCGCAATGATCTGGATGAGGTCAAATCCATGGGGATTGAGGTGGGGAAGAGACCTGGAGCTGACCATTTTGAAGAGATGGAAATCCGAGAAGTCAATCTATCATTGCTTGGACAATTCCTTTCAAATTTCGGAGAGGATCTCAAAGTGGATATCATGGCCATTGCGGTTCAGGATCACGGTGTTTCACCCAAAGGGGTTTCAGACAGGGCTTTTCGCTTTGAAAATATGGAGAGAATGCTTCGGGAAGATAACCGACCTGAGGCGTTTCACTTTTTAGAGGGTTCGATTCCAGACTATTACCTCAGGATGAAATCAGCCGTTGCCGCAGCGAAAAGAGCTTCCTCAGTGGCAGTGATAGTGATGGATACCTGTTTTTCCGCCATATTGGGTTGTCTTGACGAAGTCCCCGGTCCTTCTCTGGTCGTCAATGTGGGGAATGGACACACCATTGCGGCTTTACTGCTAGAAAGGAAGATTGAGGCGCTCTATGAGCATCACACCCATGAACTAACTCCAAAAAAATTGGAAGATGATTTGAGACTCCTGGTTCGAGGTGAGTTAAGCGGAAAGAAGGTTTTTGATGAGAATGGGCATGGGGCGATCACCCTTCACCCTTTTCATGGAGATGTGTCGGTGATCGTAACGGGTCCAAACCGTGACCTTTTTAAGGGAACTTCAATTAAATTCATCTATGCCGCTCCTGGTGGAAATACCATGATGACCGGACCCATGGGACTGGTGAGAGCTGCACACTATTGTATAAGCACCAAATCACAAGCACCAAATTCCCAATAAGCTCCGATGGCCGAAATTCCAAACAAAATTGTTTCGGTCATTGGTGATTGGGGTTTGGAATTTGTTTGGAGTTTGGGATTTGCAATTTGGAATTTTAAGTCACTAATCTAAATTGAGAGGTTAATATGGGAAAGATCTATTACTCTTCTTTCGACTCATCCCTCTTGAAGAAGGTGTTTGTTGCCTCGACAGAGAGAGGTGTTTGCATGGTGGACTTTCTTAAATCAGAAAAAACTTTTCTGAAAAGATTGAAGGATAAATATCCAGGTCAGCTTATCAGGGATGACCAAAAAAATAGAGATGTGATGAATCAACTCAGGAAATATTTGACAGGTGATCTAAAACGTTTTGATTGTAAATTGGATATAAAGGGGACTCCCTTCCAGAAAAAGGTTTGGTCAGCCCTGGCCAAAATCCCTTATGGCCAGACGCGATCCTATAAAGAAATTGCGAAGGCGATTGGCCATCCGAAGGCCTTTCGAGCGGTCGGGAATGCCAATGGGCAAAATTCTGTTCCCTTGATCATTCCCTGTCACAGGGTGATTGAGAGCAACGGTGGTTTGGGTGGATTTGGTCATGGGATTAAGATAAAAAGGCGGTTACTGGACCTTGAAAAAGATCATGGGATTCGATGAATTTTTAAAAGAAATTGTTCCTCTTTTGGGTCTTCCATTGAAATACTTCATATAAAACCAATGTGGCTTCTTATGGGTCGGCATATCTCAAGGCGATCTGGCGGAAATCCTCTTTAACTTTAAAAAAGGCATCCACGACGTCTGGATCAAATTGTGACCCTCTGGCTTTCACGATGATTTGGACGGCGTCTTCATGGGCGAACTGAGATTTGTAGATGCGTTTACTGGTCAATGCATCATAGGTGTCTGCCAGGGCCATGAGCCTGCCCGGTATTGGGATTTGGTTCCCCTTAAGACCTTCCGGATATCCGGAACCATCCCATCTTTCATGGTGGGTATAGGCAATCTCTCTGGCAAACCTTAGAAAAGAGGTGTTGCCCAGCTTTCTTTCTGCAGCAAGAATGGTATCACGGCCATAAAGTGTATGCTTCTTCATTGCTTCAAATTCTTGTTCGGTCAGTTTACCAGGCTTAAGCAAGATTTGGTCTGAGACCCCCACTTTCCCGATATCATGCAGTGGAGCGGATTTGCATAAGAGGTCAATGGTTTCATTATCCAAGAATTCTTTGAATTTGGGTTGATCCTTCAAGTGCTCGGCGAGGAGTTCGATATAGGTTTGAGTGCGTTTGATATGCCCTCCGGTATCTGGATCCCTCGTTTCAGTCAGCGAGGACATACTCTCAATGGCGGCTTCCTGAACCATCACCAGTTCGCGAGTGCGCTCTCTTGCCCTTTTCTCCTCATGCCAGAATTTGAGAAAAGTCAGTAACGAGAAGTTACATGCCAGAACCGCAATGGGTAAGACCGGTGAGATAAAGATGCTTTCATTTCGAAACATCCACGCTGAGGCTTGCCAGACACACACCCCAGCGCCTCCCAGGAAGAGCGAACTCCAACCGGCTCCGGTCCAAACGAGAATCAGCGTCGACAAAAAACCTAATCCTAAAGCCATAAGAGATTCCAAACCCAGGGCCCACTTCGGCCGTGAGAGGAAGTCCTTTTTGAAGATATTATCAACGACTGTTGCATGAATCTCCACGCCCGGAAAAATGGGGTCAAAAGGGGTGGATTTGAACTCTTTCATCCCCGGTGCAGAGGTTCCTACAAAAACGATTTTTCCTTCTATTTCCCCTTTTGGAATATGATCAGAGAGGATATCTGCGGCTGAGATATAGTTGAAGGTGTTACTTTTGCCTCGAAAACGAACGAGCATATTCCCTTTTGAAGTAAGAGGAATCATTGCTTTATTCAGGCATAAGAACTCCCCACCGGTGTGCTCTGTTTTCAGGAGGATATCGTTCACACTCAGAGACTGCATCAGCGTGGCCAATGCAAGGCTTGGATAGAATCTGCCCTGATATTCAATGATTAGCGGCACCCGCCTCAGGATGCCATCTGGATCCGGTGAAACATTAAAAAAACCCGATGAACCTGCAGCCTGGGAAAGCATTTTTAGGTTACACGATACACCACGAGCATTCATGAAAACGGCGGAGTTCTCTTTTTCTATCCCGTGCCCCAGCTTGTTAACCTGTATTGAATGTAACAGACAGTGGTCGGTAACGGAATCTTCTTCAAAGAGAAATTGGTAGCCTAATACAACCTTTCCTTTTGAAAGAGCATCCGCTAATCTCTGATCACTATCCCTGAGATCCGGAGGAACTTCTCTAAATCCGAGATCAACTCCAAAGTCACGTAGAACCTCTTTTCTAATCGTAGCCATCGAAGTTCTGTCTTCCTCTGCGAACAGCATATCCAGACCGATGGTCGAGGCTCCCAATGCCCTAAGTTTTTCTATTAAGATTGCTACTCGGTAGCGTGGCCAAGGCCATTGGCCATATTGGCGCAGGCTTTTTTCATCGATGTCGACAATGACAGGTATAGAAGAAGGTTCACCTGCGACGGTGGACAACAGGGTGTCGTAGATTCGGTTGTGAAGGAAGTCAATCAGAGTGGGTTTGGCAAGACTGACTATGAACAGAAAAACGGAGATAAGGATACCATAAAGAAAGAAACGTGGCCTATCTCTCCGATCTCTTCTATAGATCGGTTTTTTCTTCCTTAAAAAAAGTGTATGAGTCATCTGATAAGTACTTCAACTCTCCGATTACGGGGCTCAGGGGTTTCGTCTTTGGTAGGTACCAGAGGCCTTGCCTTGCCATAAAATAAAATGAACAAGGTGCTCGGTTTGATGCCGCTGGAAATGAGCCAATCTCGGATGTGGTTTGCGCGTTTCGAGGAAAGTTCAATGTTGTATGCCTCTGTTCCTACAAGATCGGTATGACCCACCACATAGACTTCGTTTGATTTACGGGTCTTGATCGTTCTCGAAACTTCTGGCAGAAGACCCTTGGATTCATGGGTCAGTTTAATGGTATCATGTTCAAAGTAGAGTATGAATAGGATATATCGGTCCGCCGGGTCCGGCTGCGCCGCAAGGGCTGGACCGAAAATATCTTTGATTTCTTTTGCTTCTAATGGTTTGGGAGCAGTCGGCGGTTTATTGGGATCTTCAATCTCGGTAGCGTACCCAGGATGGTCAACGATCTGAGTACCTCCCTTGGTGGTCACCGTGATGGCCCCTCCCTTGCCATCCGGATCAGGTAAAAGGACGATCAGATCTCGTTTTGCTCGGTGTGCACCACATCCAGTCAGGAGGCAAAAAAAAATCCAAACAAAAAGAACATGACTCCACTGCTTCATCGATATGCCCAGCTCTCCTTACTGCAGACTGTCCTTATTCTATCTCTCCCTCTACTTTCACAGCGAATTTCGTTCCTCTAATCCCTATGGAAGCAGTCGGGGTCTTAAAATATGCCGACTCCGGTGCAAGCTTTGAGATAAGTCCTGAGAGATAGGCGGCTGTTCCCTTCAGCATCCTAAGGACGATCGAAAAATTCCTCTGTCTCGGAGCAAATATAAACTCGTCTATGACCAAGATGCTGTTAGGGCCTAATGATAAAAAGGTGTCGTCGTTAAATACAATGCCAATGGACCCATCACGACCAGTACGGATGGTATCATTTTCCAAGATTTCGAGTCCAATCATTGCCGGGATGGTATGTCCCTGTCTGACAATACTCGCCGTCCCGCCCACCTTCTTGATGCTTGCAATAGAAGGAGAGGCATCTGAAGGCGAAACCCCGATAAAGACAGGTAGGAGAAGGGAAACAATGGCCAAATGAAGAAGCAACATTTTAAGACTTATTCGGTTCATCTTAAAGACCCTCCAAGAGTTCTTATATTGGTTCATTTTTTTAATTAGAGCAAAAATCAAGCCAGAACATCGAACTGGAATACGTAAAGAATATCAATTGATTAACAAAATTGCAATAATCTGTTTTATTCGGTATTTGAGCAAATTTTGTCAGGGAATGGCAATTTGTCAAAATTTTTCATATAGATTCTGAAAAAAGCCTCCTGTATTTGAAGTCACAATGATCGTGGCAGTTCAAATTTGTCTTCGATGGTTATAAAAATTCCAGTTCAAAAATATACGAAAATGCACTCATAAAAAATTATATAATAATCAATGGGTTATACTCCCAATGGGTTGGCACAAGTATTGCTTAATTCAGATTAGCCTTTCATAAAGGGGATCTCTATGACTTTTGTCGTATCCTGCGCCTTCTATCAAGATTCTAAATGCATGCTCAAGGGCGGTTGTTGTGATCTTAATTGTAGCATCAACAAAGAGGGGAGAAATATCCCATTTAATGATGATATTGATCCATTTGCCCAGTGGAGTATGGAAAGAATAGAACATATAGAAGAAAGCACAGGACAAAAATTAAATTAAGCATCCTTTTTTACTGACCGCTAAGTTTAGATTTGAAAAAAGCGCTTTGGCTGAATTTCAACCCTTAAATATGTTCTTAATCTGGTATTCTCAAAACACCTGCCCCTTGAATTTTCCCTTTTTTTAATAAGTTGAGCGCTTGGTTGGCTTCTTCTAATTTAAATTCTTGAAATTCAGGAATGATTGGTATTTTAGCAGCCAGAGGGAGAAATTCTTGAGCATCCCTTCGGGTAATATTGGCGACACTCTTTATTTCTTTCTCATCCCAGAGGAGCCGGGCGTAGTCGAGAGGTGGAATCGGATTTCTCTTCCGAATCACGGCCAAAATTAACCTTCCACCTTTTTCTAAGGCCTTCAAGGCGTGAAGCACTGTTTCCCCAACCGGGGTAAAATCAATCGCGCAATGAAGCTTCTTGGGGGGCTCATCTTCAGGTCGACCTGCCCAGGAGGCTCCCAGTTTTTTTGCCAGATCTCGATGTTCCTCGCTTCTTGTCAGGACAAATATCTCGCAACCCCAATGTGTCGCTACCTGAATGACAATATGAGCAGAGGCTCCAAATCCGTAAAGCCCTAAGGTTTCGCCTTTTTTAATTCCGGAAAGAATTAAATCTCGATATCCAATAGCGCCGGCGCATAAAAGGGGAGTTGCCTCCGCATCGGAAAATCTTTCAGGGATTAAATAGGCAAAGTCTTCCGAAACAGTAGTGTATTGGGCGTAACCACCATGGGTATGGCATCCTGTTCCCTGAAACTGCAGACATAAATTTTCTTTTCCTGTTTTGCAAAAAGAGCACTCTCCGCAAGCAGAGTGGATCCAAGCAATTCCGACCCGATCTCCTAAACTAAATTGTGTTGCACCAGAACCCAATCTTTTCACTCTTCCAACAATCTGGTGTCCCAGGACAATCGGAATTGTGGGTGGGAGCCTTCCCTCGATTTCATCAAGCTCCGTATGGCAAATTCCACAGGCAGAAATCTTTACTAATATTTCCTTAGGTTTGGGTACTGGATCTGGTAAATCTGTCATCATCAAGGGTTCCTTTTCTATTGGAGAAATTTCTTTAAGGACCATGGCCTTCATTTTCTCAACCCTCCACCGGTTTACCCCGTTAGAAAGCTCTATCATTTATGCTGGGATAGTGAAAACATAAAGCATCCCTGCCTGCGGCAGGCAGAAATTCCTTATTGAAGACGGGGTCGAAGCCCTGTCCTTTCTAACGGAGTTTGCTCAATATCACTGTATCATACACTATTTCAGCTTCCCCTGGATAAAAAATATCATGCTTTTTTAATGGTTATTTAGAGAAAAAGGGGGGGGTTATTCAAAATGGAGTATTGGGAAAGTGGAATGACTCAGATCGTGGATTTGAAGAAGGGTAAAAATTTCAATTAAAAATGACCATAGAAGGCGTATATGATGACACCTTCACGGAGCTTCGGTCCCCCGATTAAGACCGTCCTCTTAGGGGAAAGCCTGACTTGGGTGTTGAGAATGTCTGTTCCCTCTCTGTTAACTTTTATTCTTAATTCAGCCACATTCTTATGGAGTCCCACCAAGGTGGTCTCCATGATGATCTTCCCCTCGCGGGCTGAGATCGAAGCAGGTTGATTAAGGGAGAGGCTTAATTTCTCATCTCTTAGCAGTCGATAGGAGGTGAAACTGAAGAGAGTTTTTAATTCATTGTGTAACTCTTTTAAAGAAGGATCAATATTTTGCCCAACATTCGAAGCTCGAATCACCTTCAATTGGACCTGGACTTGAGCCGAAGCCACAGAAAGAGAAAGGATAAAAAAAATAAAAAAGACAATCAGGAGAAGAGCGGTTCTCCTCATATTGTGGCGGCTTCTTTTTCCGGCTCCTCGAATACCCATATGACTGTTACCTTCGCCTTTTCTAAGTCGTAAACCATTACATTATTGGTTTCACTTTCAACGTATTCTACAACAGATACACCCGAATAGGAAGGGATTTTTTTGTAAAATATTTGGGTCGAGATGAGAAGAAGGACCACGGCCGTCGCCACGGCAGGAATCCATACCTTCTTTTTAAAAAGAGGGGAGAGATCGAGCCATGAGCGAAGCGATTGCCACCAAGTCCGTTTTTCCTGCAAACGAATTTCCCTCTCGATTTTTTCCCATACCCAAGGGAAATCCTCTTTCCGGGCAACCTCTTCAACCGGAGCTTTGATTAATATCCTGAGTTCCTCCATCGACTTCAGTGACTCCTGGCAGGCTGAACAATCCTGAAGATGTCCCTCCACCAGGCGTCTCTCTTTATCTGTGACTTCCTGATCAAAATATTTTTCTAACAGTTTTGAAATCGAGAAACATAAATCTCTCATTGATCTCTCACCTCTTTTCACCGATCTTCACGAAAGCTTAGGAGGCGTCTGCCTTTTTGAAGTGGTGGAGATGCCACTGCCTTGGCCGTGGAGTTCCACATAATCCCTTAACAATTCTTGAACTCTTTTTCTTCCATAATGGAGACGGGACATCACGGTTCCAATGGAGCATCCCATGGCCTCAGCCATTTCCTGGTAGGAAAGCCCCTCCACATCCCTGAAGATGAGGGCTGCCCTCTGTTCATGAGGAAGCTTCTGCATGGCCCATTTCACCCTTTCTTCCAACTCCTTTTGAAGGAGGATCTTTTCGGGCTCCCTTTCAGCTTTATCAGAAGGTTCAAAGCTTCCTTCCTCATCCAGGCTTGATATAAATTGTTTTCCCATCTTTCTTGAATGGTCAATGGCCGTATTCATTACCATTCGATAAAGATAAGTATAAAAGTGGGACTGCCCTTTAAAATTTTTAATAGAACGAAATAGTTTAATAAAGACTTCTTGAACAATATCGAGGGCTTCTTCCCTATGCCTCACCACACCATAGGCTATACGATAGACCTTCTTATGATATTTATCGAAAATCTCCTTCAATGCTTCCTGATCTCCTTGTTGACATCTGGAGATCACCTCGGTTTCTTCAAGATTCACTCTCTTTCACCTTGTTAGACGAGAAATAGGCTGGAATATTCACCTATTGAAATTATATTGATTATAGCTTAATTGTCCATCATTATTATTGAGAGCTCTTGAAAACTATAAGACTCCTAAAGATTTCTGGCCTTTTTCAGAAATCTCTTATTGAAAGATGTGGAATTTCAGTATAATAATAAACATCCTTTCTGAGGAGATGAACCTAAAATGTACACCCCGGAACTAAAAACCCCTATGAGTGGCCAATACTCCCACCGGTTCTTGATTGTCACCTCCATTTTTATCACTTGTCTGATTACCTCTAATATCATAGCGGTAAAGTTGGTAAATATTTTTGGATTGTTCTTGCCAGCGGCCATCCTCATTTTTCCTATCAGCTATATTTTTGGTGATGTGCTCACGGAGGTTTATGGTTACCGCCAGGCGAGGCAGGTGATCTGGTTGGGATTTTTCTGCAATCTGATTGCTGTGGTGGCAATCGGGTTGGGGCAGATTCTGCCTGCCGCCTCTTTTTGGGATGGGCAGGCAGCCTACGAACGGATTCTGGGTTATACTCCACGATTATTAGGGGCCTCATTTCTGGCCTATCTTGTGGGAGAATTTGCGAACTCCTATGTTTTGGCCAAGATGAAGATTGCCACCCACGGACGCTGGTTATGGGCCCGTACCATTGGATCGACCCTTGTCGGTCAGGGATTGGATTCATTGGTGTTCATAACCCTTGCATTTTTAGGGACGATTCCTCTAACTGTCCTCTTGGGTGTCATTGTGGTTCAGTGGCTCTTCAAATCAGTCTATGAAGCCATCATTACCCCTTTGACCTATGTCCTCGTAAACTTCCTCAAGAAAAGGGAAGGGGTGGATGTCTTTGACACGGATACACGGTTTAATCCGCTTTGTTTTAGAAAATAATGGATTCATGTATTCAATAAAAAAACTTGGATTGCTAATCATTGGTTGGTTATTTATTGCCCTTGGGATTCTTGGCCTATTTCTCCCTATTCTACAGGGCGTTCTATTTATCCTGATTGGTCTGGCGATTCTTTCCTCCCGGAGCGATATCATTAGGCGTTTTTTGAAACATCTTGAGGAGCGTTATCCCCACCACCATGAGCAAATTGAGAAATGGAGAAAGAAAATCAGGGATAGGTTTAAAAAGGATTGAAGAAAAAAGATTCAATTCGATCTCTCCGATGCTAACGGGTGAGGGAAAGGTGGAGGGGAGAAGATTTTGATTGACAAAGAGAATAAAATTGGTTAACCCCGTTAGGGGAAGGTGAGAAATGCCAAGCAAAAAGATTGACATCGATCGATGGCTTGATAAGTTAAAACGTATTGAAGAAAAAGTTGAACGACTCGCCCTGCTTTCCCATTTAAGTCAAATTCTTAACTCCACATTAGATCACAAAGAGATTCGACGAAGGGCCATGGAAGCAGCGACTCAATTGATGAGAGCGGAGGTGGGTTCCCTTCTCCTCGTCGACGAAGAAAATCAGCGGCTCTATTTTGAGGTGGCTCTGGGTGACCGCGAGGAGGAAATCAAAACGATTCCTCTTCACTTTGGAGAAGGTATTGCAGGATGGGTGGCTCAGCATGGGAGGCCATTGATTGTAAATTCTCCCGAGAAAGATCGCCGTTTTTTTAAAGGGGTAGACGAAAGGACCGAGTTTAAGACGCGGAATGTGATCTGTGTTCCAGTGAAGACCAAGAAAAAGATCATCGGGGTTCTGGAGGCGATCAATAAAAAGGGGAAAAAGGGTTTTGATAAGGAAGACCTTTCTCTCCTCATATCCTTGGCCGATCAGGTGGCGATTGCCCTGGACAACTCACGCCTCTATCAGGAATTGGAGGAGATGTTTTTTCAAACCACCGATTCATTAGCTGATGCGATTGAGCAGCGGGATCCCTATACAGGAGGACATACCCAGAGGGTGACTTTATACAGTCAGGCCATTGCCAAGTACCTTCGATTGAAACCATCGGAGAGGAAGTGGTTGAAGATCACTTCGGTTCTTCATGATGTTGGGAAAATTGGGATTGAAGACTATATCTTAAGAAAACCGGCACGGTTGACGACGAAGGAATTTGATACGATTAAGCACCATTCCAATATCGGAGCGAAGATCATTGAACATATCCGGCAACTCAAAGAGATTGTCCCCGGAGTAAAGTATCATCACGAACAGATTAATGGAAAAGGTTATCCGGATGGCTTGAAAGGAAAGGAAATTCCCCTCCTTGCCAAGATCATCGCGGTAGCGGATACCTACGATGCGATGACTACAGACCGACCTTATCGGAAAGCGATGCAGAAGAAGGCGGCGGTCGAGGAACTCAAGAGGTGCTCTGGAAAACAATTGGATAGAGAAGTGGTCAAGGCTTTCATTCGGGCCCATCAGAATGGGGAAATCTAGTGTACTGTTTCAGAAAAAACTTTACACATTCTGTCATTCCGGACTTGATCCGGAATCCATTGTTTTCATTCTGGATTCCTGCTTTCGCAGGAATGACAACTCTTAGAATCATTGTAAAGTGATTACTGAGACACTACAGTCACTGGGTTATTAAGTTATTGAGTGAATAAGTTATTAAGGACAGAACTTTTCTTATTCTTACGCTATGTTGCCTGTGCCTGCCTGCCGGCAGGTAGAGTAGACAAGCGCCATGCTCTCTGCGCCTTGCGTTTTTAGTTTTTGGAGCATTGGATGTCGATTGAAGAGATACTCGAGTCCTGGAAACGTTCCCGTACCATCTCCCCGTGTATTACGAACCTACGAATTTTTGAAAAGAAAGAGGGGCAATATGGTCCTTTTCCGAAGTTCGTCCATCCTGTCATCAGAGAGGCTTTAGGAACACAAGGGATCCATCAACTCTATTCCCATCAGGTCGAAGCGATCGAGGCGATTCACCAAGGAAAGGATATCGTGGTGGTGAGCCCGACCGCCTCCGGGAAAACCCTTTGTTATAACCTTCCTGTATTGAACACGAAACTGGAGATGCCTTCTGCAAAGGCTTTTTATCTCTTCCCCACGAAAGCTCTTTCTCAAGATCAGATGTTCGAACTCCAGAGCTTCATCCAGCGGATTGGAAAACCGATCGCCACGTTTACCTATGATGGAGATACTCCCCAGGATGCCCGACAGGCCATCCGTACTCAGGGAGATATTGTCATCACCAACCCGGATATGCTTCATACCGGCATCCTCCCCCATCACACAAAATGGATGAATTTTTTTCAGAATCTGAAATTTGTAGTGATGGATGAACTTCATACATATCGAGGGGTTTTTGGTTCGCATATCACTAATGTCTTGAGACGGTTGGATCGTGTCTGCCGTTTTTATGGATCGAGACCTCAGTTCATCTGTTGCTCCGCGACCATTGCCAACCCGAAGGAGTTAGCGGACAAATTGATTGAAAGGGATGTCTTTTTGGTTGATCAAAATGGTGCTCCTTCACCGGAAAAAATCCTCCTCTTCTATAACCCGCCCATCGTCAATAGGGAATTAGGAATCCGTGGAAGCCATATTCATGCGGCCAGGCGTTTAGCCGCGCCTTTTGTCGAGCAAAGGATTCAGACCATTCTCTTCGCTACGAGTCGGCTCTATGTAGAGGTCTTGACCAAATACTTAAAAGATCGGTTTGAGAAGAAACTGAAAGATAAAGGGAGGGTAAGGGGATATCGCGGAGGTTATCTTCCAAAGATGCGGCGGGAGATTGAAAAAGGATTGAGAGAGAAGGAGGTCACAGCAGTGGTCTCCACCAATGCCCTTGAACTCGGGATTGACATTGGAGATCTGGATGTCTGTCTCATTGCAGGTTATCCCGGCACCATCGCCAGCACTTATCAGCAAGCCGGGCGCGTGGGGAGACGGTCAGAAAAGTCGTTGGCAGTTCTCATTGCACGAAGTCAACCCCTGGATCAGTTCATCATTGAGAACCCCGACTACTTTTTTGGACAATCCCCTGAACATGGATTGATCAATCCGGATAACCTTCTCATCCTGCTCAGTCATATTCAATGTGCGGCCTTTGAACTTCCTTTCAGGGATGGCGAACGTTTTGGGCGAGAAGATTTAGGAGAGATGTTACGATATCTTGAAGAAAAAGGAACACTTCATCATGTCGGCTCAAATTGGTATTGGACCCAAGATGCCTATCCGGCGGAGAAGGTCAGCCTTCGATCCGCTTCGGAGGAGAATTTTTTGGTGGTAGATACCACCAAGAAGAAAGCCGAAAAGACTCGGCTACGGGGAGAAGTGATTGCAGAGGTTGACTTCACGGGGGCCCATACCACGCTTTACGAAGGGGCAGTTTACCTCTGTGAATCTGAACTCTATACGGTGGAGAAGCTTGATTACCCCAACCGCAGGGCCTATGTCAAAAAGACCGAAGGAGATTATTACACCGATGCGATTGACTACACGGATGTCTCCATCCTGGAAGGATTTGAGAGAAATCAGGGGGAGGACATGGTCTTTGAACATGGTGAGGTAAAAATAGCCACCCGTGTGGTGGGGTATAAAAAGATCAAATTCTATACCCTCGAAAACTTGGGGTATGGAAAAATCGAACTTCCAGATCTTCAGTTTCATACCACCTCCTATTGGATCACCTTTAGGAGGAGTTTATTAGAGAGACTTCCTTATTCACGCCTGGAGGTGATTGACGGAGTGTTAGGAGTCGGATATGCCCTTCATTCCATGGCAGCACTTCATCTGATGTGCGATCCCCATGACCTCAACCGATGTATCGGAGATCGGGGAGGGAAGTGGTTCCTGAGACTTTCGAGGGATTCGAAGGGGATTTACTCCTCCTTCAATGCTCCGAATGAAATTTCCCTTGAGGGGATGGACCTCTTTGAACCCACTCTTTTCCTCTATGATAATTACCCAGGGGGAATGGGCTTCAGTCCCCAGCTCTTTGATGATACACGGGTGCTTCTTGATAAAACGATGAAGCTTATCTCCAAGTGCGAGTGTCGCTTCGGGTGCCCTTCCTGTGTGGGCCCCACGAAGGAGGTCGGGGAGAAATCAAAAGAAGCAGCGTTGGCCCTTTTGGAAGAAATCCTAAAGTAAAGATAGCAAATAGCAGATAGCGAATAGCCGATAGCGGAAAAAAAGGAATTCTCCCCGATAGCTATATGCCATAAGCCATTAGCCATTAGCTATCAGCAAAAATTATGGATCTTAAAGAAAGATTGAACCGTTTGGCCTCCATCTCCAAAAGCCCGTCAGTGGAGAAGTCTCAGGTTCTCAGCGATTTGAGAGAACGGCTGGAGCGCCTGTTCGAACCCAAAAAGACCTATCGGAAAAAAGCGATCTTCCCCATCGAACAACTGGTGAAAGGGGAGGTCATTTCAACTCCTGAAGGGGAGACCTTCTTGACAAAAGAATACTTTCCTCTTGATTTTCGATTTGGCGAAATGGTTCTGGAAGACATCCTCAGCCTTCCCACTTATCCTGCCCATCTTCTTTCGAAAGAAGAAAGGTTCAAGGAATGGGATTTTCGAAAGGCTCTCTTTCTCGATACTGAAACGACCGGTCTGAGCGGAGGGACCGGGACTTTCGCCTTTATGGTGGGCCTGGGTTTCTTCCAGGAAGAACACTTTATGGTTCATCAATTCTTTATGAGAGATTATTCTGAAGAGAAGGCTTCACTCTCTCTGCTCAAAGATATGCTTGATTCTTTCCAATTCTTGGTCACCTTCAATGGTCGACAATATGATATTCCGCTCCTTGAGACCCGGTTTATTCTTTCTCGGATCATTTCAAAGATAAGGGAGATGCCCAACTTTGACCTCCTCTATCCCTCCCGGAAGATTTGGAAAGGCGCCTATGAAAACTGCCGGCTGGTCACTCTCGAATCCCGGCTCTTAGGGGTGGAAAGAACGGACGATATTCCATCAGAAATGATTCCCTATCTCTATTTTGATTATATCCAAACCGGAGACGCACGAAAGATTCAACAAGTTTTTTATCATAACCAGATGGATATCCTCTCCATGGTTGCGCTGGCTGGAAGGATCCACCTCGTCTATCATGACCCACAGGCAGCCCGACCCAGAAAGGGGATCGAACACTTCGCCCTAGGGAGACTCTTCTGGGAACATGGGCAAAGGGAGAAAGCGATCCCATGCTTTGAAGTGGCACTCAAACGGTGCAATGACGATCTCTCTTGGGAAGTGATGAAATGGCTCTCTATGGCTTTTAAAAAGACAGGGCAGGCCGAGAAGGCTCGATCTCTCTGGGAAGAGATGGTGAATGGGCCTTACAAGAAAGACGCCTTCCCTTACATCGAATTGGCCAAATATCATGAGCATCGGCAAAAGGATTGGGATAGGGCAATGGGCTATGTGAACGAGGCGTTGGCACTCTTTCCCCCCCATCATCAGAGCGAGATCGAGCTTCTCTGGTACAGGAGAAGAAGACTGGAGCAAAAGAAGGGTTTGAATGCGGGTAGATGATCGGTTCCGATGGTTGATCTGGCTTTCTTTAAGTGAAATCGGGACGATGATGGTCTTCTCGAACTACTCTGCCCTTCTTCCTATTCTTCAAAAAGAGTGGTCCCTGACCAATGGGCAGGCAGGTTGGATTTTTTCTTCTTATCAAATCGGATACATCCTTTCCGTAGTCTTCCTGACCTCTCTCACCGATTATACAAATCCCAAGTATATCTATATCCTCACTGCTTTCTGGGCAGGGGTTTCTGGAATTCTGTTTTCCTTATGGGCAGAGGGATTTCAAACAGCATTAATGTTAAGGACTCTTACAGGAATTGGCCTTGCAGGAACCTACATGCCCGGCCTCCGGATGGTCTCCGAAAAATTTCCTCCCCGTGAGAGAGGGCGGGCCATTGGAATCTATGTCGGCGTTTTTTCTCTTGGTGTTTCTTTGTCTTTATTTCTTACGGGCTTTATTCACTCCTTTCTTTCATGGCGATGGGCTTTTTTCCTTACCTCTCTGGGGCCCATCGGAGGTTCGGTGATTGCCTTTTTTCGATTGGGAGATGTGTCCATGAAGAAGGAAGAAGGACAAGAGAAAATCTCTTTAGGTGAGGTACTGCGAAACCGGCCTGTCTTGATGATGATCGGAGGTTATGTGGCCCATATGTGGGAAATGTTTGGAATGAGGGGTTGGATGGTGGCCTTCCTCACTGCATGCCTCCTGACGGTTCAGGTCGATTTTCAAAAGGCGGTCAATCTCAGTGCCGTTATTGCTGGTGTGATTATCTTGGTCGGGGCCATTTCAAATGCATTGGGTGGTTTGCTTTCCGATCGGTACGGCAGGGAGAATACTATTATTGTTGTGATGTTAGGAAGTGGTTTGCTCTCTCTCTTAATTGGGTGGACAAGAGCCTTACCGTTCTCTCTGGTTCTTATTCTTTCCATCCTCTATGGTTTTATGGTAACGGGTGAATCCTCCGTGCTCTCGACAAGCGTGACAGAATTAGCCCATCCAGGGGGGCTGGGTAGAACGATGGCACTTCAGTCCCTCCTTGGGTTCGGAGCGGCCTCCATTTCCCCCATTGTCTTCGGATATATTCTCGATCTGACCAACCCTTCGGATGCTTTAATTCAATTTGGATATTTCCCCAATTGGGGCTGGGCCTTTGCCTTGCTTGGATTGGGAGGATTGGCAGGGCCCTTGATCATATGGCAGTTAAAAAGGAAGGTTTAATATTGACAGTTAGGCTCTAAATTTTTATATTATTATCCATCTATGTTTTGACAGACCATATAAGATTAAAGAAGGAAAGGAGGGATAGGAGATGCCCAGCTATGAATATCGCTGCCCGAAATGTAACAAGAAATTTACTCTCATACTCAGCATCCGTGAGCACGATGCTGGGAAAGGAAAATGCCCGAAATGCGGAGGAAAAAAACTGGAACAACTCATTACGGCCTTCCAGGTAAAAACTTCCAGAAAAAGTTAATTAATTAAAGAACAAATTTCAAATGTCAAAGTCTTTATGTTAATTTCATCCTGTCATTCTGAACTTGTTTCAGAATCTCAACATGAGAGACCCTGAAACGAGTTCAGGGTGACATTTAGATTCGGTGACTACCTCATTTGGATTTTGGGCTTTAACATTTGACATTTCTTTTTTTATCTCTCCTCCATTTCGATGCCAAAATGCTCAAGCGTCCTTTGAATCAATAGTTTCCAGAGGCGATAGTTTTCTTCAGGGGGAAAATATTCGAGAAACCCCTTTGAGAATCGGACGGTCACATCTCGGGTGATTTCTTCAACCGACCAACCCCTGTTAATTTTTTCCAACACAAAGGCCTTAAAATCCTCAATACT
This sequence comes from Syntrophaceae bacterium UBA2188, assembly GCA_002327985.1. GTDB lineage: Bacteria > Desulfobacterota > BSN033 > BSN033 > UBA1163 > UBA1163. The sequence continues at coordinate 5,185 of DCVM01000058.1, read as the reverse complement.
TTGACGGTTCTTTTGTAAATGTTTTCGGGCGAGGTCCTTTCCAATCATGGACCCATAGTGGCCTCTGCAAAGAATTTCAGGATCGATCGCCTTCATCCGATCGAGCGATTTTTCAGCATCATCCAATCGGTACCAATAATTGGGCCTAAAGAAATCAGGTGGAGTGTAAAAACCTGCCCCATCGGAGCAAAAGAGGAGGCCTTCCTCTTCCAGAAAAGCAGCTAAGCAATCAGGAGAGTGACCGGGGATCTCAAAAAATTTCATCTTCATGCCCCTGCCCAGATCAAGGACTGATCCTTCTTTGACAGGGATATCCAGGGGGAAAATAGTGTACGACTGAAGGGTTGGGGCTTCTGAAATGATTCCTCCCTCTTTGAGGGCCAGTGTTATTTTTCGGTCAGAATCAAAAAACTTGTCGACAATCCGTTCGCTTGAGAATGTCGCTCGATTCATATCGGAAGTGACCATCTTCATCCAGGGGTATCTTTCCTTGAGGGTAGGAAAGACCATCATGTGATCAAAATGGGAGTGGAGGATGACGAGGTGGGAAATGGCTTCAGGAGGGACATTTAATTGGCTTAATTGTTCTAAGAAGGGATAGGTGATTCCACTGACACCCCCTTCAACGATGGCATAGGTTTCCCCTTTTACGAGGTAAAGGTTAAACAGTTCACTCCCTAAAAGAGTGATGTTTTTAGTGACTTGAAATGGGAGAGGCATGAATCAAAATTAACCCATCCGGATGGATGAATCAATATCAAGCATGGCGCAAAGGGCATAGGCCATAGCAAATTTAAACACTGAAGGTTTTATGTTCCACAATCCCTGCCTGCCGGCAGTCGCATTCTGCATTCCACAATCTAAGGCACCTCCCTTGTTGCCAAAATGCACACAATGTGTTATTCTGCAAATAGATGAAGCACATCAATTGGAATACGGAAAAGAGCCTAAAACTCAAAGAGCGAAGGGGAGTTTGTTTTGAGGATGTGGTGTATTTTATTGAAAAGGGCGAGATTCTTCATGACTATGAGCATCCAAATCAAAAACGATATTCGGGACAACGGATAATGGTGACCGGAGTTGATAACTATGCATACCTTGCCCCTTACGTTGAAGACGAAGAAGAAATATTTCTAAAAACTATTATCCCCAGTAGGAAGGCTACTGAGATTTATTTTGGGAGAAAAAGCAAATGAAAAACAGATTAACCGAAGAAGAGCAGGAAATATTGGACAGTTTTGAAAGAGGCGAATGGGTTCCAGTAAAGGATCTTTCAAAACGAAAAAAAGAGCTAATCCGATTCGCACGAAACACTTTGAAGAAGGATAAGAGATTGAATATACGGATTTCTGAAAGAGACCTGAATGAACTGCAAAAAAAGGCAGTAAGCGAAGGATTGCCCTATCAGACATTTGTTTCCAGCATCATTCATAAGTTTGTTAACGGCAAGTTGGTAGAGGGAAAGGAATAGCCTACAAATAAGCGGCTGCAGCGGATCACCGATAAATTCGGCTTCCGGTGAGCCGCAACATTCAGTATCAAAAAATGAATAAGCATAAGAGGGTTTTCCCCTTTTTTTAACTTGAACCCTTGACCCCTCGATCCCTCGAATCCTTTATGAATTAATGCGGATGTGCAAAAGTTCTGGGATGATCAAAAGCCCTGCTTTCTTCTTCAGGTTTAATATCTCCGCGGATACCAATTTTTACCTTCTTCAGAGGGATATTCTTTCCCGATTCTGTGATGGCATCCTCTGTTGCCTTGACCAATCCGGAACAACAAGGGACTTCCATATAAGGAACAGTGATACTCTTAATGGAGTTGGTTTTAAAAATCTCTGTCAATTTTTCCTTATAGAGCTGGATATCATCCAGTTTCGGACAGCCCACCACCACGGCTTTCCCTTTTAGAAAATCTCGATGAAAATCGGGATAGGCAAATGGAACGCAATCAGCCGTAATTAAAAGATCTGCCTCCTGAAAATAGGGAGCATTGATTGGAACCAGTTTCAACTGAACAGGCCAATGGGAGAGCATAGAGACCGATGACCCTGTAACTTCATTGCCCGATTGAGATTCAGGGATCTTGAAATGCATCGACCTTGAAGAGGGGCATCCGGTAAAAGTAGGTTCAGGTTGAGGAGAGGTTTCTTTTCTCTGGTGAAGAAAAGCTTCCGCTGCCTTTTCATCAAACTCATCAGCTTCTCTTTCAATGACGGTAATGGCATCTTCCGGACAATGTCCGAGGCAGGCGCCCAAACCGTCACAGAACTTATCGCTGACCAATTTTGCTTTTCCGTCAATAATCTGAAGAGCCCCTTCAGCACAGTTTGGAATGCAGAGACCACAACCCGTGCATTTCTCCTCATCAATCTGAACAATCTTTCTCTTCGCCATCGTGCAATCCTCCTTTTTCTATATTTATGTATTAAACACTCGAACCCTTGAATCCCTGCCTACCGGCAGGCAGGCTCGAATCCTCGAACCCTTTCTAATTTAAGATTAGCCCACCCTTAGATCTTTTTCCTTGATCTAAGTCAAAAGAAGTAAAATTTTTAAAATATTGATTTTATAAGAGTTATAAAATATTTTGCAGTAGGGGTAGCCCTGGCGATGTACTTCACTATTATTGCAAGTATTGAGGCTCACCGGATTCCAGCACAAAAAGCATGTCTCGTTTTTGGTATCATTGGAGTCATATTGATTCTTTTGAATATCACCGGAGAGATCAGGTCAAGAAGGATGGTGAGAGAAGCGTGTAAGTTCCAGAAACAGATGGAAGAGACTACCAAAGAAGTGCAGAAACAGGTAGAAGGGTCGACCAAGGAAATGCAGAAGGCCACTGAAGAAGCAACAAAAGCCCTTGAGGAGTTGCAGAAGCAAATAGAGAAGTCAAAAGACAAAAACGACTGATAGCTAATAGGAGGCAGGTTTTGTCTTTTGAAAAGTTGAACAAAGGGCAAAGCCTACCTCAATTTTTCCGGCATCTAATTGCTCTTTCTCTTTAATTCAATATCAAATCCCCAATTAAAAGAGATTCCTCCTTGGCTATACTCTGAAAAAGATTTCCCTTCGAAGTGATTGCTGCTTGTCATCTTCAGATTACAGATATTTTTTGCAACCCCTCCTTCGTTATCTACCTTTGCACTGTTTGAGAAAATATAATCCTTCCCTTTTTTTTCGCCTGTAAAATACTTTAACTGAGGAGGATTAAAAACCATGCCTGATTTAAATTCCATTTTTAACTCATTTCCGCTCTGAGTAATAACAAGGATTCCCTTACTTGGTTTTCCTGCTGGAACAGGGCCTTTTGCCCAATGATTGGATGTGGTGTAGTTCCAATCTCCCACAATAGGTTCTGCGGCCACCAGATTGGGAAGGTTAAAGAACAGAAATATAAACATAGACCCAAACCCGATAGCCACTCTTCTCTTTCCTCTTGTAGACATAAACCTCTCCTTTCTTTTAAAAATTTAACCCGGTAGAAAGGTGAATATTTTCTAACGGGATTTACTTCTTCACGATTTCAACCCTGCGGTTTTTAGCTCTGCCTTCTTCGGTCTTGTTGTCTCCAATGGGCTTATCCTGTCCCCAGCCCGTGGCGCTCAGCCGTTTTCCATCGATTCCTGCTTTCACGAGGGCGCTGACCACGGACTCCGCACGCTGTTGTGAAAGGGTTTTATTCCTTGCCGGTGTGCCGGTGCTGTCGGTATGGCCTTCGATTCCTACCTTCAGCCCTGGGTTGTCCTTAAGAAGTTTGACAATCTGATCGATGATGGGTTTGGATTCAGGCTTGATCGTCGCTTTATCCGTGTCGAAATTGATGTAAAGCGTTACAAAACCCTGTTTGTTTAATGAAACCAGCATATCTCCGGCCGTGACCTCCTGAGCCATCGCCCTCTTTTCGACGAAGACTACATTATACGCGGTACCCACACTGTGAGCCTCCACATGAATCCATGTGGTCGCTCCTCCTTTCTCCAATTTTAAATAAGCTGTGTCACGGGTTTCGAGGACAGCTTTGCCTCCTGCCTTCTGGATGGCATTGGAATAGTTTCGCACAATCTGCAGCTCGCTCGGAGCCTTTGCTCCTTCTTTAAGGGCATATTTGATGAAGTAGTAAGTGCCCTCAACGGTCACATAATTTCCATGGGAGTCTTTAAATTGATATTGATCAAATTCATTCTCCTCGCATGAATCGATGTAAAAATTGGGCATCCGGGTCAGGAGCGGATGGTCTTTACATCCCGGGTCGTCCTGGGCATCACAGATTCCAACCGAAACTAGAAGAAATGTTAACAAAAAGAATCCTTTCCGTAGCCTTTGCTTTCTTATGAAAAACCTCCCCATCTTTTTAGACCGATAATGAAAAGGGACCTTCACCCCTCAAAGCTTTATAAACTTTTAAAAAAATCCACAGAGGTATTGTAAACGCTACTTCCTTTTTTGGCGTCTTTCAGGGACCTGAGGCATCTCAAACTTCTGGGGCGTCTCTGTAATTTGTGTCTTTGCGCCGGTTCCGTATCCGATCAAAACCATCTCCGTATCCTTCGATACGGATTTGATCAGCCCATAAGGAGAAACATCTTTATATATCCAGGTATCCACAACCCCCTCTGCATCCTGATACTGAGAGTGCTGTGTCTTGAATGTCCCGGCAGGAACCTTGATCGTCTCCGTCCCTTTATCAATGACCTTACCTGATTGTGCCTGGCCTTTGGATGATTGCTGCATCATTTCCACAGGCATTTCCATTGCAGGTTCATTTCCCTGTTTGACGATCATTCTTTTTATGTTTTTCTGATCTTCCGGGTTTCCAGCGACAAGCATTTTCATGATGGTGCGTCCCTGTTTTCCTCCTTCCATCACGGTTTCATACCAGTAGGCATCTCCTTCCTTTCCAACCACGGCCACCTTCATCTTCATGGAGCCCTCCCGCTTGGTTGTGATCTGATACTCAGACCATCCACCCACCATTGGTTTAAATTCTCCATAGAATGAAGGTCCGGATGTCTGTCCAAACTGTGCATGGGCAAGTTGGACAAAAAATAGTGCAAAAAGAATTGAGACAACCATAAGCGTTTTCCTCATATTAGGCTCTCCTCTCTATATTTAATAAAATAAATATAAATAGATATGGTATCTACGTCAAGTCAAGCAATACTGGAGTTTCCTGAGTTTTTCTA
>DCVM01000021.1 GCA_002327985.1 Syntrophaceae bacterium UBA2188 | reverse complement strand
CCACTTTTGAAGTTTAAATGACATGCCCCATTTTTCCCTTGACAAAGAACGTCAACTCTTTTAGCTTAATTGGTTATACAACATCCCACCTCATTCCTCTTTAACGAAGCAAAAAGAAGGATATGGAAAAAGAGAGACAAATGATCCAAGCGGCTGCTGAAAAAACAGCACAGAGGATTGTCCAACCCCGGGCGGCAAAGATTGACGCCACGGGAGAATTCCCCTCGGATTTGATCGAGGCCTTTGGAAAGCAAGGATTCCTTTCCCTTCTCCTCCCTGAACAATACGGGGGGACCAACGGGAACCTGACCTCCTTTTGTATTGTCGTCGAAGAAATTGCAAGGGTCTGTGGTTCCTCCTCTCTCCTCATCCTCTCTCAGGGCCTCGGATCCTTACCCATTTTATTTGGAGGGAATCCATCTCAACAAGATTTTTATTTCACGGAAATTTCTGAGAAGAACCGCCTGATGGCGTTGACACTCAGGGAGCTGGAAGGAGCCTCTGAAGTTTCCTCTGTCAAGACACGGGCTGACCAACGAGGAGAAGATTACTGGATCAATGGCCGCAAATGTTTTATCACCCATGGGAGCCTCCCCCATTTTTATTCTGTTTTTGCTCTGACTCAACCGGAACACGAATCAGAAGGGATGTCAGCCTTCGTGGTGGAAAATGGGACCCCAGGCCTCCTTCTTGGGAAGCACCAGGAAAAGATTGGGATGAGAGGTTCATGGACAGCGGATGTGATCTTTGAAAACTGCCGGGTGCCCCGAGAGAATCGTCTCGGCGAAGAAGGGGAGGGCCGGAAACTCGCGACGGAGACCCTCCTGAGGGCGAGACCCGCGATGGGGGCACAGGCAGTGGGGATCGCTCGGGGAGCCCTTGACTTCGCCATTCGCTATGCCAATGAACGGATCCAGTTTGGGAAACCCATCTCTTCATTTCAGGCCATTCAATTTATGATTGCCGACATGGCCACCGGAATGGAGGCTGCCCGAGCCCTGGTCTATAAGGTGGCCGCTCAGTTGGACGGGAACCGTGGAGGAATCGAAACCCTCTCAGCCATCTCAAAATATTTTGCCTCTGAAATCGCCATGAAAGTGACCACCGATGCCGTTCAGATCCTGGGAGGTTATGGATATATGAAAGATTATCCGGTGGAACGGATGATGAGGGATGCCAAGGTCACCCAGATTTATGAAGAAGCCAATCAAGCCCAGCGGTGGTGGGTGGTTCAACAATTACTAACATAAAAGGTTAATCCGCTTGAGGCGGACATGAGTGGAACCTTTCGCCTTCCTCTCGTTCCCATCTTAATCGCCTATAGCATTGGGATCTATTCCGGTCATTTTGGCCTTCCTTTCTTTCCTCAAGGATGGATTTTCATTTTCATCCTTCTGGGTTTTTGGACGATTCTCCTCTTGATCCATCGGACCCGAATGGGTTCATGGGTGGCCTTTTCCATGTTCTTCCTTCTTGGAATCTTTTCTACCCAGTTATCTCTTCATCCCCAACACTCCTCCTCCCATATTTCTCATTTCACCCATTTGGAAAGACTCTCATTGGAGGGAATCATCGATCGCCCCCCTGAGCGCTCCCCTGGAAAAACCCAACTACTCATTCGCTCCCAACAGGTCCTTTTATCAGACCGCTCTATCCCTGTGAATGGCCTTGCCCTGATCTTTCTAAAAGAAGAGGATCATTCACTCCGGGTAGGGGATCGTCTTCGACTTTTATGTAAACTCTATCCCCCTCATGGCTTTCACAACCCAGGTAGATTTTCATACGAACGCCACCTTGCCTTTGAACGAATCCACACGATTGGATTCTTATCCTCAGAAAAGGGACTGGTTAAAATAGGAGAGGGATTCAAAAATCCTGTTCTTCTGCGGATCGAAAGCTGGCGAGACCATATCCGCGGTTTTCTGGAAAAAGAAGCGAATCCCCTTTCTTCTGGTATTTTTAAAGCCCTAGTCTTGGGGGAACAGGGAGGGATTCCAGATGAGGTGAAGGAACATTTTATCGTCACAGGGATTGCTCACCTCCTCGCTATTTCAGGAGACCATCTTGGAATCGTTGCCCTGCTCTCTTTCTCTCTGTTGATCTGGATCTTGAAGCGATCCAAATTTCTGCTCCTCACCCTGGATGTTAAAAAATGGGCGGCTGCGTTGACCCTTCCCTGTCTTCTCCTCTATACCTTCATCGCCGGGGGAGGCATCTCGGTGATCCGAGCCACGATCATGGTGATCACCTTCTTTCTTTCCATCCTGTTCGATCGGGAAAGAAACCTCCTTCACACACTGGCCCTGGCCGCCTTTCTCATCCTGATCGTGTCTCCCCCTTCCCTCTTCGATGTCTCTTTTCAGCTCTCTTTCCTCGCCGTGCTGTCTATCCTCTATCTCGTGCCGCGCCTCCTTCAGGGCCTAAAAGAAGAAGGAATCGTCCTCCTTCCAGAAACCTCCTGGAAGAAAAATATCTTGAGATATCTCCTGATCTCCTTTCTCGTCACCGGAGTGGCCATTTTAGGGACGGCCCCTTTTGTTGCCCTCCATTTTAACCGGCTCTCCCCCATTGGATTTTTTACCAACCTCCTCATCATCCCATGGGTGGGCTTTCTCATCGTCCCCCTGAGCCTCATCGCCTCCTTCTTCTCCTTTTTCTTTTCCCCCCTTGCCTCCCTCTTGATCCACATCATTGACTTCATCACGCTTACCCTTCTTAAATGGGTGGCCTTCTTCGCATCCATCCCCTATGCTTCCTTTTTTGTTGTCACTCCAACCGTTTTTGAAATGACCCTTTTTTACCTTCTCCTCTTTTTAGTGGTCCATCTCCGAAAAGGGAAAAAAATTCGATATCTCTTTGTGGGGATCTGCTTTGTTTTTGCACTCGATGTGGCCTATTGGCATCTGAAAGACTTATTCCAAAAAGATCTCAAGGTGACCTTTTTAGATGTCGGACAGGGGGATTCCATCCTCATTGAATTCCCGAGGGGGAAAAGGATGCTCATCGACGGGGGAGGACTTTATGAGGATCGTTTCGATATTGGAAAGAATGTGATCGCCCCCTTTCTATGGAAAAAGAAGATTCGAAGCATTGATACCCTTGTCCTCACCCACCCTGACCCGGACCATCTTAAAGGTCTAAATTTCATTGCCTCTCAATTTAAGATTGGCCAATTCTGGGATAATGGCTTTCAGACCAACTCAGAACCCTATCTCCTATTGAGGAAGACTCTGGAGGAAAAGAAAATCAAGCCCTGGTCCATTCACGACGAAACCCCTCCCCAACACCTCCATGGAGTCGACCTCTCTTTTCTAAACCCCCCTGTATGGAATACAACATCAAGGGAGCCTCCTGATCCTCGGGACCTGAATCATTTCTCTCTGGTGATGAAACTTCGATTTCAAAATGTTTCTGTGCTTCTGACCGGAGACATTGGAAAGGAAGCAGAGGAACGAATCCTGAGTAAGGGTGTTCCGCTCAGGGTGGATATTTTAAAGATCCCCCATCATGGAAGTTCCTCTTCAAGTTCTCCCCTTTTTGTGGAAAGGGTAAAGCCCACCTATGCCATTCTCAGTGTCGGAAAACGCCATATGGGGCGGCTTCCCCATCCTGACGTCTTGAAAAGATATCAACAATCGGGTTCGAAGATATTCAGAACAGATCAACACGGAGCCATCACCGTGACGACAGATGGGGAACACATTGAGGTGAAAACTTTTCTCAGAGGAAAGTCTTAAAGAGGCAATGAAAATTCCATGACGGTTGACTTTGCCGCATAAATTCAATATGAATTAAAGGATAGGTTCATCTTTTAACAACGATCACAGAGGGAGAAAAATCTCATGAAACCATGGCAAGAACTTGGGAAGGAACTAAGGCGTTATATCAATCCTGAAACGTTTCCAGTAGGAATAAAACTATTGAAAGACAAAACGGAAATTCCGAGTGGAATTCGAACCCCCCTGAAAGATCTTAAAGTCAAAATGGCACACTGTCAGGCCCAAGCCATCTGTCGGAAATACGGCTGGACCATTGCCATGACCCAAGAAGATTTAGGCTGCGCTATTTCTGGGCATACCTACGGGTGGGAACCGGCTGATCCAGAGGGGGCAATTGACTTTCTGACACGAATGAATTACGCAGCAGATTCTCCATCAGCTCTTAAGATCCTTCAAACCTTCAGGACCCTAACGCCAGGACAATGTGAAGCCGTGGTCTATTCTCCCTTGGAATGGACAAAGGTTGAGCCGGATGTGATCCTGATTTACTTGAATCCTGCGCAACTCATGCGTTGTGTGCATGGAAGTACTCAGCGTACAGGTCAACCCATTACCAGCTCTTTTACTGGCCGGGCCGCTTCATGTACTGAGGGCGTTCTGGGAGCTTTCTTAGACCAATCCCCAAAAGTGGTTATCCCTGGAAACGGTGATCGGGTCTGGGCCACAGCCCAGGATCACGAAATGGCTTACGCATTCTCTGCATTCCACCTTAAAGATCTTGTAGAGGGTCTTGCCAGGACTCACGAAAGAGGCATCCGATACCCCATCCCCAGTTTTTTGCGTTATCAACCCGAGGTGGGATTAACCCTTCCACTGACCGATATCTTTAAACCAGGAGGAGACAAGGATCAGAAAGGTTGAGGCGTGAGGAAAGGATTCGTAGATTCAGAGATATTGTCAAAAGTTTTA
>DCVM01000105.1 GCA_002327985.1 Syntrophaceae bacterium UBA2188 | reverse complement strand
CCTCCTGAATATAAATTTGGCTTGATTTTATATTTTGTGTATAATGATTGACGGTTTAAACCGTGAAACTTTTTTTGTTGTTCTACATAACCCTTTTAAATCCCTCGCCTATTTAAAAGCCGGTCGGGGCCAAAAAATGGAAGAAAAAACCAGACAGGCCATCAAAATAGACCTCAATCAGTTCAAACTCCACATCCATCTCAAGCATAAAACCGAATTGACCCTCCATTTCGACTCGCCATCGCGGATGTTTTACCTTACCGTCATAGCCCTTGTCGTCAACGAGATGAAAAGACTGGGAAAAATCACATCCATCCCCATGGAAGAGCACTCTGCTCTGCTTGCCCAGCTTAATGAAACCATTGGAGGTTCGGCCGGATCATCGGATAAGGAGCATCTGCTTCCGAGGATTTACAGGAAATGGAAAGATGCCCTGCCTGACCTTGAGAATGGACCCCTTTTCAAAGTGATCGGAAGAAAGAAAGAATTGGAGAATGGGGTTGGAAAGACTTATCAATTTGCAGAAGCTGAGAAAGACAGTTGGGCCAATCTTTTTGAGTACAGAGGAAGCCAGGAAAATGTGCGGCTCAGGTTTTCGATCGATAAACTCGGAGCGGGTTTAGATGATATTGTCATCATCTATGAAGGGTGCCAGAACGGGGAGGCCTGGGAAAGGTTTATTTCGAGTCTTCAACAGAAAGAAGAAAAGAGACCGGAACCTGTTGAACTTGTCCCCAAAGAGCCTGAGGCTCCAGTAACCCCGTCCAAGGGAGAAAAGATTACATTACTGAAACGATGGCAGTGGGTAGCTCTTGCTATCGTATTAATCTTGGCAGCTTTGGCCATCTGGAGAGCCTATTTTTATTCATCCCCAGTCGAAGTGGCATCTGTAAAAAGGATGGCATTTCCATTGCCTGATAAACCCTCCATCGCAGTGCTTCCATTTTTGAATATGACAGATGACCCTCGCCAGGAATCCTTCTGTGATGGTTTGAGCGAGGAGATCATCACGACTCTTTCAAAGATTCCGAAACTATTTGTGATTGCCCGCAGCTCTATGTTCACCTACAAAGGAAAACCGGTAAAAGTACAGCAGGTGGCAGAAGAGTTAGGGGTGCAGTATGTACTGGAGGGGAGTGTCCGGAAGGCCGGGGAGCAGGTTAGGATCACCGCGCAATTAAATGATGCTCTGACAGGGCGTCATTTATGGGCGGAGCGATACGACCGGAAGCCAAAAGACATATTTATTATTCAAGATGAAATTACAACGCACATCATAACCGCGTTGCAGGTAAAATTGACGGAAGGTGAACAAGCCCGAGTATTCTCAAAAGGCACTAAAAACCTCGATGCCTATATGAAGGTTATAGAGGCGAGGTGGTTATCCTTCCAGACTACCATTGAAGGAAATATCAGGGCAAAGCAACTCACAGAAGAAGCGATTTCCCTTGATCCTAATTATGCACCAGCATACAATGCGCTTGCACGCGCCACCATCGTTGATATTTGGCTTGGATTGACCAAAAACCCTCAGGAGTCTCTGAAGAGATGCATTGAACTAAATAAGAAAGCGATCACTCTGGATGACTCCCTTGCTGTAGGTCACACTGGCTTGGGCTACGCCTTGACAATGGCGCGGAAATATGATGAAGCCATTTTCCATGCAGAGCGGGGACTCGAACTTGAGCCCAATTCTGCTGACATTGTTTACATCTATGCGAATATCTTGCTCTACATAGGAAGACAAGAAGAATCCATATCCTTCTTCCAGAGTGCCATACGACTCAATCCTAAACCACCTAATGTCTATTTACGTCACTATGCGGCAGCGTTGAAGGATACCGGCCGGTATGAGGAAGCCATTGTTCAAATTAAGAAAGCAATTGAACGGGAGCCCAGAGATATCATGTCCTATATTGTTCTGACTTCTGTGTACAGTATGGCAGGACGCGAAAAAGAGGCCCGTGCGGCAGCGACTGAAGTCCTCAGGATAAATCCTAAATTTTCCCTTGAACAATTCGCAAAGATCCACCCCTACAAAGACCCAGCCACAAAAGACCGCTACATTGACTCCCTCCGCAAAGCAGGGTTGAAATAAAGGTGGCTCTTGATAGGTCATGGGATAAAACATAACTAATTTCTTGTTTTTGGCTTCCAGCCCAGTGTGAATATTCCTTTCTGCTTTCCAAGAAACAGTTATCTTCTCGCTGTCCCTTTAATTTGAACCCCGATTGTCGACATTTAATTTTTTATGGGCGGTCCTTAATTTAATCCATTGACATTATGTCAAAAATGACATATAGTATGATTGCATGAAAAGGAAAGAGAAGCCGTTAATCTGGCTACACGGCGAGATAAAGACTCCGCCGCTTTCAAGCGAAGCAAGAATTGAAGCAGGCTATTTGCTGCGCAAACTACAAATGGGGGAACTGCTTTCGCTGCCCCATGCTCGACCGATGCCATCAATTGGTTTGAGATGCTACGAACTTCGTATCGATGACCAAAACAAGAAATGGCGTGTTATTTATCGAATCGATCATGATGCCATTGTGATTTTAGAAGTATTTGAGAAGAAAGCGCAAAAGACACCACAGGAAGTCATTGAGAACTGCAAACGCAGGATTCGACTTTATGAATCCTGGATATTGTCAAAAATTTTATGAAA
>DCVM01000010.1:4536-5176 GCA_002327985.1 Syntrophaceae bacterium UBA2188 | reverse complement strand
CAACTCACCGAGTCAATTAACTTCAGACTGCTAAACCCGCTATAGGACACCTCGCAAAGAGAATCGCTTCCACCTGTTACCATCACATCAGCCAACCTGTTTTGAATCATCTCATAGGCCACACCGATTGAGGCAGAACTCGAGGAACAGACAGTTGCGGTGGTGCTCCGGGGGCCTTTCAGACCTGCTTGGAGGGCGATATGGTCTGTGGTGGTGGCCAAGGAGTAAGAGATAAGAAGCGAGGGAGAGGGTTTCTTCGCTCCTTGATAAAAATCTCTAAAATATTTTTCAACCGAAAGAATGCCGCCCGAGCCTGCTCCCAGGACGACCCCTGCCCTTTCTTGATCACACGGATCTTGATCGAGATGAGCAGCTTTCCAGGCTTCTCTGAAGGCAACCAGGCCGAATTGATCGCATCGGGAGAGACGCCGAATCTCCTTTTTTGAAAAATTGGCCTCGGGGTCTAAATGAGAAACCTCTGCAGCGATCTTGGTCCGGTAGGCAGAGGGATTGAAGACGGTAATCTCCTTGGTTCCATCCTTTCCCTGGATAAGGGAATTCCAGAACTCAGGGAGACTGTTCCCGATGGCGCTGACTACACCCAGTCCTGTCACAACAACTCTTTTCTTCATTGGATTTC
>DCVM01000010.1:0-4419 GCA_002327985.1 Syntrophaceae bacterium UBA2188 | reverse complement strand
GAACGAAAGGAATAACGTTCAGCCATTTTCTCCTCTTTATAATAGAGAAGGACGGTTTTCCCATCAAAGACCATCTGGCTCGATTCTGGATGAAAGAACTCGATGGAAACCTTATCCGGTTTTTTAAATCGAATTCTTCCTCTTGAGATAATCTTATCCCTGAGTAAAGAGACCTTTTTCTCCTGATAAAGATCGGCAGAAAAATCCTTTGTTTTGTCCTGGACTTCTTTCAGGCGCTTCACCACTTCCTCAACCCCCATCGGCGTTGTCCCTTTGGCGGGAAGGGGTATCATCAGAAGAAAAACGAGGATGGCAAGCCAACATTTCATCTCTTCTCCTCTTTAAAAGAAAGGATCGTTTTACTCACTCCTGGAAAAAGAAATTTCCCCAGGCTGAGATAAAGAAAGCCTTCTGAAAGATTTCCAAAAAGGATCGAGGTGATTCGTTTTCCCAGATCACGGGGAAGGGTGTATCCCCCTATCAGATGTCGGCATTTTCCAAACCCGATTCCTTCTAAACATCGCTGGATCATCTTGGGCGAGAAATCGGAAAGATGGGCAGGCAGATCGTATAAGCGATTCTGAATCCCAAAAAAATGAAGAAGATTCTTGATGGGAGTGGTATGGGGATACCTCAACAGGAGGAGCCCTCCAGGTTTGAGAATGCGGTGACACTCTCTGAGAAAAACCATCGGGTTGGGAAGGTGCTCAATGATATAGAATCCAGTGACTGCATCGAAATGATGATCGGGAAAACCGGCTTGCTCCAATGGACCGAGGCGTAGGGTCAATCCTAATGCATTCTTGGCATGGTCCATCGCTTTTTGGGAAATCTCTACCCCTTCGGCTTCCCAGCCTCTCGTCTTCATCTCTGCTAAAAAAAATCCAAAACCCGTCCCCACATCCAAGAGCCGTCCATTCTTTCTATATTGTTTGAGCAGATGGGCCGCCCGATGAAAAACAGGTTTCATCATTCTCTCCCATGATTGAATTGATGCTTCTTCTTCCGGAAGATAGTGCTGATAGAAACGATAGAGGGAATCGCTGGTCAATCTCGGATTGAGAAAAACGAATTGACAGGAAGAGCACCGAACCATTCGAAAAGGACCTTCTTGATGAAGGGGAAGACCTTCCGTCTCCCCACAAAGAGGACAACCGATAACCTCCATCTCGTAACTTGTCTCCCTCTCCATTAAAATTCCCCTCTCTTTTATAAGACAAGAGAAAAGGGAGGGATTCTCTCCATTGATCCTGATCAATTCTAATACTCGCTCACTTTGCCTCCTGAGAGGGCAATTTCAACATCCGTCATCAATTTGACGGCTGCTTCTTTAAAGGCCTTTCCTGCTTCAATGGCACAAAAACCATACTTATTTCTGAACTGGCTTGCTTGAATTTTCGATCTCCCCGTATAGTCCTTTTTGAAAAGAGTCCGGTCTGCCTTTCGAGAAACAAGCCGCGCTGAAAACTCTGTGTTCCCATTGATGTCGTAGATGGGCTTAAAGGATTGGGGCACCGACGCCCACCGGCCGTGAAAGGAATTGAGTTCAATCACCAAGAGATAGTCTGCCTGCTCATTCTTCAAATCCACTGCGGTCACCAGCCCTGATTGGCTGAATTCCTTTTCCAGGACCTTTGCCAACATCTCATCGACCAGTTCGGGCCACAACGCATCAAAGGTATAAGGGTGCTCATCGTCCTTTTGAATTCTCTCTTTTTCAGGCCGATTATCCTTGACCACTTTGATTTGAAGCGTGCCTAGATATTGCTTCTTCGCCTTGTGATTGGAGTACTGATAAACCCTGGAATCCGATACCATATGGTAGGCAGCCCAGGCTGAGGTGACAAAAAAAAGGAACATCATGCCTGCCACAAAAATAGAACCCTTTGTTAATCTTTCCTTCATCGGTCCCTCCTTTTCATCTTTGAAATCGATTCAATCCACATTTCAACGGTTCGTGTGTAAAGTTTCCACTGTTTCAATTTCGACTGCTCCAAAAAGTGGTAACATTCTTCGATGGTATAGGAAGATTGAACAGAGTCTAAAAAACCCTTCCTCGCTTTGGGATGCTTTCCGAAAAAAATTTTCCATAAAAAATTGAAAATCCCCACAAAGAGGAAAGAAACATCCCGATGAAAATCAACTATAACAAACACCCCCTTTTCCTTCAAGGATCGGGCCACCTCATTGAAGAAGTCAATGGGACGGTCTAAATGGTGAAGGGTATTAATGCAGAGAAGGAGATCCAGAGAGTGATCTTCAACAGGAAGGGAGTAGGCCGAGCCCACCTCAAATTCGATTGCATCACCTCCCCCTTGTTCTTTAGCATTTCTTTTTGCAAGGTCGATCATCACCGGGGAAAGATCAATGCCTTTAAACCGAATTCCTGGTAGGGCCTTTGATATAAAGAGAGGGAAAATTCCAGGGCCTGTTCCGACATCCATCGCCCTTCCCTTCTCAATCCCCTTGGCCACCACCCGTTTGAGGACTCTCTGGCAAGGGAACCTCATATATCGTCTGGCCATGAGGTTGTAATATTCTGCCAGTTCTTGATCTTCTATGATCCCGGACTCTGAAATTCGTTCTTTCATCGCCTTAAGAGGGCTTTCGCCAAAACAAGCGTTCCTTCGGCTACCAAATCTCCTCTCACCTGAGCCTGAACTTTGACCTTGGCCAAGTTAGAGAAGATATATAAAATTTCTGCCTCGATAAGGAGTTGATCTCCCGGAATGACTCCTTTTTTGATGCGAAACTCTTCAACTCTTGCCAAAACAGGAATCCCCCCCTCCTCCCTTTCAAAGGATGATTGAAAAACCAGTCCTCCGGTTTGCGCCATCGCCTCCAAGATCAACACTCCTGGCATCATGGGCTCCTTTGGAAAATGGCCTGAAAAATACGGTTCGTCAATGCTGACATTCTTAATGGCAATCACCTTTTTTCCCTTTTCGATTTCGAGAACCCTGTCGATCATCCGAAAAGGAAAAGAATGAGGTAGGTTTCCCAGGATATCATCTGGCTCCATATTTCCAATTCACTCGTTCAATATTAGGTTATAGAAAGCCTCAAATACGAAGCAATAAATCCCAAACTCGAAACAAATACAAATGTTCAAAATTCAAATTTTCCAAACCAAAAAAGTTTAGAATTTTGAAAATTCTGTTCACCTATATTTAAAAAAAAGAGATTATCTTAAAGATTCCTTTCGCAATTCCCATGATGATGAAAATACCGATAAAGGAACCCATCATCAGAAGGAAGGTTCCCTCCACCCGCCCTTTTCTAAGAAAGAAACTGACGATGCTTGCTGAAAGAATTCCAAAACCCCGAATGGGAAGAGCGGAGAGGAGAATCAATCCTACATTTCCCAAAGACATCATTTTTTTAAAAATCGGTCTTTCATCCAAATGCGTTAAAATACGATCTGTTTTATTCTTCAACCACCGTACAGGGAAGAAACTCCTGCTTGAATGTTCCAAGATGACACCGTAGACCGGGATTTGAACATAGTCAAAAGCTAAGGCTAAAGGAAAGTAAAGAAAGACTGGCATTTGATTGAAAATCGCAAAAAGTACGGAGAAAGATCGCCCCAGAGTGAAGTGAACGAGGGTGAAGAGGAGAATTAATTTCCAATGAACGGCTACCCATTCCATTCAACACCTATTAGGATAGACGAAAAACAATTTTCAGGTGAAATCCCCAGGTGAAGGATTGTCTGAACACTTTGATCCAATCTCTGATGGGTGACATAATGGAGATCACACCTTGGATCCGGCTCTGCATAATTAATGATCCGAGGAATGAAGCTATTCTCCATGGAGAGCACATTCGCCACCATTCTCGTTCCACCAGAGGCAATGGCTTCCCCCATCAATGATTTGGTCGAACTGACAGGAATCTGTAAGTATTGGGTTGGAAAAGTCTTCTTAACCCCTTGGGCTTCTAAGGCATCCAATGCCTTGGTTGAATTCCCTACCCCGCTTAGATAATTGATCGAAATACCTTCTTTCCCCTTAAGTGTCATTTTAATAGAGCGTTCCAAATCCTCTGACCCGTTACCCTGAGATGACTTCCCCACTAAACTATAACCTAAAATATAACCATAAATCCTCGCCCCTCTCGATCGGGCATGATCTTCATTCTCAATCACCACTAATCCAGCGCCTTCTCCTAACACCAGCCCGTTTCTCATTTTATCATAAGGGCAGGACCTTTCCCCGTGTCCCTGATCGGTGGCTAAAAGATGAAGCTCAGAAAACCCGCGGAACAAAAATTCGCTGAGTTCATCCACGCCACCGGTAAGGATGAGGTCCGCCTTTTTTTTTCGGAGCTGCTCACAGGCAAAGAATATCGCTGCCTCCGCGGTGCAGAAGGATTGAACCAATGTGGAGTTGACTCCCTGAATCCCAAGCTCAATGGAAA
>DCVM01000087.1:6634-8979 GCA_002327985.1 Syntrophaceae bacterium UBA2188 | reverse complement strand
AAAGGACCCTCATTCGTATGATGACAAGAATCATGAAAACAGTAAAACCCCAATTGAGTCAAAGATTTTGACAAAATCCCCTCTAACTCCCCTTTGCTAAAGGGGAGAACCCATCTTCATCCCCCTTTGGAAAAGGGGGATTGAGGGGGATTTTAAAATGAGACTTAAAAAGCTCCCTAATGACTTAATCATCAGGGAAATATTTTATTGAAAGGATAATTTTTCACTCAATTGGGGTAAAAGCAAATGGCTTGCCAAAAACCGGAAAAAATCAGAAGATTGGAATCATTCTTTAATAACAGGGGATTAGATTAATACGAGAGAACAGGAGAGAATTGGAAAACGGTTGGTTTGGCCTCAATATTTGGTGGAACCTCAATATATTGAGGGATACTTTGAGGGGAGGTGGACAGTCTAATCTGGTTCTTTTGTCTCCGGCCGGACTATCCCGAGCTTATGCATCCTCGCTCTCAAGGTACTTGGGTGGAGGCCCAGCATTGCTGCGGCCCCGTCCTTTCCCTCGATGCGCCATCGGGTTTCTGAAAGGGTCTTAAGGATCTGGTTTCGCTCCGTCTCTTCCAGGGTTCTCACGGTGGATGAAAGTGAGGGGGATGAAATCTCCAGTTTATCTACCAGTTGGAAGACCGGCCCGGGGCACAGGATCACGGCCCGTTCAATGACACTTTCCAGCTCCCGGACGTTCCCGGGCCACGGGTAATCCCGGAGCGCCTTCATCGTCTCCTTCTGGATCGACGTGATCTGTTTCCCCAATTTCCTGGAGTATTGCTCTATGAAGGCCTGGACTATCAGTGGGATATCTTCTGTCCGCTGCCGGAGTGGAGGGACGGTGATAGGGAAGACGTTGAGCCGATAGTAAAGGTCCTGCCGAAACCGGCCCTTCCGGACCTCTTCCTCAAGATTTCGATTTGTCGTTGCCACGATCCGCACATCGACTTTGATGGTCTGGGACGAGCCCAGGCGTTCAAACTTGTTATGCTCGATCACCCGGAGCAGCTTCGCCTGTAAATCCAGCGGCAGTTCCCCGATCTCGTCGAGACAAAGGGTGGAACCATGGGCGATCTCGAACCGGCCGACCTGCCGGGTATCGGCCCCGGTAAATGCTCCCTTCTCCCGGCCGAACAATTCGCTCTCAATCAAATTGCCCGGCAGGGCAGCACAGTTGACCGTAATCAAGGGCCGTTCCTTGCGGGGGCTCATGTTGTGGATGGCGGCAGCGATCAGATCCTTTCCCGTACCGGTCTCACCGAGGATGAGGACCGTTGTGTTCATAGGAGCGACCTGCTCCGCTCGATAGAGAACATACTTGAGACCATCACTTTGCCCGAGAATATGGTCGAGTTGATGTTTCATTTTGATCTCTTGACGGAAGTAAATATTCTCGGCCTCGAGTTGGTCTTTCAATGTTTTGATTTCAGAGAGAGCCGTCCGAAGTTCGACAGCTTGTCGTTCCAGTTCGTTGTAAGATTTTTTTAAAGCCTCTGCTGTAAGTTTCCGTTCAGTGGTGTCGCGAATGTTACACTGAATCACTCTGTAATGGTTAACCAGATAGACATTACTGACAAATTCCACGGCAATTGTACGTCCGTCTTTCGTCACCAGCGGTAAATCATCGTAGCGAACATATCCTTTGCTCTTCAATTCCGCAGAGGTGGCTTTCGATTCTTCAATATCTCTAAAGGTGCCAATTTCCCAGAGTTTCTTCCCTAAGAGCTCCTCATGTGAATAACCCAATATTTCTAACACGAATGGGTTAACATCCACTATTTGTCCTGTCTCGGCATCGAGAATTAATATTCCATCTCGAGCTGCTTCAAAGAGACGGCGGTAGCGAGTTTCAGAATTCTTTAGCGCCTCCTCCATCTTCTTGCGCTCGGTCATGTCCACTATTACGGCACACACCACACCGAGAATATCCGTGCGCTGAAGGGGATTTAGGGAAAGTAAGACAGGTACAGAATTTTCACCTCCTGCCTGTAAGGCAAGTTCCCCCTTACTGTTCCCCTTTAAGCCCCGCTCAACCAATGCCTCAAATAATTGAAGGTCTGTTGCTGAAATGTATTGGTAGATTGAAGATCCTATTACTTTTTCCAGAGACCCTTTGACGATATCTGCAAAACGTTGGTTACAGTAAAGGATCGTGCCGTCGGAGGCCAGGGTGATGGCCCCTTCGTTCATGGTTTCGACCATGACCCTGTAAGGATGATCGGCGCCCGATAGTGTAAAGACCCGATCTCCTTCCGCCGTTGAGACAAGCAGACCATCCACCTCACCGCCTCGGATAGCGCGCAGAGTTTCCTCAGCTTCCATCATCCGCGACGTGAGTT
>DCVM01000087.1:0-6590 GCA_002327985.1 Syntrophaceae bacterium UBA2188 | reverse complement strand
GACATGTCGCCGATGAGCCTCCGGAGTGGCAGGGGGAGTTTCTTGATGAGCGTTGGGGTGGCAATAATCTGCTCTCCCTGGGCCAGCTTGAGCTGCTGGTAGATGTCTATCACCTTGAGTTCGTAGCGGCCTGCCAGGTGTTCTTTACAGATTTTCTCGACATTGGCGATTGCCCGGGTTGACTTTGGGGTCATCCCTGTAACATACAGCCGAAGAACGTACTTTGCCCGGTCTCGCTTCGCTGCCGCTTTTTCGAATTCCTCAGTGCTCGTTTTCCCTCTTTTCCTCTCCATCGTTGTTACACCAAAATTGATTTTATCATCCGGTGACAGAACGAATGTCGAGTCCCACCAGCACGCGCTCTGTGTTAGCCAGATCTCCGATAATCTTTTTAAGCGGTTCAGGAAGCTCCCTGACCAGTGTCGGTATGGCAATAATCTGGTCCCCTTTAGCAAGCTGGGGATTCTTTAAAAGGTCTATCACTTCAATGCGGTATTTCCCCGCAAGGTGCTCTTCGCAGATCTTCTTTAAATTAGCAAAGGCCGTAATCGATTTCTGGGTCTGACCGGCTACATATAACCGGAGATTCCAGATTTCTTCTGTCGAATCGGTCTTTGCTTTCTTCCCCTTTCCTGGTGAGACAGCTTTCACCTTACTCTCCTTTCCCTCTTCTTTTTCGAGCGCTTTGCCTGACTGCTGAAGGCTTCCCCTTTCGAAGATGCACCATTTCTAAACGGTCTTCTGCCAGGACAGATTGTCTTTTCCGCTCTTCTTCCGCCATCAAATGCATCTCTTCAGATTCCGCATCGAACTCGGCACGCAGCGCTGCGATCTTTGCTTCCAGAGCATTCCTCTTGCGCTCCTGCTCGCGGAGCCTGTATTCCGCCTCATGCCGGCGCGCCAGCTCGGAGGCCTTTTCCTCGGCTTCCTGGGCTGCCCGGGCGCTGCCGGTTAATACCTCGCCAGAACCGGTATAGATGTCGATAAGGCCAATGCCCTGGTTCGTGAGCAGGAACTCTTGAATCTGGTGGGAGTGGGCCATGCCGCGGGACTTCAAAATGTAGAGGCCCCGGTTGCGTTCTCCCTTGAGTTCGATATCCCGGAGGAGAAGCCACGTATCGATCAGAGAAGATATCTCTTCACTCGTGCGTTCAAGGCTGCCTCCAAAATGGGTGAGGTCCGTAAGGAAAGTAGAGATCTTTTTCATCTTCAAATAGTCGATCAGGCGCGTTAATATGGATTTGACCTCTGATGCTGTTCCCGCGGCGATCAGGTTGCTGATCGGGTCTACAATGAAAACTTCTGGCTTGAACTCCTCGATCACCTTGTGGAAGGTGACAAGATGCATCTCAAGGCCGTAAAGCGAAGGCCGGGCTGAATGAAACTTGAGAAGCCCCTTCTTCACCCACTGGGCGAGATCCATGCCGATGGAGCCCATGTTCCGGATGATCTGTCTGGGCGATTCTTCGAAGGCAAAATACAGGCAGCGCTCACCTCGCAGGCAGGCGGCGTTGGCAAAGGTAGCCGACAAACTTGTTTTGCCTGTGCCCGCTGTACCGGATACGAGGATGGTGCTGCCCCGGTAGAACCCCTTCCCATCAAACATTGCATCTAACTTGGGGACGCCTGTGGAGATGCGCTCCGTGGAAACGGGGTAGTCGAGCCCCAGGGAAGTAATTGGCAGGATAGAGAGGCCTCTATCGTCTATCAGGAAGGGATATTCGTCGGAGCCGTGAGATGAGCCGCGGTACTTGACAATACGCAGGCGGCGGGTCGAAATTTGCTCCTGGATGCGGAAGTCGAGGAGGATCACGCAATCGGCGACGTATTCTTCGAGACCGTAGCGTGTCAGGGTCTTGTCGCCGCTTTCCCCCGTAACGATGGCCGTCATACCGCGCTCTTTCAACCAGTGAAAAAGCCGGCGAAGCTCTGCCCGAAGGATAGCGGCATTAGACAGCCCGGAGAAAAGCGCCTCGATGGTATCTAAGACAACCCGCTTCGCTCCGATGGAATCAATGGCATTTCCCAGGCGGATAAACAATCCCTCCAGGTCGTAATCACCCGTCTCCTCAATCTCGCTTCGCGCGATATAGACGTGGTCCGTTGCGATGAGACCACGTGACATCATGTCATGGAGATCAAAACCAAGGGAGATGAAGTTCTTCGCGAGATCCTCCGGCGTCTCCTCGAAGGTCATGAAGACCCCGGGTTCTCCGTAATCCATGGCGCCCCGCATGAGAAACTCCATGGCGAGAAGCGTTTTGCCGGAACCCGCACTGCCGCAGATCAGGGTTGGCCTACCTCTCGGAAGCCCTCCCTTCGTGATCTCATCGAGACCCCTGATGCCCGTCGGGCATTTTTCAAGAACATCAACATCATGTTTTTCCTTAACCATCGTTATTTCCTGTCCCCTTTACCCCTTAGAAATTTCTCATTATTAACCAGAAGTTCCCTTTGGTAACCTACTTCTAACGGGGTTGACTAATCTGAGGTAATGCCCATAAGAGTAGGATACTATTGAGGCCACTCAGTCAAATCAGGAAACTACTTTAACAAAAAATCCATTATCTTGCAATAGAAAAAATGGTAATCCTGTTTACGTGGGTGGGCTAAGGGGCGCAATCGAAAGTGAGGTGCTGCGCTATTATCTTGCCATTCTTGCATACATGGATACACTTAAGATTCCTATTGAACAACGATTCGAGAAACGAATGAATCAATGGTATGATTTGACAGCTCGGTACAGAAGACAGCTTTTTGACATGGAAAAGGAAGAATATCTCACCCACAAGAGACAGAACCAAGAAAGTCAGCTAATCCTTAGATTCTTTTATTGACCTACTAACACCAAAAAAGGATGTGTAAAAACTTTAGACAAAAGGGGGAACCATTAAGTTTCTCATGATTGTTTTTCAGTTCTGAGACCACACTCGTGATTCACCTCGTTTACGTAAAATTTCTGGTATTTTTTATAGATCATCCTTCATCTATTTCGAACATTGCACAAATTCGAAATAATCCTTTAGGATGTCGCGGTGATCGAAGGCTATCTGATCGGGTAGGGTTGATTCATTAAAAATCCCGATTTTGAGAGCGTCATCTTTGGCTTTGGGCTTCCCCTTCGCTTTGGCAATATAAACGGTTGAAATACTGTGGTGTCTTGGATCTCTTTTTGGATTGGAATAGGTATGGAATTGTCTGACTAATTTTATATCTAAATTTGTCTCTTCTTTTGCCTCCCTGATTGCAGCCTTCTCCAGAGATTCTCCGTAGTCTACAAATCCTCCTGGAATGGCCCAGCCATGGGGTGTATTTTTGCGCTTGATCAGAACAATTCCTTTTGGTTCGATTTCAATGATGATATCAACAGTTGGAATAGGATTATGGTAAATCTCAATTTTATTTTTGCATTGAGGACACCTAATGGTTTTTTTTGTCATCATTTTTACCTTTGGTCAAAGGTTTTTTTAACGCTATGCCCCATGCTCTATGCGCTCTGCGTTATTCTCAGAAAATATTTTCTCACCATATCAAGGGCGATGATAGCCGCCCTTTCGCGAACCATCCAGAGTTCGCCACCTAAGAAGTATTCCTGGTTCTCTATTCCATCAGAAGTTGAAAGAGAGTAAATGGTTTCTATTCGATATTCTCCTTCCCCTTGTTTTTCCACAATTTTCCCAAACACTGCCAATCCGAAATCTGTTTTAAACTCATTCCGAGCTTGTTGGGCTAAGGATTCGCCGAACTTTCTTGAATCTTCTTTAAGAGATTCAAATTCTTTAGAAGATAGATTGAGAAACTGTCTTTCCGACGACTCGGATGGGAGAACGGCCCCTTGTGTAAAAGAACCACTATTTGTACTCGTTAATTTCTGCGAAATAATTCCTCCGGTGAAGGTTTCAACCACCGATAATGTATGGTTGTATCTCTCCAATGCTCTGGCAATATTTCCATGAAGGGTTTCGCTATCCACACCATAGATCAGGGTGCCAAGCCTTTTGCGAATTTTCTGCTCCATTTCTCCTATCTGTTGTGAAGCTTCTTCAGGATTTTCGGCTTTTGCAGTAATTCTTATCCTGATGTCCCCCATTGAAGCGAGAGTTCCCACTGAGGGGTTGGTGCTGCCCTTCATCAGATCTTTGATTTGGGACCCAATAGCGCTCTCTCCAAGGCCACAGGCACGCAAGACCTTATATTGGATGACTTGATGTTTGATATCGAATCGTTTACGGAGATAAGGGATCACTGTATTCTCCATCAGGTATTCCATCTCCGGGGGAACACCTGGTATGGAGATGATCGAGCCATTCGAGGATTCTACAATGAACCCAGGAGCCGTCCCTTTAGGGTTTTCGATAGGGGTCGCCCCTTCAGGAATATAGGCTTGTTTTCGATTGCTCTCAGCCATTCGGAACCCCCGCTTTTTAAAGAGTTCTTCGATCTGTTCCATCAGATGGGGTTGAAAGGTAAGAGGAAGTTGGAAAACTTCTGCAATGGCTTCCCGGGTAAGATCGTCTTCAGTGGGGCCGATGCCGCCTGTAGTGATAACGATCGGTGATCGGTTGATGGCTTCTCGGATAACCTCTTTCATTCGCGGGAGGTCATCCCCCACCGTGGTGGTACGGACGAGTTCGATCCCATTTTCTGCAAGACGCTTGGCAATATAAGAAGAGTTAGTGTCGACGAGCTGACCGAGGAGAAGCTCTGATCCAATAGCAATAATTTCAGCCTTCATCATTCCTCGTGAGGTTAAAAAAGAAAGCGCCCCTGGCCTGACTCGAACAGGCGACCTGCGGATTAGGAATCCGTTGCTCTATCCACCTGAGCTACAGGGGCAACGTTTGTAACTATACAATCTCGTTATGTTTTCGTCAATGGAAAATTTCCTATTTGTCTTTTTTGTAACGCTTGACAAACAAAGGGAAAAAAAGGATATTTGAATTGGCTATGGAGGGTAATACCTGATGGATGAACGTATCAATGAGTTAATCAGCGATCTTAAAACCTACCTTGAATATCTCAAGGGCATTGGAATTGTATCCCTCCCCTCTTCCGGAATGAAGCCTGAGCAACCCCCCCCATCTCAGGTTCTGACTATGATAGATGTGCGAAAAGAGTTAGGGGATTGTAAGAGGTGCAAACTCCATCGGACAAGGAAGACGATTGTGTTCGGGGAGGGAAATGAAAAGGCGACTTTGATGTTTATTGGAGAAGGTCCTGGTTACGATGAAGATGTCCAAGGAAAACCTTTCGTTGGTAGAGCGGGTCAACTTCTGACAAAGATCATTGAATCGATCCATCTTTCGAGAGAAGAGGTTTACATTGCCAATATCATCAAGTGCCGGCCCCCCCAAAATCGAAATCCGGAGCCGGATGAAATTGAAAACTGCAATCCTTTTTTGATGAAGCAAATTAGTGTCATCCGGCCTAAAATCATCTGCGCCTTAGGGACGTTTTCTGCTCAAACCCTTCTTCAAACCGAAACGAAGATCACCGCACTCCGCGGGAAGTTTTACGATCTCGAAGGAGTCAAGGTCATTCCCACCTACCACCCTGCCTTTCTATTAAGAAATCCCGATAAAAAGAGAGAGGTCTGGGAGGATATGAAAAAAATTGTCGAATTGCTGAACAACAGCGATTAAATCAAAAAAATTGCTTCTATTTGATTTGGATGGGAAAATTCAACTCATACCCCTTCTCATTCAGTACATCGATGATGGCGGAGGCCATATCCCTCATCAAAAGCTCCCAAATGGAGAGCTTCCTTTTAGGATAGATGACGTTTGGTTTTCCTTCGATCCCTACCATCTTGGCGGTGAGTTCAATGGTATCCTGAAGATTGCCCATCTCGTCAACCAACCCCAGATTTTTGGCCTGTTCCCCTGTTAAGATTCGACCATCTGCGATCTGAACGACCTTTGCTCGATCCAGTTTTCTTCCATCCGCTACCGCCTGGATGAATTGTTGATGAACATTATCAAGAACTTCTTGCATGATACTTTTCTCCTCAGGGGTCATCTCGCGGAAAGGAGATCCGATGTCTTTGTGCTCCCCGCTTTTGAGCACCACTCCTTTGATCCCAATTTTTTTGAGGAGGTCTTCAAGATTTGAAAACTGCATGATCACACCGATCGATCCGGTAATCGTTCCGGGATTGGCAACGATACGATCTGAGGCACTCGCGATGTAGTAGCCTCCGGATGCAGCTACCGATCCCATGGAGGTGATGACTTTTTTCTTGGCCTTAATTTTGATGACCTCCCTGTAGATTTCCTGTGCCGGGCCAACGCCTCCCCCAGGAGAATCGATCCTGAGAATAATCGCCTTGATCCCTTCATCTTCAGCGTATTGCTGAAGATGTTCAATGACCCCAGAGGACTGACTGATCACCCCTCTCACCTCCACAATGGCAATCTTGTCTCCAAAGGCAAACCGGCTCGATTTGCCTCCGGTAACCAGTCCAATAAAAAAAAGAATGGTAAAAAAGAAAATGAGAAGTGCCGCAATCACTCCCAGCCCGATTAAAATTCGTCTTTGTTTCATAGAATCCTCCCTGTTTGAAATCGCGTATTGTCAAAAGTTATCTCCCC
>DCVM01000175.1 GCA_002327985.1 Syntrophaceae bacterium UBA2188 | reverse complement strand
CTCCGTGGCACAAAGGGCTCCTAACATAACGATATTGGAAAAGATGGGGTCGCCCATTTCCAAGGCAATCTCCGTGGCATTCAACGTCCAGACCCGTCTGCTCAGTTCTTTTATCTTAGCCATCACCTTTGAAACTTCGGGATACGTGGTATTCCCTGAAATGACATCGATGGGATAGATGGGCCGAGTGTTGAGAAGTGTCATCACCTTTGGATGACCGTAGTGGTCAAGAATCCTGATTCCCTCAACCGGTTCCAGAACGACAAGTAAATCACACTGCCCTTCTGGAATCAGAGGTGAAAACTGGTCCTTCTTTGAGATCCGCAAATGGCTCATCACCGCTCCTCCACGCTGGGAGGCACCATAAGTCTCCCCGATGGTGACGACATATCCTTGGGAGACAAGCATTTCCCCAAGAATCTGCGAGGCCAAGACATTTCCCTGGCCGCCGACCCCCCCGATGATGACATTAAAGGGATCTTTTGAAATAGACATCTAATCCTTCTCCTTCCGGATCGCCGAAGCAGGACAGATCTCGCTGCAAACCCCGCAACCCGTGCAGATGGCCTCATCAATGCGCGCTTTTCCGGTCGCCTTATCCCACATCAACCCAGGGCATTTGAAGATGCGTGTACAGAGCCGGTTGCAACCGCAGGTCTCACCCAGGCAGCGTTCCCGGTCAACTTCAACCCGGTAAAGTCTCCTTTGATGCTTGGCACTGACCAAGGCGCACTCCCGTTTAAGAATTAAGACCTTTACCCCTTTCACATCCTGAAGTAGTCTCAAGATCGTCTTAACGGTTGCCATCACATCAAAGGGATCAACCACCTCCACATGAGCTCCAAAAACTTCACAGATGGCCTTAAGATCGATCACTGGGGCTTCACTCCCTGTGGCGGTCTCCCCTGTCCCTGGATGGGGCTGAAACCCGGTCATGGCAGTGGCGCTATTGTCTAAAAGAAGAAGCAAGAAGTTAGACCCATTATAATAGGCATTCACAAGAGCCGGCATCGCAGCGTGGTAAAAGGTTGAATCACCACAGACAGCGACCACAGGCTGCTCCAGACCGAATTGATGGAGCTGACCGAAGCCACAGGCAAGTCCAGTGCCTGAGCCCATGGCGTGCAAGGTCTTCATCTGGCCAAAACCAGAAGGGCCCATCCCCAAGGAATAGCAGCCGATGTCGCCAAGAACAAAACCATCTCTCCCATCTAAAGCAAGGGCTATCTTTACTGCCCAATAAGTGGCCCGGTGCGGGCAACCTGCACAGAAACCGAGGGCCCTGGCAGGAAGGAGTTCAGCGGCGGCCTCGCGGGCACGCCGTGCATAATCAGCAGGTCGCGGCTCATACGGAATTTGAATCAGATTCTGAATAGCATGGGTGACAATTTCAGGGTTGAGGTCACCAACATCAGGGACGTGCTTGCTGGCCTTTCCAAAAAAAGACTTGAGCCCCAAGATAAAACAGCTCTGAGCATATATTTCCTTAACATTATTCTCAAGGAAGGGGTCCACCTCCTCGATGAAAAGAATTCGATCTGCCTTTTTAAGATGCTTCAGGACAAAATCCTCAGGAAGGGGCCAGGTCGTCCCCAATTTGAGAATTCCAACTCTGTCCTGAGCATTCATATTGGTCATGGCTTCTAATGAATACATCCATCCACTCCCGCATGTGATCACCATCAATTCTGGTTTTTCAGGCCCTCGATAGAAATTGAAGGGCGATTTTTCAGCCATCCCCTCGGCCCTGTTAAGCTTTTCATGAAGCAGTTTGTGGTTCATCACTGCAGGGAGAGAGTGAAATCGCAGAGAATTATCAAACTTCGGTTTGGGACTTGATTGGGGAAGCTCATTGAGGCACACATTTCCCCGGGCGTGGGAAACCCGGGTCACACTCCGAATTAAAACAGGAAGCCCCAGTTGCTCAGAGATCTCGAATGCCGACTTGGCCATTTCTTTGGCTTCCTGGAAGTGAGCCGGTTCCAAGAGAGGCAGATCGCCTAATTTGGCATAGATACGAGAATCTTCCTCGTTGCTGGATGAAACACCTGCGGGATCATCAGCAACGACTAGGACAAGACCTCCGCGACATCCTGTGAGATTGAGGTTGAGGAGAAAGTCAGAGGCCACGTTGAGCCCGTTTTGCTTCATCGCACAGAGGCCTCTAAGTCCTGCAAAAGAGGCAGCAGCAACTACTTCCAGTGCAACCTTCTCATTGACCGACCACTCCACATGAAGGCCCATCTTTCCAGCTACTTTAGCAAGAGTGCCAATAATTTCAGAAGAAGGGTTCCCCGGGTAGGCGGCACATACCTTCACTCCTGCTTCGAGGGCTCCACGGGCAATGGCTTCATTCCCCATCAAAAGCACTGTCTTCCCGGGAGCGTTCTGGCCGATGGAACTCATGTTAAGCTCTCCCCTGACTCAGAAAGGATACGCTTAATCAATTGAGGCGATAGGGTAAAGTAGGCCTTCTCGATCCCTCCCTTTTCATTGAGGGCGTCAAGCACCCGCCTCTTTTTGAGGAGCGAGGCCTCTTTAAGATGATTCAGATTATTCTTGGAAAGAGGTCGTGTCTCAATAACCCCTGCTCTCTTAGCCCGTTTTAAGAGATTTTCCCCCATTGCTGTCCGTACAATTACCGTGTTCCAGCCTTCCTTGCCTTCGACGGTTCCAATCGAGAGGTCTGAAAGTTCAGCAGTCATATCCAGGCAGACCCGGCAACTTGGTCGGATAAAAGGCCGAATGCCGTCAACAGATATCCGATATAATTTGTTTCCAGCCAATACCTCAAATATCCTTTCTGGAGGCGGTGTGATGTTCAGCTTTTTTATAGAGCGACCGTCTACCCGATCTTGCAGGAAAGCCATAAATGGTTTATAGTCGAGAGCCCATGTGCAGAAGAGACCGATCACAAGATTCACCTGATCTATAGGAGTCTTTTTCTCCAGCTTTGAAGTTTTCATCCTTGCTAAGGCGAGCACCTGGCATGGCAAACCCACGATTCCTATTCGCTCCTGCCCCTTCCAGGCACCTCTATTCAATGCTTCCAGAGTAGGACCTGAAACATAACTTGACCCAGCAGCGCTGAGAATTCCCTTTCGGCCTCTTATTATTTGTCCATAGGGAAGAAGATCTCCATCGCGAGGGGTAAGAATTCCAGCCCGAATTATTTTTTCTCGTAAGGCAAAATCCACAAGGCTGGAAACCACACCTCCCGTTTGAGCTTTCTTTCTCCAGATGGGATTTTTGGCCCGTGCCATCATAATTTTTCTCGCAGGGCCCACATCAATTTCCTCATAATTCTTTCCAAAAACTGTTTGGTAGATTTCATCGAGGTCCACTTCAGTTCGGGGGCAGTAAGCAAAACAACGTCCTTCTTCCAAATTACAATCATCGAGTTTCACGACCCTGCCCTTCCATGAACGGAGATAGGGACATAAGGAGAGGCAAGCCCCACACGCCGTGCATAGGTTGCGGTCAAGGACCTTCTCCTCGAGTGCCTTGAGGCCTCTGTTGATCTTTTCTCCGGTTTCCATTTTATGAAAGAGCTATAATATACCCACTCAAAAATGTAAAGAAAATTTCCACAAATTAACCCATCGGTTTAATTTCAAATCGCTACCCGATATTTTTCAGAAAGCCTTGGACCTCAGGAAGAGACTTTGGAAGATCAGAGCAAAATCCTCAGGCAGATTTACGCAGGGTTTGACCGAGCCACACTTCGACATACTCTGCGATCTGTTGCCAGCTAGGCTCTCCAATCACCCAGTGGGCATGGTCTGAGAATTCTTTGTAGGTCGACACCTTCTTATACTTTTCAGCAACCTTTCGGACCATTGATGCAGGTGTGATCCTATCTTCTTTTCCAGCGATGATGAGGACAGGACAGGTCACCTTTGATTCATCCACTCTCGCCGCCCCCTTTGAATCAAAGAGCCAGAACCCGATTTCGGAGGCGGCCCTACCAGACTCATAGCCGAATTTATCGTATATACTCCTCCTGCTTTCAGGAGGCATCAGATGCAGCATGGAATACACCGCTTCATCAAATGTCTGACGAATCGGCTTCCTCCAGAAACCCCATTTTGTGAGACCGCTCCAGAAGCTCTTGATCACGGAAGGCTTCAGAGCAATAATCCCATGAGGTGCTGCAGGAGTCAAAAGAACAAGAGCCTTTGCCAGACCTCTGCTTCCTAAAATTTGTGCAAGAAGCCCTCCCATTGAATGGCCCATTAAGATAGGGATCACCTGAAGTCCACGGACCAATTTCTCTAAGTCTTCGGCGTAGTCCAGAAGGCTGGTTGTTCCAAGCCTTGGATCTGGGGCTGCATTCGGATCCATATCGTGAAAACGTAGCGTTGGAACCACGCATTGATAGCCTTTGCTTTCGAAGAACCCTTTAAAATTTTCCCAATACCACCCTGACCCCCACATCCCATGAATCATTACAATTCTCTCAGACATGGTTGACCTCGCACGTGTAAACCTGACACCGGTAATAAGCTAAAAAACCCTCATCCAAATCCCAATTCTTAGCATCATCCTATGCCTCTTCATTCTATTTGTAAAGACGAATTTTCCTCTTTTTTTAGGGGATATATTATCTCCAGCGGAACTCCTAAAAGCACTGAAGGAAACAATTTGAGAAGTTTTTTGCATAAGGGGTTTACAGATTTTTATTTGGTAACATCTTATAATTTTTCCTCCGTCGTGACAAAAAAAGTCTCCTTTTGGATTCTTGAGAAAATCTCTATCTCAAGAAAACCTAATAAAGTCAACAACCATACAAGTCATAAACCCTATGGCACTACTATTGCAGCAAATTTCTGGAAATAATCTGTTCATGCTGAAGAAGCCAAGCCACAGGGATTCGTAGAGGGAACGCAGCGGGTACTAAAAATCCTAATCGAGAGAGGGCAACATGGACGATCCATCCCGTAACAAAGAAAAAAGGAAACATGCAAGAACCCAGGTCAGTTTACCTTTACATTTTAAGATGTCCGAAAAACCAAATGTTTATCCCGGATTGACCATTGATGCAAGTGAGTCCGGTCTTTTGATCCAAACTTTTAAAGACATGCCTGTGGAGTCGAGATTAAATATCGAAGTTTCTTTTCCCGAAGGTTTTGAATCGTCTCATTTCAAAGGGGTAGCGGAAATCATCTGGAAAGACATCTGCAACTGGGAAGGTTGGGAAGGATTTATGTATGGTTTGAAGTTTATTCAGATTTCGTATGAGAATTACTTAAGGCTAAAGAAACTTTTGGATGACCCTTCTTCTTCAAAAAACGCAGAATTAATCGATAACCCTGAGAGCAAATCAACTTTGATCGTTAAAGTAGAGGGATGAAGAATAGGAGTTCATTCCCCCTCCCCTGATCTCTCTCCCCTCAACTTTGCTGAATACCTTGCCTACCGCACAGGTCTTTGACAGAGGAATCTTCGATTAGGCAGGCGAAGGCAATGGAGGTTGACAGTCCCATCTTAATCTGATTTAATTAAATCAGAACATCCATGAAAAAGAGGACTATGAAAATTTCTGCAGTCATCCCTGCCAGATATGGTTCAACTCGGTTTGAGGGGAAACCCCTTGCCGACATTCTTGGCAAACCGATGATCCAATATGTCTACGAGGGAGTGCAACAATCAAAATTGATCAACGAGGTGATTATCGCCACAGATGACCAAAGAATAGCCGAGGCTGTTGAATCCTTTGGTGGGAAAGTAGTCATGACTTCACCCACCCACTTCTCGGGGACGGACCGTGTGGCAGAGGTTGCACGGAAACTCAAATCAGAAATCATTGTTAATGTTCAGGGAGATGAACCCCTCATCAAAGGAAACATCATTGACAGAGCAATACGTCCTCTTCTCATCGACGAGACCCTCCATATGTCCACCCTCATGACCAGGATTGAGGAGGTAAGGGATTGGCTCAATCCCCACATTGTAAAAGTCGTTGTGGATCAAAAGGATCTTGCCCTTTATTTCTCCCGGTCTCCCATCCCCTTTCCCCGGGATCTCCATATTGGACAACTCGAATCCCACCCTTTTGGAACGGAAAGGCCATTGCCCAAGAGGGTGTTCAAACACATTGGCGTCTATGTGTTTCGTCGGAAATTTCTTCTTCTTTTTTCAAAAATGAAGCCCACCCCTCTGGAAAAACTTGAGAAACTTGAACAACTTCGGGCATTAGAAAATGGTTATCGCATCAAAGCAACCCCTGTCAGTTATGAACCCATGTGTGTGGACACCCCCGAAGACCTGCAAAAAGTAATCACTTATCTTTCCTATCCCAAATAAATATTCATCTTAAGTCATTAAAATATATAATTAATTTTTAGTGACGGGCATCTCTTCCACGTCGACTTCAGAAAAAAACACCGAGTTGCACTTGGACACTTCGTTGTACAGAAATGACTGAACGATTAAAAGGTTTTAGTTTATGGTTAAGAAGTCCATCAGGAGATAACCCATTGAAAAGACTGATATCTTTATGATAACCCTTGAAGGGAGGGATTCTATTTTCTAACTATTTGTTTTCCTTTTATTTTATTCATTCCTGCCTTTCTCTAAATTCTCCTATGAATGGTAAAAAATGTAAATTCTGGGATTGATTTTTATGTAATTTTTGTGTATAATTATATTGTTTGCTAAAAGTGAAAAAATGGACTCAAGAGAGACTTTAACTCGCCCCCTCATTTTTGTTCTACTTTTTATCTTTCTTTTTGTTTTTGCCTGCTCCACACCATCCTGGTTTCCGATTAAAAAGGGACCTCCTCACAAAGCAAAAATGAAAGAGTTAATAGATAAAGAGATAATCATTATTGATAAGGAAGAATATGTCAAGGTTTTAAACCCAAAAGCCTCCGAGGGAAAGGATCAACCCAAATACCTTTATGTCCCTGTTAATGAATACCTTTCTAAAAAGGATACCTTTACCACTCCGCCTATGCGAATGGAGGAAATAAAAAAAGAGTCCCCTGTCACTTCTACAAAACCATTGCCTTCTATAGAGGAAGAGGTCCTCATCGTATCTCCATCGAAACCCGCGCCTCCAGGTTTAAAGAAAAAAGTAGTGGTCACCTATTTTGATGATCGAACTACTGGGGGCGAAGAGGTATTCGGAGACTGGGTGGCTGAAAAACTGATGAAAGAGGTAAGCCGCAGAACGCTACAAGTCCTCTTTATTGACTATCAATTGGTCAAAGAATTTCTTGAAAAAAAGGGAATCGATTTAAAGGATTTTGAGAAACCCAAGGCTCTCCAATTACTCAATGAAGTCTTTGGGATTCATGCTCTGGTAATGGGGCAACTCTCAGGCCCCTATGTCTTCACCACCAAGACAACTAAAGATCGAGAAGCAATGGCTTCAGCCATTATCAAAATAGACATGAGGCTAATGGACACTTTCTCTGGTAAAACCCTTAAAAACCTATCCGCTAATAATCCCATCATCGCGACCAAGGAAAAGGGATCCTTTTCCGAAGAGAAGGCCAAAATAAAGGCGATCGATCTCACCCTTGCTGATTTAGGACGTTCCCTTGCCAGGGAATTCGATCGCATCGACTGGTTTTGTCGGATCGCCAAGGTAGAAGGGGAAGAGGTCTTCATTAATGCCGGAAGATTGACCGGTCTCAAGGTGGGAGATGTCATGGAAGTGTTTCGCCCCAGCGGATCTGGAGAACGAGGAGAAGTCAAAGGCAAGATTCAAATTTCAGCCTTCTTTGGAATTGATGCCTCAATGGGTAGGCTAATCCAAGGAAAAAACCCCAACGTCAATGACATATTGAAATTGGCCAAAGCCGAAGGGACCTGAATTTCACGTATGGCTTTCCTTCCCCCTGAATAAAAAGTTGGGACAGCCATCAACACGCGTTGTCCCTTTAGAAGTATTTCCCCATTGTCATGACATGGTTCATTCCAGGATTGACAATTCCCTTTTTCTTATTGCCCAGAAGGAGGTTTAAATTTTATGTTCCAGATCGGTGATAAAGCGGTTTATCCAGGACATGGAGTGGGGGTAATTACAGCCATTGAGACGAAGCGGATTTCCGGTAGAGAACAGATCTTTTTCATCCTCCGAATTTTAGAAAACGGGATGACCATTATGATTCCCCAAGACAATGTAGAGGCGGCCAAGTTGAGGGGGGTCATCCGGAAAATTGACGTTCGTAAGGTCATTGGAATCCTGAAAGAGCGGGATGTCGCTATTGATAATCAGACCTGGAATCGGAGATACCGCGAGTATATGGAAAAAATTAACACCGGGTCGATCTATGGCATAGCGGAAGTGCTCCGAGATCTCCATCTTCTCAAGACAGAGAAAGAACTCTCATTCGGTGAGAGAAAGATTATGGACATGGCCAAAAATCTCCTGGTCAAGGAGCTGGCCATTGCCCGGGATGTTAAAGAGACGGATATTTTGAGGGAGATCAATTCCATTTTTGGACCATGACCTCTTCAAAATCCCTATCCTTCGTTTAAGTGAAATGTCTTCTCATATCATCAACTCATGGAAAGGAGGTGAATACATTGGGCTTATGGATTCTTCGTATTTTATTATTTCTTGTATGCGGAGTCAGTGGGTATGCCTTAACCCGAGGGATTGCCCCCACTCCCCTGATTCCTCTTTTGGGACTAAGTGGTGGACTTCTTCTGGCAACGTTGACCCTTCTGGTGGAGAAAGGGTTGAAAAAAATTCCTTTAAAAAATCTTTTAGGGAGTTTCATCGGATTGATCCTCGGCATTGTGGTAGCCAATCTTCTCTCTAACGTCTTTTTCTCCGGTCTATATAATCATCAACAAACTGTTCTTCCCCTTTTAAGTGCCCTGTATGGGGTGTGTGGATATATTGGTCTCCGAATCGGTTTTAAGAAGGGTGAAGAAATTCACCTGTCCGGTTGGAAACTCTTCTCAAAAAACGTTCCCTCAAGCGAGAATATGAAGATTTTGGATACCAGTGTGATCATTGATGGTCGCATTGCCGACATCACAGAAACCGGCTTTTTGGAGGGGGCACTGATTATTCCTCAATTTGTTTTGAATGAGCTCCAACACATTGCCGACTCCTCGGACTCCATCAAGCGAACGAGAGGCAAAAGGGGGTTGGAAGTTCTGCATCACATCCAAAAACAAGCCCGAATGGATGTTCGCATTGTGGACAGGGATTATCCTGCGGTCAAAGAGGTGGATTCAAAATTGATTGAATTGGCTAAAGAGGTTCGCGGAAAAATCATTACCAATGACTCCAATCTCAACAAGGTAGCAGAGCTCCAGGGAATTGAGGTCCTGAATATTAATGAGCTAGCCAATTCTATCAAACCGGTGGTGCTCCCCGGAGAGGAGATCAATGTTAAAATCCTCAAAGAGGGGAAAGAAATGGGACAGGGAGTGGCCTATCTGGATGACGGGACGATGATTGTGGTCGACAATGGAAGAAGACAGATGGGAAAGGCGATTGATGTCATCGTCACCAGCGTTCTCCAAACCCCTGCAGGGAGAATGATTTTCGCTCGACCTAAAGAGGAAGCAAACCGGGAAAACAAGGGGAAGGATTATTATTACCCTCTGGACAGTGAATTCTAAACCTACCCCCACCCCATCCCTCTTCCCCGAGGGGAGAGGGGAAGGTCGCTTCGACTCGCAACCGAGGTGAGGGGTTTTTGTTTGCTGTGGAACCATGAAAGCCGATGCAATGATTGTCTCCGCAGGAAAGGGGGTTCGCTTCACGGAAGGGAAGAAGAAACAGTTCTTTTCCCTTGCGGGCAAACCCATTCTCGCCCATACCCTTGATAAATTCGAGACCTGTCCTCTCATCCGCTCGATTCTCCTGGTGGTGGGTCAGGAGGATATGGAATACTGCATAAAAGAAATTATCGAAAAAAATAAGTTTAAAAAGGTTTCCCAAATTGTTCCGGGTGGGAAGCGGAGGCAAGATTCGGTCAAAAATGGAATGGATGCCCTTCCAAAGGATACGGAAGTGGTGGCGATCCATGATGGAGTCAGACCCTTTATCACAAAAGCAATGATCGAGGATTCCATTCGCTCTGCTGCCAGATTTGGGGCGGTGGTATTGGCCATGCCGGTCAAGGATACCATTAAAATCGCTCATCCAGATGGAACGGTTCTCAAAACACTGGATCGGGAATCCCTTTGGCAGATCCAGACCCCGCAAAGTTTCCAGGTTCATCTCATCAAAGAGGCTTATTATCAGGCGACGAATGATGGATTTGTTGGAACCGATGACGCCTCACTCGTTGAGCGCCTGGGAGGAAAAGTCCATATTCTTCCAGGGTCCTACACTAATATCAAAATAACCACCCTGGAAGACCTTCTGCTGGCCAATCTTTTTTTTAAGTTAGACACCCTTGGCTTGAGAGAACCCGAGGGAGGAGCGCAAAACAAATGAGGGTAGGTTTTGGATACGATGTCCATCCATTTGTTTCAGGCCGGCCTTTGATCTTGGGAGGGATAAAAATCCCTTATCTCTTTGGACTGAAAGGACACTCCGATGCCGACGTCCTCATCCACGCCATCTGCGATGCCTTACTGGGTGCCATAGCAGAAGGAGATATTGGAAGACACTTTCCAGATACCGATCCTAAATACCGAGATATTAAGAGCACTCTTCTCTTAGAAAAGGTCATGGAAAAGGTAAGGGAGAAAGGCTATCACCTACTCAATATCGATGCCACCATTGTGGCCCAGAAACCAAAACTTTCGGAAACCATCCCCAGAATGGTGAAAGAGATTGCCGATGTCCTGAAGATGGAGATAGAAAGGGTGAATGTAAAAGCCACCACGACGGAAGGATTGGGATTTACAGGTAGGGAAGAAGGAATCGCTGCCTATGCTGTTGCTTCGGTGGAAGAAAGAAGCACCAAATTCCGAGCATCAAATAACAAGTGAACTACCCCGCAGCAAGCTGCGGGGCATCAAATTCTCTAAAAAACTTTCCTCCCCCTTGATGGGGGAGGATTAAGGTGGGGGTGATGATAAGATCATTTCCCCCTCACCCTAACCCTCTCCCCCCAGGGGAGAGGGAGGCCATTCATCCCCCCAGCAGAGCTGAGGGGTATTCTGGCATATTTTTATAAATTCCAATATCGAAATTCCAAACAAAAAATAGTTTTGATCATTCGAAATGGGTGCTTGGAATTTATTTGGGATTTGGCAATAGTGAAGGGTTTTAAATGACCTCAAATATTCGGGTTCGCTTCGCTCCTGCCCCTACCGGGCTTCTCCATATCGGAAATGCCCGGACGGCCCTTTTCAATTTTCTCTTCGCAAGACGTCATCAAGGAACATTCGTTCTGCGTATTGAAGACACAGATTTAGAGAGGTCTACCAATGCCTCCATCGACCGGATCATTGAAGATTTAACTTGGCTGGGAATATCCTGGGAGGAAGGTCCTGACCGAGAGGGAGCCCATGGTCCTTATCGACAATCTCAACGTCTATCCACCTATCGTGAATTGGCTGATCGGCTTTGTCAAGAAGGGAAGAGTTATAAGTGCTTTTGCTCCGAGGAAAGACTTGAGAAGCTCAGAAAAGAACAACTCTCAAAAGGAAAAATGCCCAGGTATGATGGGCGGTGTCGTTCCCTTCCACCGGAAGAGATTGCTAAAATGGAATCGTCTGGTCTCCGGCCCGTTCTTCGATTTCGTGTAGGGAGAGGATCGATCCTCTTTGAAGATCTCATCCATGGGAAGATGAGCTTTGATTCTGCTGGAATCGGTGATTTTATTATGGTCCGATCAGACGGAATGGCTGCATATAATTTTGCCTGCGTCATGGATGACCATTTGATGCATATCAGTCATGTCATTCGAGGGGAAGACCATCTCTCCAATACGCCCCGGCAGATCCTCCTCTATCAGGCGCTCGCCTGGCAACCTCCTATTTTTGCTCACCACCCTCTGATCCTGGGTCCGGATCGTGCCCCGCTGAGCAAACGTCACGGCGCAACAGCCGTTTCCCAATATCGAGACGAAGGCTTTTTACCCGAGGCTCTCCAGAACTATCTCATTCTTTTAGGCTGGACACCTCCCTCTGGTCAGGAAACCCTCGCGTTAGAAAAAATGGTGGAGGAATTTTCAATTCAGGACCTTTCAAGAAGTGCTCCCATTTACAACCGAAAAAAATTGGAGTGGCTGAACAGTTACTACATTAGGGAAAAGGGAGAAGGACCCCTTGCTGAAATGGTGGCTCCTTACCTTCAAAGGGCCGGTATTCAGATCGATCAAATTGATCCCCAGTGGTTTCATCAAATTTGTGGGGTGTTAAAAGAAAATCTCGTTATCCTCTCTCAGGTAGAGGAGTATCTGGGAATCTTTTTTGATGAAAAATTCTTCTTTGATGAGGGAGCCCAAGCGATACTTCAAGATCCCAAAAACCGGCAGACCCTTCATTCGATTCTTGGGGCATTGGAGGACTCATCGGACATCACATCGGAAGATCAGGCCTCTCTTCTTAGGCAATGGGGGAAAAAGACCGGACGAAAAGGAAAGGACCTTTACGCTCCTCTTCGGGCAGCAATGACCGGAAAAACAAAAGGACCTGAGTTAGTCAAAACGCTTCCTCTCCTTGGAAAGGAAAGGATGATCCGCCGTTTGAAAATGGCTTTAGAAATTTCTTGAGAATTCTGGAATATTGGAGCGATGGAATATTGGAACAATGGGTTATTCAGTAGGAGTCAGTTTTCATCACATCATCATTCCACCATTCCATGATTCTATGATTCCGTTTTAGGATAGACTTATGGCGATCCGTATCCATAATACGATGACAGGCAAAAAAGAAGATTTCATCCCCCTTCAAGAAAAAAAGGTGGGGATGTACGTGTGTGGGGTGACGGTCTATGACCTTTGCCATATTGGTCACGCTCGGTCCGCGATCGTCTTCGATACCATTTATCGTTATTTTCGATATCGTGGATACGATGTCACTTTCGTTCGAAATTTTACGGATATCGATGACAAAATCATCAGGCGGGCCAATGAGGAAGGGGTAGATTGCAAGACCATTGCTGAACAATATATTAGTGAATTCAACACGGATATGGGAAAACTTGGTCTCGAAAAAC
Source organism: Syntrophaceae bacterium UBA2188 (assembly GCA_002327985.1). Lineage (GTDB taxonomy): Bacteria > Desulfobacterota > BSN033 > BSN033 > UBA1163 > UBA1163. Next base: position 6,417 of record DCVM01000175.1, on the reverse strand, counting down.
CTTCGTTCGAACCCAGGGCCACAGAGCATATTTCGGAAATGATCCAGTTGATCTCAATCCTCATTCAAAAAGGGCTTGCTTATCAGGGCGGAGGAGATATCTTTTTCTCCGTTGAGAAATTTAAAGATTATGGAAAACTCTCCAAGAGGAACTTGGAGGATATGCAAGCGGGTGCAAGGGTTGATATTGACGAAAAGAAAGAAAATCCTCTTGACTTCGCCCTTTGGAAATCCAGCAAACCTGGAGAGCCCTTTTGGGAAAGCCCCTGGGGGAAAGGAAGGCCGGGTTGGCACATTGAATGTTCTGTGATGAGCCAGAAATATTTGGGAGAGACATTGGATATCCATGGAGGAGGGAGAGACCTCACTTTCCCACACCATGAAAATGAAATTGCGCAGTCTGAAGCGGCGACGGGGAAACCGTTTGTCCGATATTGGATTCATAATGGTTTTGTCAACATTAATAAGGAAAAGATGTCCAAATCCCTCGGGAACATTTTAACCATCAAAGAAATCCTCAAAGATTGGCATCCCGAGGTTCTTCGACTCTTTTTTCTTGCTCATCATTATCGAAGCCCTGTGGATTATTCGGAAGATAGCTTTCATGAAGCTAAATCAGGATTGGATCGGTTTTACAGTACATTCAATGCGATTCAAGAGGAATTGAAGAAACCGACCACCTTCTCCCCCTCTCTCCCCTCCCCCTCAAAGGGGGAGGGTGCGGGTGGGAGTTCCCCAGTAATTGAAAACTGCCGTAAAGCCATCGAATCATTCCGTGCCCGATTCGAAGAGGCCATGGATGACGATTTCAATACCGCTGAAGCACTGGGATATTTTTATGATCTTCAGAGGAATCTGAACAGTCTTTTGGATATCTCAAAAGGTTATCCCACCCCAGAGATTGCGTCCATGCTGAAGCAAGGTCTCGACCATTTTTCGAAAATGGGATGGGTGTTTGAACTCTTCCGAGAAGATCCGGAGCATTACCTGGCTCGACAAAGAAAAGAGGGGCTGAAAAAATTGAACCTCACCGAGGAACAAATTCTTTATATCATCGATGATAGAAATCTGGCGAGGAAAGAAAAAAACTGGGAAAAAGCGGATGAAATACGAAAGGATCTCCTTGCAAAAGGAATTGTTTTAGAGGATACCCCCGTGGGTACAAACTGGAAGCTGAAATCATAACAATCATAAATGGAATATTGATGATCTCGTAAAAAGTCNNTCAAGTTCAGCATGACGTTTTCCCTCTTTATGGACTTTTTACGAATCCATCAATACTGGAACAATGGGTTCAGCTTTTATTTTATTTGACTATATTCCATGATCCCATTATTCCCGTTGCAAAGAGGTTATTCCCTTTTTAGCCATCGGATCAATGTCGTCACTTGTGTGGTAAGATAGGAAACCATAATGACCAAAAGGATTAATAAAAACGTGTTGGTATTGACGATCCAATAGACATTCATATTCCCCTCCTTTCTATTTTTGAATCAGTATGGATAGAAGGCCATTTTTTGTCAAGCTCTAAAATTTGGAATCACTTTTAAAAATAGATAGACTTCCCCTACGACATGGGATGATCTTTTATAGGTTGAATTGCCTATTTTCATGAAAATGATCAACCGTCTGCTTAAAAAGAAGGGTCGAATTTTTACTTGTATGACTGTTGCCTTTCTGATATAAGTTAGGTCAATCATGTTAGCCCGTGTTCTTAGCAGTGCGGTTTTTGGAATTGATGCCTACGTGGTGGAGGTCGAGATCGACATCGCTCAGGGTCTTCCCGCCTTTGCCACCGTCGGGCTTCCTGAAGGTGCTGTCAAGGAATCCAAGGATCGGGTCAAGGCAGCTGTCAAGAACTGCGGCTACGACTTTCCTTCCAGGCGAATCACTGTCAATCTCGCTCCAGCCGATATCAAGAAAGAAGGGGCAGCCTTTGATCTTCCCATGGCCATTGGCATCCTTGCGGCGACCGAAGTCGTTCAAAAGGACAAGTTAGCTCATTTTTTCATTTTAGGTGAACTCTCCCTTGACGGTCAGGTCAAACCCATAAGAGGAACTCTCCCCATCGCGGTGGCAGCAAGAGATGCGGGATATCAAGGTCTTCTGCTCCCCAGGGACAACTCAAAAGAGGCAGGCGTGGTGAAAGGAATTGAGATCCTCCCTCTGGATACGCTTTCTGACTGTGTTGAATTTTTAAACGGAAGCCTCCATATCGATCCGGTCGTAGTCAATCTGGACGAGATTTTCAAGACAGAAATGAATTATCCGGTTGACTTCAACGATGTGAAGGGTCAGGAACATGTGAAGCGTTGTCTGGAAGTGGCTGCGGCAGGGGGCCATAACGTGATTATGATCGGCCCTCCTGGTTCTGGGAAAACAATGCTGGCCAAAAGGCTCCCGACGATTCTGCCAGATATGAATTTTGAGGAGAGTCTCGAAACAACAAAAATTCATAGCGTGATGGGATTGATCCCACCCGACAGTGCCCTCATTGTCACCCGGCCGTTTCGAAGTCCCCATCACACCATCTCCGATGCAGGCCTCATTGGGGGTGGGCAGATCCCAAAACCTGGAGAAGTCAGTCTCTCCCATAACGGGGTCCTTTTTTTAGATGAATTGCCCGAATTCAAAAAGAACGTTTTGGAGGTCATGCGCCAGCCATTAGAAGAGGAAAGGGTGACGATCTCCCGAGCCGCCACCTCCCTCACTTATCCCGCCCGTTTTATGTTAGTCGCTGCCATGAATCCCTGTCCATGCGGTTATTATAGTGACCCCAACAACGAATGCACCTGCACCATCCCCCAGATTCAGCGCTACCGTTCAAAGATTTCAGGCCCCTTAATGGATCGTATCGATATTCATATTGAGGTCCCTGCAGTAAAATATCGTGATCTGGCGAGTCGTGAAACCGGAGAACCTTCTAAGGAGATGAAGAAACGAATCGACGCTGCCAGAAGGGTTCAATTGAATCGGTTTAAAGGACTGAAGATTTATTGTAATGCCCAGATGACGAACCGGCAAATTAAAAAGTTCTGTCAGATTGATGAGGCCAGTCAAAAATTATTGGAGATGGCCATTGATAAGTTTGGCCTGAGCGCTCGGGCTTATACGAGGATACTCAAAGTCGCCAGAACCATTGCCGACCTGGAAGACCAGGAAAATATCCAACCCGCCCATCTCTCCGAAGCGATCCAATACCGTAGCCTGGATCGGAACCTCATCTCATAACAGAGTATTGAAAAATGGAAACAAAATACCTCCCTATCTCTTTAGTCATTGACACACAAGAGCCAATTTTTTATACCTTTTCCCATAAAAGCCAGTGTTGATTACAGAAGGAAAAAGGGCATGAAATTCATCGTGAAGAGATCGACTATGAAGGGCACTGCTCAGATACCCGGCAACAAATCGGCGAGCGCCCGTGCCATTGTCTTGGGTGGTCTGGCTGAGGGTGTGTCGCGGGTTAGCAATCCACTTCCGGGTATCGATAGCTTCTCCATTGTAGGCATGATGAGGGCATTGGGAGCCAATATCAACACCTCTAACCCTCAGGAATGGGTCTTCGAGGGTGTGGCCAACCAGCCAAGAGTGCCTGATTGCGTGCTGGACGCTGGTAACTCAGGGACAGGCTACTACTTTCTCACCGCCATTGCTTCCCTCATCGACGGCTATTCAGTCATTAGCGGCGACTATCAAATCTGCCGACGTCCTGCTCAACCCCTTATCGATGCCTTGAATGACTTAGGCGCCCAGGTCTTTTCCACTCGCCATACCGGTGTTGCGCCCCTGGTAATCAAGGGCGTACTCCAGGGCGGCCGTACCAAGCTGCCAGGTATCAATTCACAGTGGCTGAGCTCGCTTCTCATAGCCGGCGCCCTCAGCCGAGAGGGAATTACTGTCATGGAGGACAACCTCATGGAGCGGCCATATGTGGATATGACCATGGCGTGGATGAAACGGGCTAGCGCCACATGCAGTCATAAGAACTACGCCGAATTCAATGTCACGGGCAACCAGCGCTACAAAGCCTTCACGGCCCATATTCCTGCTGACTGGGGTAGCTCTGGCTATCCCATGATCGCCGCTGCAATCACCGATTCTAAGGTAACCTTCATCGGGATGGATCCTGACGATTTTGCTGGAGAACGTAGGTACCCTAACATCCTCGAAGAGATGGGCGCAAAGGTCAGCTTCAGCGATGACGGCCACATCGTGACCGTCGAGGGCGGTAGCGAGTTGCGTGGCATCGAAATCAACTGTTCTGGTACTCCGGATGCTGTGCCCATCCTGGCCGTGTTAGGCTGTAAGGCCAAGGGCAAGACCGTGCTTCACCATATTGGCTCCAGCCGGCTGAAGGAGACCGACCGGACCCGTTCCATCAAGGAAGAGTTGACTAAGATGGGCGGCAAATTTGAGGAGACACCCGACAGCCTGACCATCTATCCGTGTGACCTCAAGGGCACTCACGTTGACGGTCGACACGACCACCGCATTGTCATGGCCACCACCGTAGCCGGGCTGACCGCTGATGGAGAGACGGAAATATCTGACGCCGAATATTGCAAAATCTCATTCCCCAATTTTTTTGAGTTGATGACATCGCTCGGCGGGAAGATTGAATTCGTGGCAGGAAAGTGATCAAGACTCAAAGATTCATGTGTGATGCCAATATTTTTATTTGATTTCCTCTGATTTTTATAAAAATATGCCAGAATACCCCTCAGCTCTGCTGGGGGGATGAATGGCCTCCCTCTCCCCTGGGGGGAGAGGGTTAGGGTGAGGGGGAAATGATCTTATCATCACCCCCACCTTAATCCTCCCCCATCAAGGGGGAGGAAAGTTTTTTAGAGAATTTGATGCCCCGCAGCTTGCTGCGGGGTAGTTCACTTGATTTCCTCTGAGTTTTATGTAATAAGAGTTTACCTTTCACTCTTTTAAGGTTCCCGCCATTTTGCTACTTCCCCCGGCGGGTATTGGCGCCAGCGATCATTCCGAGAGGAAATTTATTCTTTGAAGAAGATAGGTATTAAGGGAACAGGTTCCTGTATCCCTACCCGGGAAGTCCCAAATTCTTATTTTGAAAAAATGATAGACACCACGGATAAGTGGATTGTCTCCCGTACCGGAATCGAATCACGCAGAATGATTGAACCAGGTCAGGCACTCACCGATTTGGCCACGCCCGCTTCTGAACAAGCCCTGGAAATGGCTGACCTTCCCCCTGAAAAATTGGACATCATAATTGTAGGAACCTCTTCGGCAGATTTATTGACCCCTTCGGCAGCCTGTATCCTTCAGCATCGACTGGGAGCAAAAAATGCTATAGCCTTCGACGTCAATGCAGCCTGTCCAGGATACATCTATGGCTTGGCAATCGCCCAGAAGTTTATGCAGGACGGTTCACATCACCACGCTCTTGTGGTAGGGGGAGAAGTCATCTCCAATCGGATCAATTTTAAAGACAGGTCTACCTGTGTTATTTTCGGGGACGGGGCAGGCGCCACAGTCCTGGGACATTCTAATGGAAATAAAGATGGAGAAATCTTGACTATTCATCTCAATTCTGACGGGAACCTCTGGAGCCTGCTCTATATGCCTGGAGGGGGATCCCGCAACCCTCCTTCTTATCAGATGCTCGATGAAGGTCTCCATTATTTAAAAATGCAAGGAAACGAAGTCTTTAAATATGCCATTCGCACCATGGTAAGTGCTGCCCATAGGGTGATGAAATCAAAAAAAATAACCAGTGAACAAATAGACTGGTTCATTCCTCATCAGGCCAATATGCGTATTATGGAGGAAGTGGCCAATCGTTTAAGAATCCCTATGGATAAAGTCATTGTCACCGTCCATAAGTACGGAAATACTTCTGCTGCCTCCATCCCTACCGCTTTGGATGAAGCGGTTCGAAGCGGCAAGATCCAACGTGGCGATTTGGTTTTGGTCAATTCCTTTGGGGCCGGCTTTACTTGGGGAGCTGCCTTGATCAGATACTGATTCCTTCAGGGTGCTTTTCTGAAGGTTAAAACCAACCATCCCATGTTTCGGCTAACTCTTCAAAAATCTCCTTGGCACGTTCATCGCTACCCCATGTAGAATAGACAGTCCGGGGCGCTCTGTACTGATTAATAATCCTTAGAAGGCACTCTCTAAATGCACCTTCTGTTGGTGCGGATATCGTGACAACAGTTTGGGTGACCTCCTCTAAAGGTTTATTTGCGGTTTCCTCAAAAACTATTTTCCCTTCAGTAAATAAATCTTTTCCCTTCACCTCATTTAAAATAATATTGACCCCACACTGGTCAGCGATTTTTTTTAAGTCTTCTTGCCTTATTTCTACTAATGCATCGCCAGGATACCATCTAAACTTTCCCGTAAGAGTCTGCATCGCATCACCTCCTGTTTAGATTAATCC
>DCVM01000167.1:3422-45412 GCA_002327985.1 Syntrophaceae bacterium UBA2188 | reverse complement strand
CAGGAAGAAATTCACAGGGAGGAGAAGATTTCGTTATGGCTTGGTCCAAAGCGGTTTAATCTTCAGCCAGCTTTTTAGTACCTTCCTGTTACAACACGACTTACCAGTGAAATAGCAACCACTAAGAAGGAAAGTATAGAAGGCCTTGCAATTTCCCTCCTGGGCTTGGATACTAAAGTGAATATAGCTTGGTCAAGAAGATTGAATTCCTGCTGAACCTGGTTGGGAATTGAAAGACTGGTTTTCGATAAGGAAGAATGGTTCTAAGAATTCAAAAAAAGGAGCCCTATCCATGGATAAACTCGATTGTGAATACTCTGCCGACAAAAAATCCCCTTCAAAACCAGGCGAGGAGGTATGCAAGCAGCCTCTTTTGTTTCGTAATGAACTTCCCCAGATCGTTTCAGAACTGGTAGAAAGTTGTCAGAACTCGGATACCTTTCATCACTTAAATCTGGTAGGATTGCCATCCCAAGCGGCTGTGATTGAAATCGCCGAGCGTCTCAAGAAGGTTCTCTTTCCCGGATATTTTGGGGAGCATGAGGTGGATAACTGCAATTTGGCCTATCAAATTGGGATTGAAATAAATACCCTTTTTGAACTTTTATCCAGGCAAATAACCCTGAGTATCCGCCATGAATGCCGTCGCCATCAAATGGTCTGTACCCATTGTTTCGAAAGGGGGCAAAAGGAGGCCATTAGCCTTCTGAAAAAATTAAAAGACCTCAGGAGAATACTGGCTGAGGACGTGAGGGCTGGCTACCAGGGAGATCCCGCCGCGAAAAGCTTTGACGAGATTATCTTTGGCTACCCCAGTATTTTAGCCATCTCTACCTATCGTCTGGCTCACGAGCTTCATCTTCAAGGGATTCCCTTAATCCCGAGAATGATGGCCGAATATGCGCATAGCATCACTGGTATTGATATCCACCCAGGAGCGATCATCGGTCGTCATTTTTTCATTGATCATGGTACCGGTGTGGTCATCGGAGAGACCAGTGTAATTGGAGACTACGTAAGGATTTATCAGGGGGTCACGTTGGGTGCCTTGAGCCTGCCCGTGGAGGAAAAAGGGGATCTGCTTCGAAAAATGAAGCGGCACCCAACGATAGAAGACCATGTAACCATTTATGCCGGTGCCAGAATTTTAGGAGGGGAGACGGTGATTGGGGCAGGTTCGGTTATAGGGGGAAATGTTTGGTTAACCCGCTCGGTCCCCCCGGGGATGACGGTTATGATTGAGCCACCAAAGTTGAAATACAAAGAGGATAAAAAAGATACGAATAATAGGTCTAATGGCATCCGTTAAGTTTCTCTGAACGATACTAACTTTGAAAGTCACCCTCAAATTACTTCGTAATGGTCGGCATGTCAGAGGATTTTTTAGGCTCTGCCACCGCTGTGGGCTGTTTGAAAGCTCCGCAGATAGATGATAAAATTAAAAAGGAGGCTTCGGATGGGTGCTCAAGATCCCTTCAAATTCAGCAAGCGGGTTTTAATAACTGTAGCGATATCTATCATTATAGGATTTGGGATCTCCCACCATGCATGTAATAATATGGAAGCAACGAAAGAGAGGGAAATCATGGCGGTGACAATGACGAATTCGATGCCAAACGTTGCGATGCCACCCATAGACCGTTTTGCGGTGTTTAAGACCGAAACGGCAACCTTTGGGCTAGGTTGATTCTGGGTACCCGACTCCCGGTTCGGGAGTATCCCTGGTGTCATTCGCACCCGTGTCGGGTATGCAGGAGGGACGAGAAAGAACCCTACCTATCACAATCTTGGTGATCACACGGAGACGATTCAGATTGACTACGATCCAACAAGGATCTCTTATGAAAAACTGTTAGAAACCTTCTGGGATAGCCACAATCCGGCTCAACGGTCCTGGTCGAGACAGTACATATCCGTCATATTCTTTCACAATGAGAAGCAGAGGCGGCTGGCTACAGAAACGAGGGACCGAGAAACGATAAGAAGAAAGGGTAAGATTTTTACTGAAATTGTTGCGGCTGCAGAATTTTACCCGGCCGAGGCGTATCATCAGAAATACAATCTCCGGGGTGAACCGGACCTCATGAAGGAATTTCATGCAATGTACCCTAACGACAATGATTTTATGAATTCCACTGCAGCAGCACGGCTAAACGGGTACCTCGAGGGTTACGGCACACTCGAAGTCCTTCAGGCAGAATTGGACAGCTACGGGTTGTCTCCGGGTGCAAGTAAAAGGCTGCTTAACATTGCAAAACGCCGGGGTCTAACACCAGGGTGCAAGCTCTAAAAAGGCTTCTTGGAAACAGAGAATCTCATGCAATGGCCGATTTACGAATTTGAGATAGATGACTTGAAAATGATGTGAGTCAACCCATATTCTATAGTACCAAGACCAGGGAATAGGTTATTTTTAGGAGGGTGTTTTATGGAGATGGGTTCAAAAAAAAGGATTAAAGGACTTAAGGCTCAGGGAGAATTGTATAAGTGTCCTTCATGCGACTACCAGGATGGATTCCACGTTTCTTTTAAGTGGAGCAAAAAGAGTTCAGATGGAGAGATAGTTTTAATTTGTCCTAACTGCCACAGCCGATTTCGTTTAGGATGGAATGTATCAATCTCCAAATCTGTAAGCTGAACCATTTCGAGGGTTGTTCCTGTTTGGACTCATTTCGGTAAATTTCAGGAGGTCTATAATGGCAATCCCCCTTGATCCTAAACAAGTCGTTTCCTTTGAAGAATTCCTGATGTCCCAAGTTATCCGACAAGAAGCTTTTACCAGATTATTAGTGGAGCAAGGGATGTTTAACAAGAAGGAATTTTAGGGATGGTGAGGATAGTAAATCAGGATATAAAGAGTAAAAGGATGTGCCCCGGATGAAATCACTACGGTGTAAGTTAGGAAATTCCCTTGTTATCGGATTTCTTATCTTTGCCTATGTGGAAGTGTGGGGGGCGGATTGGAAACTTTTGCAGACAAACTTTCAAGGAAAATTTTTCTACGAACCGGAAAATATAACACGTTCGTCAGAGAACATCGTCGGAGTTTTGTTAAAAATAGTTTATTCGAAGAAATTTAAGGAACAGGAGAATTTGAATCATTTAGATCATACCATAGGTTTGTGGGAAATAAATTGTGAAGAGAAAAAGATATGTCTGGTTTCAACCTCTCATTATTCAAGGGAAGGAGAAATTTCCACTCCTCAAGTCTGGCTTCCACCAGAATGGAAATCTATTGCCCCGAATACAATAATGGGTGCTCTACACAAAGCAGTATGCAAATAAATGGGAAAAGAGGTGACCTGGATGAAATCCTTATTTTTTAAATTAGGGATTTTGTTATTACTTGTTTTAACTTTCAACTGTTCCTCAATCAATCAGCTAAGACAAGATAGAATAGGTCAACCCATTTCTACAGTAATAGATACGTGGGGACCCCCTTCCCGAGTAACTTCTGATGGTAGGGGCGGTAACGTCTATGTTTGGGAGAAATGGGAGGATTATGGATATGGCATCCGCCAACTTTGGTCGAATAGGTTCTGGGCCGACTCAAACGGGATCATTTATAAATGGAGATAGGGAGGAGGTGAACCTTAAATCATTAAATCAGGGTGCTCGGCTGATTGTTGGTAGAGATGAGAAGTCTTGTTGTAAAGGATTGTGGGAGGTGATTTTAAAGTCAAGAGAGGAGGTGATGGTCATAAAACGAAAACAAGTAAGAAGGGGGCCAAAAAAGTGAAGATGCCCCATGTTGAATTTGATATGGATGCAGTTAAGGAAATTAAGAAACGGAAAAAAAGGTCACAAAAAAAGTGAATTGAATGGGTGAATATCAGAAAACAATCTGCCCAGGGATTTTTAAATATATTGGAAAGAATGAGACGGTTTACGGGATTGATTATTACACTGGGGGGAAGAAACGCAGGGAAATAATCGTTGAACTTCTTGGAAATGCCAAGCAGAAGCTAAAGGAGAGACAGGACCAGACAAGGCTTGTGATTATGATTGAAAAGAAAAACACCTTCGGGAAGTTGGTCCAGGAACTTGCAAAACTTGAGGCTGAACTCATTGAAATAAAGTGGTCGGGGAGAGGAGACTTGAACTCCCGACCTCTTGGTCCCGAACCAAGCGCGCTACCAGGCTGCGCTACTCCCCGAGCTAATTATAAAATACAAGATTTGGTCTGAATTGTCCAGCCTTTTAACCCATTCGATTAGTTCCATCGTCGCAGGCTGACAAGGTCAGAATGAGTTGGTTATTGAAGTCATGATTTCAAAAAATCGGTTTTCATTGAGGTAAAAATTGGGGAGATCTTGGAAGAGATCTCAAAAATTCAAAGACTCAATATTACCAGAAGGGTTTAAACACTTTAAAAAGTATCCCATCTTTCCTTCATTATTCGCCGTTGCCTCTTTCCACATAGGCATAGGCGCTGTGGTTATGAATTGATTCGAAGTTTTCAGATTCCACCGTAAACCAGGTGATGTTTCGATCTCTTTTTAATCGTCTCGCTATCTCCCTGACCACATCTTCAACAAACATAGGGTTTTCGTAAGCCTTTTCGGTCACAAATTTTTCATCCGGCCTTTTCAGGATGGAATATAGATCGCAGGAGGCGCATTCCTCTACCAGCTGGATGATGTCTTCAATCCAGATGAACTTTTTAAATCGAAGATTAACCGTGACAAGAGACCTTTGATTATGTGCCCCGAATTGGCTGATCTCTTTTGAACAAGGACATACAGTCGTGATTGGAACAACGATACCAACATAAAAATCCTCTTTTTCGTTGCTCGAACCGCAGAATCGGCAGATATATTCCATCAAGCTCTTAGCCTTGCTGACAGGAGCTTCTTTTTCGATGAAATAAGGGAATTCAACTTCTAAATGAGCGGTCTTGGCTTTTAGCTTCTTCTTGACTTCTGTCAAAATTTTTGAAATGTTTTTGATGGCAATATCCCCTTTGTATTTATTGAGGATCTCCACAAAACGACTCATATGGGTTCCCTTGAAGCGATGGGGGAGGTCCACAAACATATTCACACTAGCCACCGTATGTTGAAACCCTTTTGCCTTATCCAAGACAGTGATCGGGTAGCGGATATTTTTGACTCCCACTTTGTTGATTTCGATTCTTCGATGATCCCTCTGATTCTGAATATCATCCATGGTTATCTCCCGAAATAGGTAGCACTGGACGTCTCCGACTCCCATGCGGTCACATTTTTGAGGGTCCCTTGATGTCCCTTCAACTCACCTTTTAGTCTATCAAAAATATATTTTGCAATGTTTTCAGAAGAGGGTTCAATGCCTGAAAAATAGGGAAGATCATTGAGATAGGTGTGATCCAAAGGCTTCAGAACTTTTTCGACCTTCTGTTTCAGGATTCCAAAATCGATCACCACCCCTTCTTTAGTTAACCGGTTAGAGACCACAGAAACTTCAACCTTCCAGTTGTGACCGTGAAGCTCTTCGCATTTTCCATGAAGATAACGTAGTCGATGGGCGCCGGAAAAATGTGAGTGGACGGTAATTTCGTACATGATGTGTTCCTTTCTGTTAGTAGGGAACGCATAGATGCCTTCCTTACTGTGTTTAATCTACCAATATAACCCTTACATCCATCACATTGGTGTGAGTAGGACCGGTAATTAAAAGATCCCCCAATTTTTGGAAAAAGGGGTAGGCATCGTTGTTTTCGAGATGGGCCTTCGGATCCAAACCCATCGATTTTGCCCTTTGGACAGTCGTATAGTCAGCCACTGCCCCCGTTGCATCTGTGGGTCCATCTGTTCCATCGGTTCCTCCACTCAGAAGGACCACCTTTTCGATCCCATTGATCTCCAACGCTCCTGCCAGTGCAAATTCCTGGTTTCTTCCCCCCAAACCTTTGCCTTTGATGGTGACCGTGGTTTCCCCTCCAGAAAGGATACAGGCAGGCCTTGGAATGGGATTCCCGCTCGAAATCACCTCTTTGACCAGGGCACCGTGGAAGCGGACAGCCTCCCGGGTTTCTCCGACAATCGAAGATGAGAGGATAAGGGTATTGAAGCCAAGGGACTTGGCTTTCTTTTCTGCAGCACGAAGGGCAATAATATTTGACCCGATCAGTGTATTACGAACCTTGCTAAAGATGATATCTCCAGGTTTCGGTGTTTCTTTGATTTTTCCTTCTTTCCCTGACAGGAGATGATTCCGGACAGAAGGTGAGACTTTATTGATCAGGCCGTATTTTTCAAGAATATCACAGGCTTCTCCATAAGTGGAAGTATCAGGGACCGTAGGACCGGAGGCGATGGAATCGAGCGGATCCCCAACGACATCAGACAGGATGAACGTGAGAAGAGTAGAAGGATAAGCCCACTTGGCAAGCCATCCTCCTTTTATCTGGGAAATATGCTTCCGGATTGTGTTGATCTCTATAATATCCGCGCCACAGTCAAGGAGAAGTTGGGTCGTTTTCTGTTTCTCTTCGAGAGATATCCCTTCAACAGGAAGAGGTAGCAAGGCTGATCCACCTCCTGATAAAAGAAAGATAATGAGATCCTTCTCACCGGTTTCTTTGAGAAGGGTCTGAATCCTTTTAGCCCCTTCAAGGCCCTTCTGGTCAGGAAGGGGATGTCCTGCTTCGATCACCTCTGTCTTTTTTAAAGGCAGATCGTGGCCAAGCTTCGTTGTGATAATCCCCGAAATGAGACGATCCTTAAAAATCTCTTCTATCGCCTGGGCCATAGATGCCGATGCCTTTCCAGTTCCTATAAGAAAGAGATGGTCAAAACCATTCAGGTCAAGAGTTTTTTTCGAGTCCCCGGCGACCCGGATCGTCAAAACCCCATTTTGAATTTGAAGAGATTTTTTGAGTGCATCAAATGGGTTTACAGCCGAAACAGCCTTCAAAAAAATGGCCTCAGCAGACCTTCTCATTTCATTTAAAGACAGATTTTTCACTTCTTGCTCCAAACACCCCAATCGTACGAATTTTATAACTAAACTAAAGATAAGTGTCAATCATATGGAAAGCTGTGTCATTTAAAATTGAAAAGTGCATACCCTAAGTTATGGTAAAAGACCCTGTTCTATGGGAAAGCTGACCGTCGATCATTTTCATAAAAATGGTCAATTCAACTTATAAATTATCCTCCCTTATCGTTGGGGAAATTGTTTAAACAGATGGGCAGGCTTCTAAAACTTTAGAATGCGGTCTTTGATGGGTGAGGTCACTGTCCTGATCAGGCAGAACAAATTCTTAAATGGTTTTAAGTTCATGGATTAAAGCAAACAAAGGTTCCCGCTCTAAAGTTTTTTCAACCTATCCATCTGTTTTTAAAAGCGATCGACGGTTAGTATGGAAAGGGCATATGGAAAGGATATTTAGCAACCCTTTGACTTTTTTTAATATTTTACACAACCCCTCTTATTCTGTTATATTAAATTCATGATGCAACTTCCACTTCGGTATATTCTCACCGTCTCAGAACTCACCCGGGAGATCAAAGATATTCTGGAAAATCAGTTTCCTGATGTCTGGGTGGAGGGAGAGATTTCAAACCTTCGTGTTCCACCCTCCGGGCACATCTACTTTACGTTAAAAGATGATTTCAGCCAAATACGGGCCGTCCTTTTTAAGATGCAGGCGCGAACCCTTCGGTTCATTCCTGAAGACGGACTCCACGCCATTTGCAAAGGAAGAGTCGGTCTTTATGAGAAAAGAGGAGACTACCAGCTGATTTTAGAATCGATTGAGCCCAAAGGAATTGGAGCATTGCAGCTGGCTTTCCTCCAGTTGAAGGAGAGACTTGAGAAAGAAGGGCTTTTTGACCCGGCTCGAAAAAAAACCATTCCCATGGCTCCTCAAAAGATTGGGATCGTTACTTCTCCCACTGGGGCTGTCATTCAGGACATGCTTCATATTCTTGAGCGACGGTTCGAAAATCTACAAATCCTTATTTACCCCGTCCGGGTTCAAGGGGAAGGGGCTTCGTCAGAGATTGCCGAGGCGATGAATTATTTCAATCAAATGAGAGAGGTGGAGGTCATCATCATTGCCCGCGGAGGGGGATCCCTTGAGGATCTATGGGCTTTTAATGAAGAGGGGGTGGCGAGGTCGATCTACCGCTCCAAAATTCCTATCATCTCTGCAGTAGGCCATGAGACCGATTATACCATTGCAGATTTGGTGGCTGATTTAAGAGCGCCCACGCCTTCCGCCGCTGCAGAATTGGTGATCAGAGATAAAAGAGAAATGAAAAATTCCCTTCACTATTTAAGCGGGCGTTTGGAGAATGAGACGCTCCAAATCCTACAGGGATATCGAACCCACCTGTCCTATCTTGTAAATATTTTTAAAGAACCCGGGAAGAAAATTGAAGAATATTATTTAAGGGTAGATGATCTGGTCAACCGGCTTCGACTTTTAAGCTCCTGGGTCCTTAAAGGAAGGGGGGAAAAGTTTCTCCATCTCCGTCAAAGTCTCCTCCACAGAAATCCGATACATCGGGTAAACACCCTCCGAAATTTTATTATAGAAACAAAGAGATCCCTGGGGCAAAACGCCAAGTATTCTATTGAGATCCAGAGGCAGAGGGTGAGAGGACTGATAGGTAAATTAGATTCGTTGAGTCCCCTTTCTATCCTTCAAAGGGGATATAGCATCACGCGTAAGCTTCCGTCTCTCCAAATTCTAAGAGATGCCTCCCATGTGAGAAAGGGAGACAACGTGGAGGTAAAATTATTCGTAGGAACCTTAATTTGTGATGTTAAAAAGCGGGGAGAACTTGACGATCATAGGATTAAAAATATAGAATGAAAAATTACATATGTTTCCAAACCTCCTTTCGAGCACCATCACGTTAGACAGAGCAGATCAGGAGTTGGTATGGCCAAAGAAAGGTTCGAAGACGCACTGAATAAACTTGAAAAGATCGTTTCTAAATTGGAGGAAGGGGATATTCCTCTGGAAGAATCCCTGAAACTGTTTGAAGAAGGAATCCGGCTTTCTCGGCTTTGTAACCAAAAACTGGATGAAGCGGAGAAAAAAGTGGAGATCCTTTTGAAAGGCAAGAATGGTGTGCTAAGGCCTCGTTCCTTCGACCCTTCTGCAAATTCAATAAAGACCCTTTCGGATGATTCGGAGGAGGAAGAGGAAGAATAGAAACCAAAATTCGAAGCACCTGCCTACCGACAAACAGGCAAAATCCGGGCAAAGCATCCCATTATAGATATAGTTTTGATTTTTAAATTCGTATTTTGGATTTGTTTCAAGTTTCGATATTCGAATTTCGGATTTTAAGGTAGCTTGGATGGATATTAAAAAATATCTTCAAAAGAAAAAAGAGACGGTCGATTTAGCTCTGGAAAAATATTTTCCCAATATGCCTGACTCTACCGGAGAGGGAGTACTTCCAACCTCCCTTCACAAGGCGATTCGATACAGTCTCTTTGCGGGTGGGAAACGGATCCGCCCGATTTTATCCATGGCCTCCTTCGAAGCGGTGGGAGGAGAGGGAGACGGAATTCTCCCTTTCGCCTGCGCCCTTGAGATGATTCATACTTACTCCCTTATCCACGACGATCTCCCGGCACTGGATAATGATGACTATCGCAGAGGGCAACCCACCTGCCATAAGGTGTTCGGAGAGGCGATTGGAATTTTAGCTGGCGACGCCCTCCTGACCGAAGCATTTAAATTGATGACCAACCAGTCGATTCAGGGGCTTTTCTCCCCCTCCCACGACCGAGGTTGGGTTCTTGATGTGATCCACGAGATCGCTCAAGCCGCAGGGATGTCGGGAATGGTCGGGGGACAGGTGATAGACATTGAATCCGAAGGGAAAGAAGTGGGGCTTCCTACACTCCAATATATTCATACCCATAAGACCGGGGCAATGATCCGGGTTTCGGTTTGGGCAGGAGCCAAGCTTGGGGGAGCGGATGAAAAGACGTTGAAGGCCTTTATACGCTACGGGGAAAGAATTGGGCTGGCTTTTCAGATTGCCGATGATATTTTAAATGTTGAAGGAAAGGCATCACGACTGGGCAAAAAAACAGGGAGTGATCTTTCCAGAGGGAAAGCCACTTATCCTTCTTTATTTGGGATGGAAGAATCCAAGAGAAGAGCCAAAGAATTGGTCGAATTGGCGGTGACCGCCATCGATTCATTTGGACCTGAAGCGGAGCCACTTCGGGAGATTGGCTGGTTTATTCTTTCGAGAGAATATTAACTGCCTGGAAAAGATAAATTCATTTTGTCTTTTTAAAGGAATCGTTCTTTTTAACAACAGGATTAAACCATGATAAAAGTGTTGGATGAGATACACACCTCCCATGATATTAAGAAATTAGACCCTGAAGAGTTAGAGAGACTCTGCCGTGAAATACGTGAGGAGATCCTTGCCACTGTTTCGAAAACCGGAGGACATCTCGCTTCGAATTTGGGTGTGGTAGAATTGACCACAGCCCTCCATTATGTATTCGACTTTCCCAGGGACAAGGTGGTTTGGGATGTGGGCCACCAGAGTTACGCCCATAAGCTTCTGACAGGGAGAAGGGATCGGTTCTACACCCTCAGACAGTATCAAGGAATCAGCGGGTTTCCTAAAAGAGAGGAGAGCCCTTACGATGCCTTCGACTCCGGCCATAGCGGGTCCTCCATCTCCTCGGCCCTTGGTATGGCAGAGGCCAGAAGGCTCAAAGGCGAAGCAGGAAGAATCATCGCTGTCATTGGAGATGGATCGATGTCCGCAGGTTTAGCCTTTGAAGGCCTCAACCAGGCAGGACATGTGGACCAAGACCTTATCGTTATCCTGAATGACAATGAAATGTCCATTTCACCCAATGTAGGAGCTCTCTCTTCTTACCTTAATCGATTGATGACGGGTCAGTTCGTGAACCGGTTTCGCCATGATATAGAAAATTTTTTAAAAACCCTTCCTGGGATCGGGAAGTCAGTTCTCCGTTTTGCCAAACAGGCGGAAGAATCACTCAAGGGTTTTTTTATGCCCGGCCTCCTTTTTGAGGAATTGGGTATGAAATATATCGGACCGATTGATGGTCATCGATTGGATTACCTCATCGAAACCTTTCAGAATATTAAGAAAATGCAGGGACCAATTCTCGTCCATATCATTACCAAAAAGGGAAAGGGATATCCTCCTGCAGAGATGAATCCCGACCGTTTTCATGGCGTTTCGCCTTTTTTTATTGAGACCGGAGAAGTCAAAGGGGATTCTGGAAAGAGCCCTCCTGCCTATACCGAAGTCTTCGGAGAAACGCTCTGCCAGTTGGCAGAAAAGAATGAACGGTTGATTGCCATCACAGCGGCTATGCAGAGTGGAACAGGCCTGGAGGAATTTGCAAGGCGGTTCCCGGATCGGTTTTATGACATTGGTATTGCGGAACAACATGCCGTCACGTTTGCGGCCGGTCTTGCCCTGGAGGGGATGAAACCGGTCGTGGCGATTTATTCCACTTTTTTACAGAGGGCCTATGACCAGGTTCTTCAGGATGTTTGCCTTCAAAACCTCCCGGTTGTCTTTGCGTTAGATCGTGGAGGAATTGTGGGAGAAGATGGTCCGACTCATCACGGTCTGTTTGATTATTCTTACCTCCGTCATATCCCTCACCTCATCGTGATGGTTCCCAAGGACGAGAATGAATTTCAACATATGATCAAGACCGCTATCGAATGCCCCATGCCTGTAGCCTTTCGGTATCCGAGAGGAAGAGGGGCAGGAGTGGAAAGAGAATCACCTCTCCATTTGATCGATATTGGAAAAGGAGAAGTTTTAAGAGAAGGACAGGATATCCTTCTCTTAGCCATCGGTTCCACGGTATATCCCTCCCTTTTCGCAGCAGAAAGGCTGGCCGAGGCTGGAATCCAGGCGGCGGTGATCAATGCCCGGTTTCTAAAACCTTTGGATGCAAATCTTTTATGTGATTGGGCAAAAAAGACTGGAAAGGTTATTACGGTTGAGGAAAATGTTCTTCAAGGGGGCTTTGGAAGCGCGGTGCTCGAACTCTTTCAAGAAAGAGGGCTTTCTTCCATTCAGGTGAAACGTCTTGGGATTCCTGATACCTTTGTAGAGCATGGGCCACAAGCACTCCTTAGAGAAAAATATGGAATCGATGAGAAGGGAATTTTTAAAGGGGTAATGGAGATGTTTGAAGAAGAACGTTCAGAGTCGACCCATCCCAGCCGTCTGAAACCTTCTCTGAACAGAGCCCTTCTTAGCCCTAAATGAACTCGGATCGGATATCTCCTCACCCATGACGTTCAAGGAATCGAGTTTTTTAATGAAATGGTAAGAAAGGAACGTTTCGATAAACTTTTAGTTGAGAGAGGGATGGTACAAAGCCGTGAAAGGGCAAGGGCCTTGATCATGGAAGGAAAAGCCTCTGTGGAAGGAGAGAGGATTGATAAACCGGGGGCGATGATCGATGTAGAAGCCCAGCTTCAACTTCAAGCAGAGGATTCCCCCTATGTGAGTCGCGGGGGTAAAAAATTGGAAGGGGCCCTCAAAACATTTGACATTGATCCAAAAGGGATGGTGGTCATGGATGTAGGGGCCTCGACAGGGGGGTTCACGGATTGCGTTCTCCAGAAAGGGGCTCAGAAGGTATATGCGGTGGATGTCGGGTATGGGCAGTTAGCGTGGAAACTTCAAAAAGACCCGAGGGTGGTCAATCTGGAGAGAAGGAATATTCGTTATCTACTCAGGGAGGAAGTCCGAGAAGAAACCGACCTGGTTCTGATCGATACCTCATTCATCTCCATTGAAAAATTTCTTCCTCACCTCCTGGGGTTTCTTAAAAAAGGAGGTTCTATCTTAAGTCTCATCAAACCCCAATTCGAAGTGGGAAAGGGTGAAGTGGGTAAAGGAGGGGTGGTCAGAAACAGGACATTGCACAAAAAAGTGATTGAGCGAATTTTATCGTTCAGCCAAGGACTCGGGCTGAAGGTTTTGGGTATCACCGAATCTCCGCTGATTGGCCCGAAAGGGAACAAAGAGTTTTTTATTCACCTCAAAAAAGAAAATGGGAAGGATGGGCAAACCGAAGGAACCCCAATCGGCTAAACTTTTTATGAGCTTCATTACTTCAGGACCTCACCTCTTCGAAAAAGGGCTAAAAGACCTCTGCTCAATCTTTGGGGAGGCGGATTCCATTAGTGAGAGATTTCCCTTTGATTTCACTGATTACTACACACGGGAGATGGGATACCCCCTTTTCCGTCATTTTATCACTTTCGAACGTCTCATTCCTCTATCCACCCTCCCGGACATTAAACAGGCCACCAATCACCTTGAGGAGAAATATGGGACGCCTGATGGAAACCGGCAAATCAACATCGATCCAGGATACATTTGTTTGGAGCATGTGATCCTTGCTACGACCAAAGGATATTCCCATCGGCCCTATCTCAGAGACGGGATTTATGCAGACTTAACATTGATCTATCGAAATCAGTCTTTTCAAGCCCTGGAATGGACCTATCCCGATTATCGACAAGAAAGCATCATTGCGCTCTTTAATCAATTCCGAAAAAAATATGTAATCGATCTAAAAAGTCTCAGAGAGGGAGCACACTGTTTATGTTAAAATCGATGACAGGCTTTGGAAGGGCAGAAGGGGAAACCATGTTGGGGAAGGTGGTGGTGGAATCTCGTTCTGTGAATCACCGATACTGTGACATCAATATCAAACTCCCTAAGCGTCTGAGTCCTTTTGAAAGCCGTATTAAAGAGATGGCTCGATCCCAAGTATCCAGGGGGAGAATTGATATTTTTCTCAGACTGGACAACCTGGGAGAGGAAAAGGTTCAACTCAGCGTCGACCTTGATCTGGCTAAACAGTATTACCGAGTCCTTCAGGAATTGAAGGAAAAGCTTCAACTGAAGGAGGAGATTACGTTAAATTTGTTGGTCGGTGCAAAGGACCTGATCACGGCCAAAGAAGATTCAGGTGATATTGAACCTTACTGGCAGGACCTTCTCCCCATCTTGAGTCATTCCATGAAAGCCATGGATGAGATGAAACGATTAGAAGGGGAGTCCTTGACGAAAGACCTCCGGCAACGATTGGAGCACATTACCGAGCAGTTGCAAAATATCAAACAGCAGTTTCCCACCCGCCTCAAGACGACTCTCGCCCGTTTTCAGGAAAGGCTTCGATCTCTTTTGGAAGGAATGGAGATGGATCCTTTGCGGTTTCAACAGGAGGTTGCCTTTTTGGCAGAACGAACAGACATCACCGAGGAGATTGTCCGTGCAGAAAGTCACTTGGCCCAATTTGGCATCCTGTTAGAAGCCGATGAACCGGTAGGTCGGAAAATGGATTTTTTGCTTCAAGAGATTCATCGGGAGGTGAACACGGTTAGTGCCAAGGCCAATGATGCGGAGATCTCCCAGAGGGCGGTCGAGATGAAGTCAGAACTGGAAAAGATTCGGGAGCAGGTGCAAAATATCGAATGACGTTTGTATACGAAAAAAGTTTTGGTTTCGAACATGAACTCAAAGAAAAAGGAATGGGGTTGATCTTTATCCTCTCGGCACCCTCGGGAGCCGGAAAGACCACTTTGGTCAAAGAGGTGATCAAACGGGTCCCCGGCCTTCAATTCTCCGTTTCCTTTACCACGCGTCTCCCCCGGCCGAATGAGAAGGAAGGAGAAGATTATCACTTCGTTTCCCACTCTGTCTTTCAAAAGATGGTGGAGAGCGATGAATTTTTAGAGTGGGCAGAGGTATTGGGCAATCGTTACGGGTCGCCTCGTCCTGATTTGAAAAAGATGGAGGCAGAAGGAGTTGATCTCATCTTGGACATCGACACCCAAGGGGCGAAGAAGGTCTTAAAGAAGATTGACCAACCCATATTGATTTACCTTCTCCCCCCGACCTTGAAAGCCCTTCGAGAGCGCTTGATGAATCGGGGAGTGGATTCCCTTGAGATGGTTAAATTTCGTTTGTCCAATGCCAAAAGCGATATGGAAGAGGCATTGGGATACCATTATGTGATCGTTAACCACAGAATCGAGGAGGCGATTGAGAAATTAAAATCCATCATCCTTGCGGAAAGGTGTCGCAGGGGAAAGCATCGAATTATCGAAGAAAATAAAAAGCAATGGGAGGAAAAAGATGGCTAGAATCACGGTAGAAGATTGTTTGAGAAAGGTAGAGAGCCGCTTTGAGCTGGTGATTTTGGGAGCCCGGAGAGCAAAGATGATTATGAGAGGGGCCAAACCCTTGGTCGATGCAGATAATCGGCCCATTGTCACAGCCCTTCGGGAGGTGGCGGCAGGAAAGGTGAAATTAATCCATCCCGAAGACAAAGAAAAAGGGAACGAACCTTCTGACCATGATTCATGAAAAAAGGGCTCCGAGACATGAACGAAGCAGAGGACACCCAGTGCACCGGATTGATTGCAGATCCGATTTATCACTACATTGTGATGACGGACCGGATCGAAGGGGAGAAGACAGAAAGAGATGTAATCGACACCCCCTGGGTGCAGCGTCTTCGACGCATCTTCCAGTTACAAAGTGCTCGCTGGGTATTTCCCACGGCCGAGCACACCCGTTTTCAGCACTCTCTTGGAACCCTGCATGTTGCAGGAACCTTTTCCGAAAGACTTTATCCCTCTCTATTCAGAATTTTTAAAACAGAACTTCCCTCTTTCCCCTATATCGATGAGCTTCTCCGCCTGGCAGGGCTCCTCCACGATGCCGGCCATGGGCCCTTCTGCCATTTCTTTGATGAACAATACCTCTCTCGATTCAACACGAATCATGAGGAGATCGGTCAACTGATCATTCGGGACAAGATCTCTCCTTTCATCAAAGAGATCCGGAGGAGTCCCCAGGGTTTCTTAAAAAAAACGGAAGTTCTTGATCCGGAACAGATTGCCTTTCTCATCAAAAGGCCTCAAAAGAAGGAGGGGAGAAAATATCCAAGATGGTTGAACTTTCTCCAGCAACTCTTTCGAGGAATCTTTACTTTTGATAATATCGATTATGTCTTGCGAGACGCTTACATGACGGGTGTCTCCATCGGTCCGATCGATTGGAGACGACTGCTTCACTACACCGCCTTTCGAAAAGAAGGCTTGATGTTGGATCAGAGAGGCATGGATGCCTTGGCCATGTTTCTCAATGCGCGTCTCTATCTTTATTCCAATGTCTATTATCACCGCACCACCCGCTCGATCGACCTCCAGTTACAAGAAATATTTAGAGAGACGATGGAAATCCTTTGCCCCTTTCATCCTTTGGAAGAGATAGACCGATACCTTTCGCTCACGGATTGGTTTGTGATGGAGCGGGTATCGGAATGGAAGCAATCCCTTTCGCCTCTTGAAAAACGGTTGGGAGGAAAATGGGCTGAAGTGCTTTCGAGAAAGTTGAGATGGAGTAGCGTCTTTGAGGAAAAACTTACCCTCAGAGAGATGGAGATGGGGCGACCGATTTTTTTAAAACCTGAAGAGGTCAAGCAAAGAATCAAATCCTTCTTACCAAAACGCCTGAAAGATTTAGAATTCCATGTGGATATGGCCCACCATGACCCGAGGCCTCTCAATCCTTGGCATGCCTCAGAGGAAAGAACCCTTCTGATCTATGACCCGGGGGCGAAGAGAATATCGAGAGAGCCCCTCAGAAGATTATTCCAATATATTCCGGCCAAAGTAGCCATCTGCCGAGTCTATGCCTCAACGCACCACTTCGATCAAGAATTGGGTCGGGCTGCGAGGCGAGCCTTGGCGTTAGAGGGGTATCGAGAGAGTTTCGAGACCAATGTATAAAAAGAATGGTCCTGTACGCCCAGCTTGTCTTAGGGCATGGCCCATGTTAATATTAATTTGAGATCAGTTTTCCTTCGAAAGAAGGGTATCCATTCCTTGTGTCGATAAAATTTAGAAGAAGAGAGAGGGGAAAGGTAAGCGTGGGAAAAAACGGATATCAGAAACAAGCAAGGGGAATTTACCAATTTATCAGTGAACATCTTTATTTCAACCGTCCTGATATGGATATTAAAGGAGAACGGTTTAATTCGGCAATTCTGTTGAGCCTTTTGACCGGTTTGAAGAGGGGAAAAGAATTAATCATTGGAGAACCCGGTTTGGGGAAGACCACCTCCGCCGAATATGTCTGTTGCCTCATCTACCAATTTCCATTGGGGGTGATTTGGGGGAGTGAGGTTTCAGGACATCCAGAACAAACAGAAGAAAAAATTATTGGCCGACCGGATTTGGGCAAATTAAATCGGGGTGAGGAGGATGTGGTCTGGACCAATTTTTCTCAAATCCCAGCAAAAATTGTGGATGAGATCAACCGTCTTCCGGAGACCAAACAAAGCATGATCTTAGACGGGGTCGACCGAGGAAATTGGGAATATCTCAATGAGATGATCATTAACGAGGAATACTGCCTTTTCGCTACGGCTAATTATCAAGACGGTGGAACCAATACTATCATTGCCCCCCTGGTAGATCGGTTTGATGTCATGGTGGAATCGAGATACCCAGGAGCCAATCTCTCTTTTCTTATTGGAAAGGATAAAAGAAAAGATCATGTCCTGAGGCATCCTAAGTATGAAAAGGACCTTTATCACGTTCTCAAAGCGAAGATTGCTTACGAGAAGAAAATTTCTAAGATGGGAGAGGTGTGTAAGGCCTATGGGGAATATCTTGACGAGACCTTAGGGGTTAAATCCTTCCAAAGAGAAGACCGCGATCAGATCCGTACAGAGATGGAGAACCTAGAATTGAACCTGGATGCCAGCGCCTTGACTCGAATGGTTCTCGCGGAATTGTCTTTTTGTGAACGGTATGGTCAGAAACGGGTGGTTGAAAACTGTGAAGAGGGATGTCACTATACCGGATACCTCTGTCACCAAATCAAAAATTGTGCCTCCAATCGACTCCCTTCTTCCATTAAGCAATATGCACAGGGATTGGCCTGGTTGCTGGAGGATTCCGAGATCGATCTCGAACATATCCTGGCTGTCCTTCCCTATACTTTAGCGCATCGGATTCAATGGAAAGATGAAATCCTTTCCCAGAAGGAGAGATCCAAAAGGGATGATCCTTTTCCCATTTTTCTTGCCAAGGAAGCGGTGAAAGCTATTTCTCATAGATATCGAGAACAGAGCGAACACCTCAAGGATGCTTTAGCGGTTGGATCGAAGATCTTTCAAGGAGAAGAGTTAGAACCCATCGAAGGGGATCACCCTATTTATCTGGAGGTTAAAAAGGACATTGATTCCCGAAAGAGTTAAGGGAAAAACATTTCTTCTATTGTATTTTTGAGGGATTAGATATAAGGATGAAATCCTCCCCCCCGTCAAAAAAAAATTCTATACTCCCCTCACTCAAAGAGAACTGGATCACGAAGAATCCATTTGAAGAATTTAAGACCTTCGCTCTCTCCACCCCTGTTCTCCCCCTGGATCAGATTGTTCAGTCCACCGAAGCGATCATGGATCGGATTCGATGGGGATACGAGAAGCTTTTAGAAGAGGAAGCCAAAGAGCTGGTCTGGATGGTTCAGTATAATACCATCATCAAGGCTTATGAAGTGGCAGAGAAATACGTCAAGGAGATCGATTATACGGCAGAGGATATTGAGGACTTCTGTTTTGCCTTAGAGAACACCCAGAGAATTCCGTATCTTATCCCGGGACCGGCCGGCATCTATATTTCTGCATTATGTAACTATGTCAAGGAAGAAGAGATCGTTCTGAAGCTTTCAGAGTTAAAGACGGAGATCAATCTCATCGGGTTTCGACTCCCAAAAGGAAAGCGATTGATGATTGAGGGCGATACGGGTGATTTCACCGGCATCGGCCTTGAGGGTGGCGAATTAGTAGTCGAGGGCAATACAAAAAACTGGACAGGAGCAGGGATGAGAGGGGGAAAAATTCTAATCAAGAAGAATATTGGCCTTCACACGGGTGAATGGATGATGGGAGGAGAAATCTACGTGGGGGGGAGGGTCAGGGGGTTGGGAAATATTGTTGAAGGGAAGGTTTACGAAAGAGACAAACTGGTTTATCCAGGGAAAGTGCGGTATCCTAATCTTTATTATTAATTAAACGTTAAACACTGGGATCGACACAGCGACGAAGGATGGAAGAGGAACGCTACCAATCAATCATTGAAGAGATTTGGTTTAAATTGAAGAAGAAACATCTCTACCCGGAGATCCCTATGCCTAAGGTAAGAGGGGTTCCTGCCCCAGAGCGGGAGGAGGGAGAAGGAGCAGAAGGCGTCGGGTTGGAGATGAAACAAAAACAGATGACTATCAACGGGGCTTTTATTTCACAAATGAAAGACAAGATGCCAGAAAAGAGAGTCATCGAAGCGCTTCTCGATCATGGCATTACCCATTATACCTTCTGCCCATGGGATTTTCATACCCATCTCAGGCTCTATGCGGAAGCCAAGAAAGTGGTGGGCGATAAAGATTTGGCGAAACAGGTGTCCAGTTACTTTATCGATGTGATTGCGGATACCCATTGTGTAAAAAAGAGGTTTACAGAAATCCCGGAATTACATCGAAACCTGAAAAAGGGAACAGTCCAGGAAGTGATCGCCTCCCTTTACCAAAGGATTTGGGGGATCGATTTGGGGATCCAGCCCTCTAAGATGAGTGGAAAGGGACAAGCCGACATTGTCCGCAGGCTCGCTCGCATTCCCTATTTGGATCGCTCACGGTGGGGAGAGAGTATTCAGAAGTTTGCCCGTTCTCTCAAACCTCTTCTTGTCGAAGAGCAGAAACAACAAGGAGACCAGGGAGGGAAGGGGGGACAAAACCCGCAAGGGGAACACGATTTGAATCACTATTCGAATGAAGAGATTGATCAAGGATTGAGGGATTATGCCAGACAGACCATGGCGTTGTCCGAATTCAAAGATGTCGTGGAGGATTTTTCGGATGAACTCCAGGGAGCGGGATATGGAATGGAAGGAGGGATGGGAAGAGGTCAAGGAAATCCTATTGATGCCGACATCCTTTTTTATATGAAGTTGGCAGAAAATTATTCAATCCCTATCAAGAAAGTTCCTTTAGAAGAAAAGGGATCCCTTCATCCCCATTCCCATTCTCCATGGGAGATTGGATCGCCTGTTCAAGATGTGGATATTTGGACTAGTTTTGGGAAGATCATGCCAGGGATCACCCAGATTTGGACCAAAAGGGAAGGAAAGGGAAGAGGGAAAAAGGAAGGCACTCCAGATTGTTTAATTGCCATTGATTCCTCAGGAAGTATGATCAATCCTCGAAAGAGCCTTTCCTATGCTGTCCTGGGGGCAGCCTGTGCCACCAATGCTTATCTTCAAAATGAATCAAAGGTAGCCGTGTATAATTTCAGTGATGCCCCGATGGGGGGAAAGGATATTTTGAATTATACAGAAAGGCGGGAAGACATCTATCGTGTCCTGTGTAAATATTTTGGGGGTGGGACGGCGTTGGATTTGGAGGATTTAATGCCATTGATACAAGGAAAGAAAAACCTTGATTTCTTTATTATTACTGACATGAAGATTACCAACTTGGAAGCATTGATTGGATTTTTTGGACAAATCCAAAACCGGGTTACAGCGGTTCACATCGGAGATAACCCTTATGCGGCCCGATTTGAAAAGGCGGTTGAAAAGAGGAAAAACATCAGCATTTATACAGTTAAGCGAAAAGAGGATATTCCACACATTGTTCTCGGAAGGATCAGAGATTATTTCAATCCGACTCATTTAAAAAATTCTTGACTCTTCTCCATTAAGTCCTGTAGTTTATTTCCAGATCTTATTTTCCCTTTGTGGAGGGAATGGAATCGGAAGGAGAAGATTGTCACAGGGGAGATGGGGGTCGTTTCATGGAACCAGAGATCTTAGAGGCTCGATACACACATCAGGAGATTGTCAGGAAATATAACTGGATTGCTCCAATCTATGATTTATTTGGAATTTTAATGGAATCCAAGGCACGCCAACGAGCATTAGAATTCGCTGCGATCCAGAATGGGGAGAAAGTTTTAGAAGTGGCCCTTGGGACCGGACTGAATTTCGTCGAAATACTAAAGAGGAATCCGAATGGTTGGGTGGATGGTATTGATGTCTCAATGAAGATGGTGGAGAAGGCCAAAAAAAGGATTTCGAGAATAGGGCAAAAGAATTATACCCTCCACCTCTGCGATTGCCGGCATCTTCCTTTCGAGGATGAAACGTTTGATGTGATCATGAATCAATATCTCCTGGATATCCTTCCGGTTGAAGATTTCATTCCCATTCTTTTAGAATTTAGAAGAGTTTTAAAAGAGGGGGGGAGAGTGATTTTGATCAACATGACAAAAGGGGAAAAATGGTTGAATCAGATTTATGAAAGAATATATAAACTAAAGCCACCCCTATTAGCTGGATGCCGGGGCGTTAAGGCCCAACCCTTCCTTGAAAAAATTGGATTTGGAGAATTTCATAGGGAATTTGTGTCCCAGCTAGGGTTTCCGTCAGAGGTTTTACGGGGGGTGAAGAAAAACGGCTTGGGTTAAAAATTAAGAAAAACCTCTTAAAATGACTGGGAATTGTATTGATTAAAGATTAGGCATTTTGCTAAAAAAATATAGAATAGGCCATTTTTTGAAGGAAAGAACAAAGTTTTCAACAGGGTATTCACAAAAAATGTGGGAAAAATACTTAAGCTTTTAAATATATTATATAAATCCAAAGGGATCAGTTAGAGGAGGGCAATAACTGATCCCAACTAATACACCAATTGGGGGGGTAAAACAAGGAGGTGATAAAATTTGATGTATTAGTCATTTAAATAATAATATACCTTCATTAAAAAATCAATAATTAAAAAGCTTGGCATAAGAATTGCTTTGGTAATGGTATGAAAAGAGCTCTAATCTTATTTCTATTCATTTTTCTTCTTTCAGAAATTTCTATGGCAGAGGTTTACAAATGGGTGGATGAAAAGGGAGTGGTCTATTTCACAGATGATATCACACAAGTGCCTGAAAAATACCGACCTAAGACTGAAAAAATGGGGTTGTCTGAAGGCAAAGAAGAAAAGATTGAAGGGGAAGGAACTTCAAAAAGAAAAGAGGGGACTTATAAGGATCAGTTAGGAAGAGGGGAAGACTATTGGAAGGGAAGAATAGAGGATTGGAAAAAGAAATTAAGAGAACTCCAAGAAAAATCGGAAGTCTTGAGGAATCAGTATAATGGGTTGACAGAGAGATATAACGATTCAAAAAGTTCAGCCGAGAGGGGAAATCTCAGGAAAGAAAGGGACCAGGTCAAGAATGAAATGGAAAAAATTAAAATCGAAATGGATGAGGCCAAAAATATGATCGAAAAGAAGATTCCAGAGGAAGCCGAAATTTATAAAGCAAAGCCTGAATGGGTAAAACATTAAAAATATTTCATAGTTCTTTAAAAAAAGTAAATATTGAATAAAAAGAGGTTTGTTTTTTTATAACTTATTATTTTAAATAGATAATTCTCTTAGATAAATCCTAAAAATCCTTGCCTTAATAGTTAAAATATGACAATTTGTGAATAAATTAAGAAAATGATATAATTGGTATTATTCTTGCATAATATCAATCTTGAATCCATTTCATATATATGGCAAAAAAATAACCAAAAAATTTCCAATGAGGGTTTTTAAATTTAAAATTTTATAAATGGCATTAAAAATGCACATTATTTAACAATTAAATCAACAATAAATGGAAAGAATGGATCAAACTTTTCAATCAAAAATGCAGACTAAAATGGGTGTTCTTGCTATTGAAAAAAGGAAACACCCAAGATTTAGTGTTGAATTGCCTCTAGATTATGCCCGTCTAAATGGAAATCAGACCTTGGGTGGAATGGTAGCCAATGCAAGCGAAGGTGGTCTTCTTGTCTATCTTCCGGAAAAGGTGGAAATGGGGACCCTTTTGCAAATTGAAATATTTTATGTCAGGGGTTTAGAATTAGACACGATTAAAGCCATTGGCAAAGTGGTCTGGTGTGATTTGGCGGCCAGGGAAAGTTGGGGCGAACACCGATATGGGTTGCATTTTGAATCGATTGATGAAAAAAACTTTAATCGATTGTCAACGCTATTAAAAGAGGTTGGCAAATAAAGCACAGAGGAAATCAGAACCTTTTATAAAAATATGCCAGAATACCCCTCAGCTCTGCTGGGGGGATGAATGGCCTCCCTCTCCCCTGGGGGGAGAGGGTTAGGGTGAGGGGGAAATGATCTTATCATCACCCCCACCTTAATCCTCCCCCATCAAGGGGGAGGAAAGTTTTTTAGAGAATTTGATGCCCCGCAGCTTGCTGCGGGGTAGTTCACTTTTGAAATTCCTTTAAAAAATAAAATAAAGGTTGAACTATTTTTTAAAATTATTTAAAAGATAAGGAGAACAATATGGATCAGCCCTTCTCGGGCATCCCCGAGAGGGAGATTTAACTTTTTCAATTCAAAAAGGTGGTCAATCATCTCCCTCGATAGGATTTAGGGAAGAGAGCTCGGCACCCAAGGCACATCATGATACGATTAAGTCAGGAAATAGGGAGATATCGGGTCCTCCTCAAGAGTATCGGGAATCACACTGAAAGCGAAAAAGAATCCTTCTGCCATCACCTTTCTGAAAACTACCCCATTCCCATTCCCCTGGTAAAAAAGATTGTTGACCGTTGCCCCATCATCCTCAAAAAAAATCTTCCCTTTAAAAAAGCAGAAATTCTCGCCAGGACGCTCAAATCTTTTGGTGCCACGGTTTCTATAGAAGAGAGAAGGAATGTTCCGCCCATTTTTCTCGAATTTCAGGAATTGGTTCCCCATCAGTTGGCCTTAGAGTCCTCTTATCTCCGGAAGACAAAAAGAGGATTATGGGGCATTCTAGGCAGAGTGGAGAATATATCGGATGAAACTTTAAATGAGACCTGGGTCCTCCTTCAACTTTTTGACGATTTTGAAGAATTGATTATATTTGAAGAAACTCCCCTCCCCATTAATCCTCTTCCTTCAGGAGAAATCTCTCCCTTTAAGATTGTCTTTGAAGGAAGCCATTTGATCAAAAAAATTTCTATTGCCTTCAAGAATGCTTCAGGCCATCCCATTCCAGCAGTGGATAAAAGAAAGAAAAGGGAGTGGGTAGAGGTGAAAACAGAGAGCGAGGAAGAACATTCTTTCCCCCCTGTCCAACCACTCCCGGGACTTGAAGAGAAAGACCGAACCTTGGATCTGATTGAGGCTTCGGAACCTGCCCTCTCCCAGGAACAAGACGTCGAGTCTTCCCCTGAAGAAGAAATAATAGAAGAACAGGGGGGAGATGGAAATCCCACCGCTGAGGAATCCATTTCAATGACTCTTGAACCTTCTGAAGAAATCTTGGATGATTCTTTGAGTTTCCTCGAAGAGCATGCGCCCCCTGGAGAAGAGGAGTCAGAGGGAATCTGGGAAGGAGAACCCTTTGAGAAGATCGCTCCATCTCTGTTAGAAAAAACAGAAGAAGAAAGGGAAGAAGATACGGCCTTGTGTGAGTTGAGGTTCAACGCTGAAGATGGGAAAGCAGATGAAGCTCCACACCTTGATGCGTCAGTATTTGAGGAAGCCACCCAATTATTAGAAGATATTTCTGAGAAGCCCGAAGAAGTCGAAGAGGAGAAAAAACCTTCTTCATTCCCCTGGTTAGAATATTTTAGAGAAGTCGTGGAAACATATCATCAGAAACCCCGTGATCTATTTTCTTCATGGTATGAAGAAAAACGGGAAGGGGGTGAATTCAAAGACTCCATCCATGCCCTTTTGACCATATTGGTTCATTCCCGGTTTGACCAAGGGAACCCACCCTTCAAAGCATTGGAGAACACCCAAAAGGTATTCAGACTGATTACTCAACCCGGCCTTCTTATTGATGAGATACCTCCCCTTGAAGGGAATCCCTTTGTATCCAGGGAGGTTTGGAGAGATTTGTTTCATCGGGCCTTTCCTAAGATCCAGCAAATTGGAAATGCCATTCTTGAAAAAAATAAATGGGACGCGTTTGAATTAGAAAAGTTGATTCAGGTGATTCCTCATATGGGCTACCCAAACAGCCGAAGAGCGATCCAATGGATCCATGATTTGATTCCAAATGTTATGGAAATTGATCTTTCAAATTTTCCTATTCTCATTAGAGAAGGTCTTTACCGAGTCGCCTCTCGATTAGGCATTGTGGATCCCCATTTCGATTCTTATCAGGGGAGTAATTCAATGGGAGATATTAAAATTCAATCCTTTGCAAGAACGGTTTTTCCCCAGAATCCCACCAAAGTCGAAGAACCCATGGAATGGATGGGGAAAGAAGAAGAACAAGGGGGACATTGTTTCCCAATCCAACCTTGGTGCGAGGGGTGCCTTTTTGAAACCTTCTGCCTAAAACTTTGTATTCACTTTAATCCATCGGAAAAAGGAATGAGAGGGTTATAGTTAAAGAGGGATGGAAAGAAGGAAACATACAAGAATATCTGTGGACTTACCTCTTGAATACAGGGTTATGAATGCCCCCTATGCCCATGGAGGATTAGTGGTTAATGCAAGTGAGGTGGGACTTCTGATCAATTCTGTAAAAAATATTCCAATCGGTTCAAAATTAAAGATTGCTGTTTTATTTCCAAAAGGGTTTGAGTTGACTAACTTTGAAGTGTTCGCTGAAATCATATGGAAAGACCTTTACTGGGAGGAGGATTGGGAGGGGTACCGGTATGGGTTAAAATTTATTAAAATTTTGGAGGAAGACCGAGCAAAATTGAAACAAATTCTCAGCGGTCAATACCAATTCGAGGAAATCCCCTTTCATCGGTAGAGCATCATAGGAGGAAAAACGACGGAGAGCCAGGAAAAGAAATCACATGTAGGGGTGGCCAATTTAGAAAGGCGAAAGTATCCCAGATTTTCAATCGATTTACCGATGGAGTACTATCTTCTTCCTTCTTTCTCTCCCCAAACAGGAAAGGCACTCAATGCCAGCGAGGGAGGAATGTTGGTTTATCTTTCGAAACCAATAGAAATTGGCCAGCATCTTAAAATAAAACTTTTTTTTGCTTCAGGGACTGATTTGAACTTCATCGAGGCCATCGCAGAGGTGGTCTGGATCGATATCCATTTGGGGAAAGACTGGGGAGATTATCGATGCGGAGTCAAGTTTAAGGAGATCTCCTTAGACGATTTCAATAGATTGAAAAATTTTTTAAGAAATCTTTCAGAATAACTTTATCCCCTCCATGTCCCTATACAAAATACCTCTTTTTCTCTCTTGCCAAAAGAACAACAAAATTTTATAATGTCTTTTGAGGAGTGGAGAGATGAGTGGGAAAAGTAGTTTTCCATATCGCAAATACGATCGAAAGCCCCATCCTCATATTGTGAAGCAAATTTTAGAGGATAGTGAGTTGATCGAGATGATGAAAGAGGTGCTGATTCAGGAGGGAAGATCCTGCCCCTTTTGCCATCGGAAATTAAAGGGAGAATCTAAAGTCAGGGAAATTTGGTAAGCCCTATTTCTCATCGAGAGGACTCTTTCTTCTGAATCCTCTCTTTATCTTAACTCAGAAAACCTGAATCTTCCTTTTGCAAGTTAGTCTGCTTTAAATATCTTCGTCTGGGAATCCTCGAACAAAAGAGAACTTAAAGGGTTTAACAATAAACATATTCGCCGCCTCATTCACCCCCCCCGATGGAATGGTAAAAGGCAGTGAGACGATAAAAATGGCGCTTCCTACAATTCCAGCAGCCACCCCAAAAGGCCTTGCAAAAATTAAATCCAATGCACTCCATCCCTGTCCAACAGGATCATCCTGAGTCCATCTATCCTTATTTTCGGCCCATCCTGTTGAATAGAGACTGACGGTGACCAATGAAAAAACCAACCACAACAGAAAAATCTTTTTAAGTCCTCTCATAGAAGGGTCCTCCTTTATCACTCGTTCTAACGTTCTAGATAAGAAATATCAGAAACCTATTGGATTGTCAAATTTTTTAATCTCCTAAAAAGAGGTGGCCATGGACATTGATGTTAATGAAGTCTCTTCATCAAGAAGGAAGAAATTTCTTTGATGATGAATAGTTTTAGAATCGACAAATGAATCTTCAAAAGATGGAGATTGGCCACGAACATATCTTTCGTCATCTTCAACACCGGTTTATCCTGAACGCTAAGTGCAAGATTGGAAATTTAGGAATGAGAACAATACCTTTCCATTTGTATTTCAATGATAAAAGGGTTGCTACAAAAAGGAGAAATGGGAATGAGAAAGATTCTGAGGAGATTTGAAATAAGGGTAGCATAAAAAACTTAAATGCAATTTTTTTGCCAGATTATTAAATTAAATTATAATAGATATAACTATTTGATATTTATAGATAAATATCTTTTTGAGAGATATCATACCTTTTTTAGATGGCTTATAAAAGTGACAAAGATTGTTGTTTGGATTAATGTTGTCAGTGTTGGGCCGGGGATTTCCTTGTCCGCTGAAGCCTTGGTGCAGATAGGCCTGAAACTCGAAAATAATGACTATCTATCGAATTAAGGCTAAGAAACCCCTGCCTGCCCGCCTACCGGTAGACAGGGTAGGCAGGGATACGAGCTTCGACAACGACAAACATTTAATTTCAATTTTAATGATACGGACCCTGACTTTAGCGTGGGGCAGGGCGGGCATCTTTACCATTGTTTTTAGACGAGGTCTTTATAAAAATATGCCAGAATACCCCTCAGCTCTGCTGGGGGGATGANNAGAGGGTTAGGGTGAGGGGGAAATGATCTTATCATCACCCCCACCTTAATCCTCCCCCATCAAGGGGGAGGAAAGTTTTTTAGAGAATTTGATGCCCCGCAGCTTGCTGCGGGGTAGTTCACTTTCTCAATAGAGGAAGTTTAATCTGGTTTGGGGTCCTTAAAATACTTGACAATTAAATCAAAAATCGATATATCTACTCAAAATTCATAGGGATATTTTTTATATAAAACGATGGAATGGACATTACTTCTGAATTCCACTTTTGAGCCGTTAAAAGTGGTGACTTGGAAAAAAGCGATCATCATGGTGACCCTTGAAAAAGTGGAGGTGATCGAAGAATATGATCGCATGATTCGAGGGGTCAGCTTTTCCTTACGGCTGCCTGCCGTGATTCGATTAAATCGGTTCATTAAAAGAAAAACTCCGATTGTTAAATTTTCCCGTCAGAATCTTTATGTCCGGGATCGAGGAAAGTGCCAATACTGTGGTGCTCCTTTTGAACACAAGGAGTTGACTTATGACCATGTCATCCCGCGCTCTAAGGGTGGGCAAACGGAATGGACGAATGTCGTGACCTGCTGTACGGGCTGTAATCTTAAAAAGGGGGGGAGGACACCGGAAGAAGCAGGGATGTCGCTCATTCGAAAACCCAGGGCACCTATCTGGATTCCCCTATTGGCAATGAGCCTTGGGATTAAAGAGACCCCCGACCCTTGGAAGGATTACCTGTATCTCAATCTGGAGTTGACCTCTTAATCTCTCAGGGTGAACATCAATCATCCTGAGCGCATTTCCTTTGTAAAAGAGAGGTTTAGGAACGCACCGTTAGCATGGAATAAATTCCAAGAAAGACCTGCTCAAGGACTTTTATAAAGATAAAAGGGAGAGCATGTATTACGAGGGGACGGATCGTCATGAAATATCTATGGGCTCCGTGGAGAATGGATTATATTTTAGAAAGAAAGAAAAGGGGATGTTTCCTTTGCAAAAAGCTTAAAGAGAAAAAGAACAAAAAGAATCTGATCCTTTATCAGGGGGGCTATGCATTCGTAGTCATGAATAAATATCCTTACACCAACGGTCATCTGATGGTTGTTCCCAAACGCCACTGCCTTCACTTGGAACAATTAGAGGAGGAGGAGTTAAAAGAGCTTTTTGCCTTAATGAAAACCTCCACGCAGGTGTTGAAAGCCAATCTTCATCCGGATGGATTCAATATCGGGATGAATATTGGGAAGGTGGGAGGGGCTGGAGAAGACCATCTCCATCTCCATATCGTCCCGAGATGGGCAGGGGATACCAACTTTATGCCAGTCATAGGAGAAACAAAAATCATTCCTGAATACTTAGAAAACACCTATCAAAAGCTTCACTCGACCTTCATGGATCTTTTACAAAAAAAAGGCATCTAGAAAGGAGGATGAAAAGGTGAGATGGGTTAAAACATTGCTTTGGATGTTGATTTTTTTAATTTTCCTTCTTTTTTGCATTCAAAATCAAGACCCTGTTACCCTTCGATTCGTCCTTTTCCCAATAGAAAATTATCAATGGTTGGACATTCCGAAAGTGCCTCTTCCTCTCTTTTTAGTCGTTCTTTTCTCCATTTTTTTGGGAATTTTGGTTGGAGGAATAGGAGACCTTTATCGACGGGTTCAACTTAAAAAAACCCTTCGCCAAAATCAGAAAATAATCGAGAGACTGGAGAAAGAGGTTCAATCCCTCAGAGGGTCAGGTTTGGATCAGCCTTCTTTTATGAAGAAGGAGGATTAACCTTTTATCGGCGAAGGGGATTTTTGTAAGGGATGAAGAAAATGAATCTGAGACAAATTAAATTTTTTCTTGCAAATGAAGGTAAATTGTAGTATATATTTTTTAATTGAGTTAGTCTGCTGAAAAAGCGGGCTGTTTGCCCGCTTTTTTTTTAAAGGACGCCTCGATCCAAAATGGAAGGGTTCATGTTAAGGGAGATTGTCAATCGGGTGCAGGTCATCGCTCGTTCTATTCTTTCCGATGAAGGTATGGAATTAGTAGATATAGAATACCGAAGAGAATCCAAAGGATGGGTCCTTCGCCTGACCCTGGATAAAGAAGGAGGAATTACCCTCGATGATTGTACACGGGTCAGCCAAGAGGTGGGAAGAAATTTAGATATCGAGGATTTCATACAAACCCCTTACGCCTTAGAGGTGTCCTCACCAGGTCTGACCCGTCCGTTAAAGACTGAACAGGACTTTATGAAATATTGCAATCATTGGATCAAAGTAAAAACGGTCGAGCCGATTGAGAATCGGCGGCAGTATAAGGGGAAACTTCTCGGAGTTTCGGTGAACCGAATGGCGATAGAAGTGGAAGGAAGGGTCTTTGAAATCCCTCTTTCCAATGTGGCCAAAGCTAACTTGGAAGTAGATTGGGATAGGCCCCGCCAGAGACGCCCTAAAAAATAATATTTCATTTTTAGGAAGCCCTTTCCAAACGAAGTGGAGGGAGCTTCCTTTCTAAAAGGGAGAGATGAGTTATGCCATCCAATCTCAATTATGTCATTGATCAAGTGGGAAAGGATAAGGGGATTGATCGGAAGGTGATCATCGAAGCCTTAGAACAGGCCGTGTTGACGGCTTCGAGAAAAAAATATGGACACCAGGGAGAGATTGAAGTCCACTATAATGAAGAGGTGGGCGAAGTGGAGCTCTTTCAATTCAAACAGGTTGTGGAGGAAGTGACCAGTCCCTCGACGGAGATCTCTCTGGAAGAGGCCAGAGGCTTGGACAGCGAGGCACAGATCGGAGATAGTCTGGGAGTGAAACTGAATACGGACTTTGGTCGTATTGGAGCCCAGACAGCAAAACAGGTGATCATCCAAAAGGTAAGAGACGCTGAAAGGGAGAATGTCTATAATGAATTTAAGGATCGAAAGGGAGATTTGGTCAGTGGAACCGTTCAGAGGATGGAGAAGGGAAATCTTTATCTTAGCATCGGTAGGGCAGAGGCCGTTCTATTCTTAAAAGAGCAAATTTCTGGGGAGAGTAATCGACAAGGAGAGAGGCTTCGGGCCTATATTCTTGAGGTACAGAAGAACACCAAAGGACCACAAATTTACCTTTCCAGAACCCATCCAGGATTTTTGATCAAGTTGTTTGAAATGGAAGTTCCCGAAATTTCTGAAGGCGTGATCAAAATAATCAGTGCGGCTCGGGAACCCGGTGAGAGGGCAAAGATTTCTGTCTATAGTTCGAACCGGGATGTGGATCCAGTGGGAGCCTGTGTCGGCATGAAAGGATCTCGGGTCCAGAATGTGGTTCAAGAACTTCGAGGCGAGCGGATTGACATCATCCCATGGTCACAGGATCAAGCTAAATATGTATGTAATGCGTTGGCCCCGGCCAAAATCTCCAGGGTCTATATTGATGAGGAAAATCGTCATATGGAAGTGGTTGTGGCGGACGACCAACTCTCTCTGGCTATCGGGAAGAAAGGCCAGAATGTCCGATTGGCCTCTAAATTGACGGGTTGGAAAATCGATATTAAGAGCGAGTCCAGAATGGAAAAGATTTCCAGTGAAATATTGGAAAAGTTTAAAGGCCTTCCTCATATTGGAGACGTGGGGAGCCGTATCCTTTATAACGAAGGTTTCCGTTCGATCAAGGAGTTGACCGAGGTGGACCCAGAGGAGCTGGCGAGGGTTTTGGGAATTGAAAAAGAGAAAGCAGGAGAGATCGTAGAAGGAGCGATTCGAATATTCCAAGAAGAAGGAATCCAAGAGGGAGGCCAAGGAGCTCTTCCCGCAGAAGCGAAACCTGCTTCCGACCCGGTGAGCCAAATGGAAGGAGTGGGAGAGAAGACGGCCCAAATCTTAGAAACCAATGGAATTAAATCCATTCAGGATATTATAGAGTCCAATGTGGAGAAGCTTTCTGAACTCCAAGGGATCGGAATCAAAAAGGCTGAAAAGTTGATCCAGTCGGCAAAGCAATATATTGAGGGGAAAAGGACGTGAGCAAGAAGGAGCATGTCCCTCTCCGTACCTGTATAGGATGTCGGAAGAAAAGGAAGAAAGAGGATATGGTTTGGTTCACTCAGGGTCTTGATGGTACGGTAAGGGTGAATGGAAAGGGACCTCATCATGGGCGAGGGTTTTATCTCTGTCCAGATCTTGGATGTTTCAATATGGCAAAGAAAAAGAAGAGAGGGGTCGGGTTCCAGAAAACGATAGATTTCCATGATCCTTCGATAAAACGTTTTTTAAAGAGTGAGAAGAATGGGGATAGAGGAGGAAGGGAATGACAAAGAGTAAGGTCCTCGATCTTGCACGTGAAGTCGGGATGGAGGATGATAAACTGCTTCAGAAATTGAGACGAATGGGGGTCAAGGTAAAAGATAAGAAACTGACCGAACCTGAGAAAAAAGTTTCCTCCTCAGACGAAAAGATCATTGAAAGGGATGCGGAGAAAGAAATCATTGAAAAGCGGGTCAAACCCACCGTGATTCGGAGAAGGGCAAGAACCCTTGAGGTGAAAGTGGAACCTCCACCGCCTCCAGTCGCTGCCGTTACACCTGAGGTTCCTCTTGAGGTGGTAAAAGAGAAAATTCCAATAATAAAAGAAAAAGAGGAGAAGCTCAAACCCGAGCCAGAGATTCCGAAAAAAGCCATTGAGAAAAAAGAACTGAAGAAGGAGGAAAAACCTTCTGAAAAGCCAGTGAGGGGAAGAAAGAAAAAAGACACCTCAGCTGAGCCATCTATTTCCACCGAGGCAAAACCTGAAGCAAAAGAAATCCCCCCTCCCAAACCCGTTGAGGCCATATCTCCCCAAGGGGTCCCCTTGGAGGCAAAAAAAGGAGCGGAAGTTAAGAGAGATGTCGAGGAACAAAAACCGAAAGAACCTCCACTCAAAAAACTTGAGGTGAAATTACTCGAAAAAGAAGAATTGTTGGAAAAAGAAAGGTTGGGCCCTGTAAAGAAAAAAGGGTTTATCCAAAAGAGGAAGAGGATTGAGGAAAGGATGTTAGGGGAAGAAGAGGTCGAAGGAGAAAAAGGAGAAGGAAAAGAAGTCGAGGTCACCTTTAGACCCTTCAGACCCATGAAGAAGAAGGTGGTCCTGAAGACGCCGAAGAAGACAGAGGTAACCGTTCCCAAACCCATCAAGAGAATCATTCGAATTGCCGAAGTCATTGCGGTTGGGGACCTGGCTAAAAGGATGGGGGTGAAGGGTGGAGAATTAATCAGAAAGTTGATGGAGATGGGAGTGCTGGTAAATATCAACCAGCTGATCGATGCGGACGTCGCCTCCCTGGTGGCCAGTGAGTTTGGGTACGAGGTAGAAAAAGTCTCTTTAGAGCGTCAGGAATTCCTCGAAAGAAAAGAGGACCTTCCCGACCAGTTAAAGCCGAGACCGCCTGTAGTGACGATCATGGGCCATGTGGATCATGGAAAGACCATGCTTTTGGATTCGATTCGTAAGACAAACGTGATGGAGAGGGAAGCCGGAGGCATTACTCAACACATCGGAGCCTATGATGTCCAATTAGAAAATGGGCAGGTGGTCTTCATTGATACTCCTGGCCATGAAGCCTTTACAGCGATGAGGGCAAGAGGAGCTCAAGTGACGGATGTGGTGGTTTTAGTGGTCGCTGCAGACGATGGAATGATGCCTCAGACGAAGGAAGCGATTGATCATGCACGAGCGGCCAAGGTTCCGATCGTAGTCGCCATCAATAAGATTGATAAACCGACGGCCAATCCAGAAAAGGTTAAAAAAGATCTTGCGGAATATGGACTCGTGCCAGAACAGTGGGGGGGAAATACTCTTTTTGCGGAGGTGTCCGCCAAGCAGAAGGTAGGAATTAAAGAACTACTCGATTTAATTCTTCTTCAGGCAGAGGTCTTGGAATTAAGGGCCAATCCTGACAAACCGGCCAGGGGAGTTATTATTGAATCCAAATTAGACAAAGGGAGGGGCCCGGTAGCCACGGTTCTGATCCAAGAGGGAACCTTGAAAACAGGAGATGCCTTTCTTGCAGGCTCCCACTATGGGAGGGTCAGAGCGATGCTCAACGATAAAGGGCTAAAAATAGAGGAAACGCTTCCCTCCATCCCTGTCGAGGTCATCGGTTTTACCGATATTCCAGAGGCGGGAGAGACGTTTATTGTTGTTTCTGAAGAGAGGTTGGCCAAACAGATTAGCCTCCACCGACAGGAAAAAATTCGTGAAAAAGAACTTTCAAAGTTGAGCAAAGTTTCCTTAGAAGAGCTCTATGATAAAATTAAAAAGGGAGAGGTCAAAGAGCTGAACGTGATTATTAAAGCCGATGTCCAGGGGTCCATCGAGGCCGTCAAAGAGGCCTTGAAGAAACTCTCGACCGATACCGTCAAGGTTAATATTCTTCACGATGCGGTGGGTGGAATCACAGAGACCGATGTAAATTTAGCCTCCGCCTCCAATGCCATCATCATCGGTTTTAATGTTAGACCGGGATCGAAGGCTCAAATGCTTGCGGAAGATGAACATGTCGATGTCCGAACTTATTCCATCATCTATGATGCGATCACGGATATTAAGAATGCTTTGGAAGGATTGCTTGAACCTACTTTCAAAGAGCATATCTTGGGGAGGGCACAGGTGATTCACGTTTTTAACGTCCGCAAAGTGGGAACGGTGGCCGGCAG
This sequence comes from Syntrophaceae bacterium UBA2188, assembly GCA_002327985.1. Lineage (GTDB taxonomy): Bacteria > Desulfobacterota > BSN033 > BSN033 > UBA1163 > UBA1163. Next base: position 10,982 of record DCVM01000167.1, on the reverse strand, counting down.
TCTTGTCATTGATGGAAAAGTGGTCAGAGGATCCCATGCGAGATTGTTACGAGATAATGTCGTCGTCTATGATGGCCGCATTGCCTCACTCAAGCGATTCAAAGACGATACGAAAGATTGTAGCCAAGGGCTGGAATGTGGCATCGGTATTGAAAATTTTAATGATATCAAACTTGGAGATGTCATCGAGTCCTATGAGATTGAAGAAGTTCAAACCAGATTGGCCTGAACCGTAGAAGGTGTCCCTTTTGGAAGACCGCCCCATACTTCGAAAAATGGATAAAAGATGGCTGGCATGGCTGAGGGGGTCCTTTTAGGGGAAGGGGGCAGGAATATGGTGATCGGTATTTGCCAGTTAGACCTTCGAATTCCAGAGAATCACTCTTTAAAGGGAAAACGGCATGTCCTCCGGAAGTTGATCGATCAGGTGAGGCATCGTTTTAATGTGGCCATTTCAGAGACAGGAGATAATGACCTCTGGCAACGGGCCCAAATTGGTTTCTGTACCGTTGGAAATGATCGGCGACATATCAATTCGAGCTTAGATAAAATTATTGACTTTATTGAGCAAATGCACCTCGTCGATTTAGTGCATACGGACATTGAGATCATCTCGGTTTAATGGTTTTAAAAGGGTCCCATGGAAGGAAAACGATCAGAAAAAGTAGCCGATTTGATCCAGAAAGAAATCTCTCAAATGCTGGTCAAGTCGATCAAAGATCCTCGTATCGGTTTTGTTACCATCACTCGAGTCATGGTTTCAGAGGATTGCCGGTTTGCCAAAGTCTATTTCAGTGTAGCAGGGAATCTCGCAGAGAGAGAGAATTCCATGAAGGGGCTGGACAGCGCCAAGGGATATATCCGTAAAGAATTGGGTCGGCGGATTCGATTGAGATATACTCCTGAAATACTGTTTCTATTTGATCCCTCGATTGAGTATGCGATCCATATGGAAGAATTGATCCAAAGCCTCCATCGGGAAAAGGAGCCAAATGGGGATGAAGAAGGGAATTGATGGTCTCCTCGTGGTGGACAAACCGGAAGGGATCACCTCTCTCGATGTCGTCAGAGAGGTGAAGCGCCGGTTCGGTGTCAAGAAGGCAGGCCATATCGGAACCCTGGATCCTTTTGCCACAGGGGTGCTGCCCGTCGTCATCAATGAGGGAACCAAATTGGTTCCATTTTTAAAAGAAGGTCCGAAAGAGTATGAAGCGACCCTCCGATTAGGAGAGGAGACCGATACGGATGATTGGACCGGAAACGTCATCATGAAAAAGTCATGGGAGGAGGTCCACCCTGATCAGGTTGAAGCTCTCATCCAAACTTTTTCAGGAAAGATCCGTCAGATCCCTCCCATGTTTTCGGCTATTAAAATACAAGGAAAATCCCTTTATCGATTGGCCAGACAAGGGATGGTGGTCGAACGGAAAGAGAGGGAGGTAGAAATTTACAATATTCAGATAGAGGAACTGGATCTCCCTCTTGTCCATTTTATAGTGTCCTGTTCAAAAGGAACGTATATCCGTTCCTTGGGGAGAGATATCGGGAAGAAAATAGGATGTGGGGCTCACCTCCTCAGTCTTAGGAGGAATCGGAGCGGTCCTTTCACGCTTGAGCAAGCGATCTCTTGGGAGGAGTTGAAGCATCTCTCTCACCCCGATGCTCTTTATCCATGGCTGATTTCTTTGGAAGCGGCTTTACCCAGTTTACCCGAAGTGATTGGAGACGAACAATTGGTGCAAAAAGTCCGCTTTGGGAGGGAGATGATGGTTCAAGATCTTTTTTTACAATCTCTCCCAGCCTTTGAAAAAGGAGAGTGGCTCAAGATGTCCTCTCCTCAGGAAGGGTTGGTGGCCATCTTAAAATCAGAAGTGAAAGGGACGGAAATCCCCTGGGCAGATCCTAAGGTGGTGGCCCTCCGTCCATTAAGAATATTTCACCCCTCATCCTCTCCCTCCCTCCAAGGAGGAGAGGGCAAAGTCGTTTCGACTCGCCACCAAGGTGAGAGGTAGATCACGTTTAATTTTAAAGGAGGCATTTCATGACACTGGTTCAGGAAAAGAAAAAAGAGATCATTGAGCAGTTTAAAAACCACGAACGGGACACAGGGTCCCCAGAGGTTCAAATCGCTCTTCTTAGTGAAAGGATTCGATATCTGACCGAACACTTCAAAATACACAAGCGGGACCATCACTCGCGCAGAGGTCTTCTCAAATTGGTCGGGCAGCGAAGGAGACTCCTCAACTACCTTAAAGAAAATAAAGTGGAACAATATCGAATGATCATCGATAAATTAGGTCTACGAAAATAGAGCTCAGATAATCTGAGTGAAAAGGAGTGGAGATAATCTTATGAATCAAAAGTTACAGATTGATTTTGGAGGAAGGCCCTTTTCCATTGAAACCGGAAAGGTGGCAAAACAGGCAAATGGTTCAGTGATGGTGCAGTATGGAGAGACAGTCGTCTTGGTGACCGCTGTGACCTCCGAAAAGAAACGGGAAGGTCTCGATTTCATTCCCCTCACGGTTAATTATTTAGAGATGACTTATGCCGCAGGGAGGATCCCGGGAGGGTTTTTTAAGAGGGAAGGGAGACCGAGCGATCGTGAAACTCTGATTTCCCGATTTATTGATCGGCCCCTGAGGCCGCTTTTCCCAAAGGGGTTTCAGAATGAAATCCAGATTATCGCCACGGTTCTTTCTGCTGACCAGGATAATGATCCTTCCATCCTCGGAATGATCGGCGCCTCCAGTGCCCTTTCCATTTCCGATATCCCTTTCGGGGGGCCCATTGCCGGAGCTAAAGTAGGTCGGATTGATGGGGAATTCGTCCTGAATCCCACCCACGAGGAAGCGGAACTGAGCGATATCGATCTCTTCGTAGCGGGAAGCGAGGATGCTATTATTATGGTCGAAGGCAGCGCCAAGGAGGTCAAGGAAGAGGAAATCCTGGAGGCCATCCTGTTTGGCCATCAATCCTTGAAGCCGGTCATCGATCTTCAAAAACAGATGAAGTCGGCATTGGAAATCCATCCCAGGGAATTCGAACTTCAAAAACTTGATGCCTCTGTTCAGGAAAGGGTCCACACCATCGCCCAGGAGAAACTCCGGGAGACGTTTATCATCACAGAGAAAGGAAAGCGAAGAGAGAAGTTGGAGGCGGCTCTCCAGTCGACTCTTCAGGAGCTTGGGGCAGAAGAAGAATCCTCTCAAAAGATGGCAAAGATCGCCTTCGAAGAGACCTATCGCCAACTGGTCAGAAAATTTATTGTAGATAAGAAACAGCGAATTGACGGGAGAGGCCTTTCAGAGATTCGATCCATCTCCTGTGAAGTGAGTGTCCTTCCCAGGACCCATGGTTCTGCCCTCTTCACACGTGGGGAAACCCAGGTTCTTGCTGTCGTGACGTTCGGAACTTCTGAAGATGAGCAAAAAATTAATTCCTTGACCGGAGAGACTTATAAATCCTTTATGCTCCATTATAATTTCCCTCCTTTCTGTACAGGGGAAGTTTCTCCGTTGAGGTCACCCAGCCGGAGAGAGATTGGGCACGGGGCATTGGCCGAGAGAGCTATCTTACCCGTGCTCCCTTCCAGTGAACAATTTCCCTATACCATTCGGATTGTCTCAGAGGTACTGGAATCGAATGGATCCTCCTCCATGGCCACCGTCTGCGGATCCACCCTCTCTCTGATGGATGCAGGGGTTCCCATCAAGGCTCCCGTCGCTGGCATTGCTATGGGTTTAATCTTAGAAAATGGGCAAACGGCTGTCCTCTCAGATATCTTGGGCGATGAGGATCATTTTGGGGATATGGATTTCAAAGTCGCAGGGACGGCCCAAGGGGTTACGGCCATCCAGATGGATATCAAAGTCCGAGGACTTTCCAAGGAGATCATGAGAAAGGTTCTTGATCAGGCCAGAGAGGGCAGATTCCATATCTTAAATAAGATGAGCGAGACGATTTCCGAACCTCGGAAAGATCTTTCACGACACGCCCCTCGAATTGTTAGCCTTCAGGTAAAGACAGAGAAGATACGGGATGTCATCGGACCGGGAGGGAAAAATATTCGGGCCATTGTCGAACAGACTGGAGTAAAGGTCGATGTGGAGGATTCTGGGGTAGTAAAGTTGGCCTCGCCGAATTATGAGGCCATCGAGAAAGCCATTTATATGATTAAGAGGCTTACCCAAGAAGTTGAAGTGGGAGCCATTTATAATGGGAAGGTAGTACGCATTTTAGGGTTTGGTGCCATTGTGGAACTTTTCCCCGGAACGGATGGTCTCATCCATATCTCTCAATTGGCAGAGGGTCATGTTAAGGAGGTAACGGATGTGTTGAAGGAAGGGGACGAGGTACCTGTTAAGGTTATTGACATCGATCCCCAAGGCCGTATTCGCTTGAGTCGAAAGGCAGCCTTAAGGGAGATGAAACAGGGCGAACAGGCAAAGTAATAGTGAACTACCCCGCAGCAAGCTGCGGGGCATCAAATTCTCTAAAAAACTTTCCTCCCCCTTGATGGGGGAGGATTAAGGTGGGGGTGATGATAAGATCATTTCCCCCTCACCCTAACCCTCTCCCCCCAGGGGAGAGGGAGGCCATTCATCCCCCCAGCAGAGCTGAGGGGTATTCTGGCATATTTTTATAAAGAGGGGAAAGCGGACAAGGGATAGAAGATCATGAACGGAAAAGTTGGAAATACTCAGGGTTTCGTTAATTCATCATGGGGCGATACAGAATTAAGGTATCGGAAGACAGTACTCGATAATGGTATCCGAGTCATCACCGAGCAAATTCCCTACCTCCGGTCTGTTTCGATTGGTATATGGGTAGCTACTGGATCGAGAGATGAACACCCCAGAGAAAATGGAATCTCCCACTTTATTGAGCACCTCCTCTTTAAAGGGACAGAAAAAAGGACAGCTTTCGATATCGCCAAAGAAATTGATTCCGTTGGAGGAACTCTGAATGCTTTTACCGGGAGGGAATACACGTGTTTTTATGCAAAGGTGATCGATAAAAACTTACCCCTCGCCATCGATCTCCTCTCTGATATTTTTCTCCATTCTCTGATGGATTTGAAAGATGTGGAGAAGGAGAGGATGGTGATCCTTCAGGAAATCAAAATGGTGGAGGATACCCCTGACGATTATATCCACGATCTTTTCAACCGGGTCTATTGGGGAGAACATCCGTTGGGTTTTCCAATATATGGCACATCAGAACTGGTTCAGTCCTTCCATCGAGATCAGCTCTATCAATTTTTTAGGCACAACTACCCACCCGACCGAATCATTATTTGCGCAGCAGGAAATTTAGTTCACCATGAGGTGGTTGACTTGATTGATGCGACCTTTGGTCAGATTCTTAAATCAGGTAATCCGAGAACAAGGAGTAAACCGGACCCCATTTCCACGACCAATATTAGGAAGAGGGATTTAGAACAGGTGCACTTTTGCCTTGGCACCCGAGGGCTCCAGTACGACCATTCCCTTCGATACACCTCGTATGTCCTGAATACCGTTCTGGGAGGGGGGATGAGTTCAAGACTTTTTCAAGAGATCCGCGAGAATCGCGGTTTGGCTTATTCCGTTTATTCCTACCTCCCGACTTATATCGATGCAGGTCTGGTGGTCGTGTATGCAGGGACCAATGAAAGTTCTTTTCAGGAAGTCATTGAACTGATTCTCAAGGAGTTTGATCGCCTCAAGAAGGAACCCTTAAAGAATGGGGAATTGGAAACGGCCAAAGAACAGCTAAAAGGGAACCTCCTTTTGAGCCTTGAGAGCTCGGACAACCTGATGACCCGTCTGGCAAAGAATGAAATCTATTTCCAGACTCACCTTCCGGTGGAAATGATCCTCAAAGGAATCAGTGAGGTCAAGGAAGAAACGGTTCAACAATTAGCCAACGATATCTTTGATCAACGCTTTTTCTGCTTGACTGTCTTGGGACCCATGGATGGGAATTATTTAGACCAGATCCGGTTGATTGGGAAATAAGGAATCGTTCCTTTTCCGAAAATGGGCATCCAAAGATGAAAATTTATATCAAGCGATTCAAAAAAGATTCTCTTGTCCCCATACCCCAATACATGACAGGAGGTGCCTCCGGAATGGATCTTTTCGCTTCCCTTGAAAGGGAAGTTACCCTCGAACCAGGGGAAAGAAGACTCATTCCGACAGGGATCGCTGTAGCCATTCCTGAGGGATTTGAAGGTCAGGTCAGGCCACGTAGTGGCTTAGCCATTCAGAAGGGAATTGGTGTGGTCAATGGACCAGGGACCATTGACTCGGATTATCGTGGGGAGATTGGTGTCCTCTTAATCAATTTTGGGAATGAACCCTTTACCATTCGTCATGGAGAGAGAATTGCTCAGCTTGTGATCTCTCAGGTGTTTCGAGCCTCTTTGGAAGAAGTGGATGATCTTCCCACTACCCCAAGACAAGGAGGAGGATTTGGGCACACCGGAATCTAAAAAGGATCTTAAGACGATGGGTCTCTCTATTAAAGCAAAGGGAAGAGTCGCCTCTGCTTTTTCGTTGTTCCCCCTCTCACTCTTGCGACTGGAGAAAAGGGTAGGAGGATGAGGAAACAGTAATGGATCAATGGTTGGATCAATTCCTTCATTATCTCATTGTTGAAAAGGGACTTTCTAAAAATACGATTGAGGCCTATAGCCACGGGTTGAGTCAGTTCTTACATCATCTGAAGGGGCAAGGGGTTCAGGAGATAAAAGAAGTTGGTAAATTTCATGTCAGGGGATTTCTCCATGCACTCAAGAAGAAGAATCTTTCCTCCAAGACTATCGTGAGAAACTTAGTCGCCATCCGGACCTTTTTTCGATTTATGGTCCAAGAGGGAATTCTGGAGGTGAATCCTGTTGAGGAATTAGAATCCCCCAAGGTAACAAAAACGTTACCAGAAATTTTAGCCTTGAAGGAAATTGAAAAAATATTGGAACAACCTGATCTCCAATCCCCTTTAGGGATAAGAGACCGGGCGATGTTGGAAATGCTCTATGCGACAGGCATGAGGGTTTCTGAGCTCACGCATCTTCCTACCCATCAGGTCAACTTGGAAGGAGGATATGTTCTTCTCTACGGGAAAGGTTCAAAGGAAAGGATGGTTCCAATCGGAAGCGAAGCCATGAAGTGGGTTCATCACTATCTGACGAGTGCTCGTGGATGCCTTGCCAAGGGGAGAGAGAGCCCCTTTCTTTTTATCAATCGTTCGGGTAAAGGGATGAGCAGACAACAATTCTGGAAAAATCTTAAGCACTATGCGAGGAAAGCGGGTCTTCGTAAGAAGATCACGCCCCATCTTCTTCGTCACTCCTTTGCCAGCCATCTTTTGGAAAGAGGGGCGGATCTCCGTTCTGTCCAAATGATGCTTGGCCATGTGGATATCTCCACGACTCAGATCTATACCCATGTGACCGGGGAAAGATTGAAGAAGATTCATCAACAGTATCACCCAAGAGGCTAAAAAAGATCAGTGCAAAATGGCCAATTAGCAATTAGCATTTTGAAATGGGAGTCCAACGGGTTTTCTACATTG